>NZ_JBHWKX010000001.1:300059-378084 GCF_042730885.1 Streptomyces sp. NPDC059909
CCCCCGACGGCACCGCCGAATGGCTCCTCGTATCCGCCATCACCCAACCCCCCACCCCCACCCCCACCCACCCGACACCCAGCCCCCCACCCCAACCCCCCACCCCCCCCCCACCCCCCGCCCACGGACCCCCCGCCCCCCCTCCCCCCCCCCCGCGGCGTCGGTTTTCACCGGGCTGCCGGCGGTGAGTTTGTGCGACGGCGGGAGTCTGCACCTCCTGGAAGACTGTTTCGCCGGAGCGAAGGAACCGACGATGAGGACAGATCTGGCCATCGAGACGACGGGCCTGGTGAAGGTGTTCGGTGCGAACCGGGCCGTCGACGGCGTCGATCTCCGCGTGCCCGCCGGCACCGTGTACGGCCTCCTGGGGCCGAACGGTGCGGGCAAGACGACCACGGTGAAGGTGCTGGCCACCCTGCTCAGGCCGGACGGCGGTGAGGCCCGCGTCTTCGGCAAGGACGTGCTGGCGGACGCCGACGCCGTACGGAGCAGGGTCAGCCTCACCGGGCAGTACGCCTCGGTGGACGAGGACCTGACGGGCACCGAGAACCTGCTGCTGCTCGCCCGGCTGCTCGGCCACCGCAAGCCGGCCGCCCGGGAGCGGGCCGCGCAGCTGCTGGACGCGTTCGGGCTGACCGACGCCGCCGACCGGCAGGTGAAGAAATACTCGGGGGGTATGCGGCGCCGTATCGACATCGCCGCGTCCATCCTCAACACCCCGGACCTGCTGTTCCTGGACGAGCCGACGACCGGTCTCGACCCGCGCAGCCGCAACCAGGTCTGGGACATCGTGCGGGCCGTCGTGTCGCAGGGCACGACGGTGCTGCTGACCACGCAGTACCTGGACGAGGCCGACCAGCTGGCGTCCCGCATCGCCGTCATCGACCACGGCAGGGTGATCGCCGAGGGCACGAAGGGCGAGCTGAAGGCGTCCGTCGGCTCCGGCGCGGTCCATCTGCGCCTGCGCGACGCGGACCGGCGCCCGGACGCCGAGCGGGTCCTGGCGCTCACGCTGAACGCGACGGTCCAGCTGGACCCGGACCCGGTCGCCCTGACGGCCAGGGTCAACGGCCACGGCACGGAGCTGGGCGCGGCCGAGCAGGCCGCGCGGGCGCTGTCCGAGCTGGCCAGGGCGGGCATCACCGTCGACAACTTCGCGCTGGGCCAGCCCAGCCTGGACGAGGTGTTCCTCGCCCTCACGGACCGGAACAACACAGCGAACGCGACGAACGCGACGAACACGACAGGCGCGACGGACGAGCAGGCCGCGGCGACGCCGGTGGCGGAGACGAAGGAGACCCTGGCATGAGCACCGTCGCCACCAAGGAGACCGACGACCTCCCCCTGTCCGCCCCGAAGGCCGAGGAGCTGGCCGCCCTGCTCGTGGCCAGGGACCGCCCGCCGCGGCCGAGCGCGCTCTCCGCGTCGCTCACCTTCGGCCGGCGGGCCATGCTCAAGATCAAGCACGTGCCCGAGCAGCTCTTCGACGTGACCGCGTTCCCGATCATGATGGTGCTGATGTACACGTACCTCTTCGGAGGGGCGCTGGCCGGTTCGGTCGACGCGTACATCCAGTTCCTGCTGCCCGGCATCCTGGTGATGAGCGTCGTGATGATCACGATGTACACGGGCGTGGCCATCAACACCGACATCGACAAGGGCGTCTTCGACCGCTTCCGCACCCTCCCGATCTGGCGGCCCGCGCCGATGGTCGGCTATCTCCTCGGCGACGTCGTCCGCTACGTCATCGCCTCGGCGGTGATGCTGACGGTCGGCGTGATCATCGGCTACCGGCCGGACGGCGGAGCGGTCGGCATCCTGCTCGGCGTCGCACTGCTGATGGTCTTCTCCTTCGCCTTCTCCTGGATCTGGACGATGTTCGGGCTGCTCCTGCGCACCGAGAAGTCCGTCATGGGCGTCAGCATGATGGTGATCTTCCCGCTGACCTTCCTGAGCAACGTCTTCGTCGACCCGAAGACCATGCCGGGCTGGCTCCAGGCCTTCGTCAACAACAGCCCCGTCACCCATCTCGCCACCGCCGTCCGGGAGTTGATGGCGGGCAACTGGCCGACCGCGGACATCGGCCGGACGCTGGGCTGGTCGGCGGCTTTCGTGGTCGTCTTCGGCGCGGTGACGATGCGTCTCTACAACCGCAAGTGAGGGACGGACCGGGCCGGGGGAGTCCTCCCCGGGCGACTGCTTGACCTTCCCGGCGGGGGAAGCCCCAGCATCGGCGGGGCCGGGTGAGGCACCCGGTACGAGGAAGAGAGGAACGGGGGGAGCGGGCATGACGCTGCTGACCATCGGGGCGTTCGCACGGGCCTCGCGGCTGTCGGCCAAGACCCTGCGGCGCTACGACGAGCTCGGCCTGCTGCCCCCGGCCCGCGTCGACCCGGTCACCGGCTACCGCTACTACGACCGGGCGCAGTTGGAGCGCGCCCGGCTGGTGGCGTGGCTGCGGCGCATCGGCATGCCGCTCGCCCGCATCCGGTCCGTCTGCGAGCTGTATGCGACGGACGCGGACGCGGCGGCCCGGGACATCCGCGCCTACTGGGCGCGGGTGGAGGCCGAGACCGCGGCGCGGCGTGACCTCGCGGCCTTCCTCGTCGACCGGCTGTCCACGGCGGCAGCAAGGAAGGACCCTTCGATGTCCCGGCTCACCGCCCCTCTGGGCCTGCGCTGCGCGGCCCTCTCCGACCGCGGTCTCGTCCGCGACACCAACCAGGACTCCGTGTACGCCGGCCCGCGCCTGCTGGCCGTCGCCGATGGGTACGGCGGGGGAGGCGCCCGCGCCGGCAGCGCGGCGATCGACGTGCTGCGTCCGCTGGAGAGCGTGTCCGCCGACCCCGGCGAGCTGCTCAATCTCCTGGCCGACGCGGTTCAGCTCGCCAACCGCGCGGTCCAGGACCTCCCGGAGTCGGGCACCACCCTGACCGCCCTGCTGTGGACCGGTTCGCAGCTCGGCCTCGTCCACATCGGCGACACCCGGGCCTATCTGCTGCGCGGCGGTGACCTCTTCCGGATCACCCATGACCACACCGTCGTCCAGTCGATGATCGACGACGGCAGCCTCACCGAGGACGAGGCCGCGTCGCACCCCCGGCGAGCGATGCTCCTCAGGGCCATCGACGGCACCTCGTCCCCCGCCCACGCCGACATCCACCTCCACGAGGCCCGGGCCGGGGACCGCTACGTCCTCTGCTCCGACGGCCTCTTCACGGTCGTCCCGGAAGCGGACCTGCGCCGCGTGTCGGCGACGGTCCCCGACCCGGACGACGCGGCACGGGCCCTGGTCACCCTGGCGAACGAGGCGGGCGGACCGGACAACGTGGGGTGTGTGGTGGCGGACGTGGTCGAGCTGTGAGCTGAGGAGGGCGTACGACAGGGCCCGGCCCTGTGTGCGCAGGGCCGGGCCTTGCCGGCCGGGGGAACGGCTCCCGGGGCGGATGGCCGGATGCTCCCGCCCCAGTCGCGTTCAGTCGAAGCGGAGGTCGGCGAGCTGACGCTCGAACTCCGTCGTCCCGTCGGCCCCCTCCTCCTGGTCCTGGGCGTCCCGCGCGTCCCGGACCGCCGTCATCAGCCCGGCCAGTTCGCCGCCGGCACGGCGTATCCGCGTGGGCAGGCCCTCGGTGTACTCGTCGCCGCCCGAGCCCCAGTCCTCCGACGCCGCGTAGACGGCGGTCGGCACGACCAGTGCCCGCAGGTAGGCGAAGAGCGGCCGCAGTGCGTGGTCGAGGACGAGGGAGTGGCGGGCGGTGCCGCCGGTCGCCGCGACCAGGACCGGAGTGCCGGTCAGGGCGTGCGGGTCGATCAGGTCGAAGAAGGACTTGAACAGGCCGCTGTACGAGGCCGTGAAGACCGGCGTCACGGCGATCACGCCGTCCGCCTCCGTGACGGCGTCGATCGCGGCGCCCAGCGCGGGCGGCGGGAAGCCGGTCACCAGGTTGTTGGCGATGGCGACGGCCAGGTCGCGCAGCTCGACGACCTCGACCTCCACCTTGCGGTCCTGTCCGGCGAGTTCGTCGCGTACTGCCTCCGCCAGCCGGTCGGCGAGCAGCCGGGTCGACGAGGGGCTGCTCAGCCCGGCGGATACGGCGACGAGCTTCAACGGCTCCATGGTCAGGCCTCCTTGTCGGCGGTGCGGCGGGCGGCGACGGCGGGGTGCAGGGGCGCGTCCGGGACCCCGGCGGGCCGCAGGTTCGCGAACTCCTTGCGCAGGACCGGGACGACCTCCTCGCCGAGGATGTCGAGCTGCTCCAGCACGGTCTTGAGCGGCAGGCCGGCGTGGTCCATGAGGAACAGCTGGCGCTGGTAGTCGCCGACGGACTCGCGGAAGGACAGCGTGCGTTCGATGACCTCCTGCGGGGAGCCGACGGTCAGCGGGGTCTGCTCGGTGAAGTCCTCCAGCGACGGGCCGTGCCCGTAGACGGGCGCGTTGTCGAAGTACGGACGGAACTCGCGCACCGCGTCCTGCGAGTTCTTGCGCATGAACACCTGTCCGCCCAGACCGACGATGGCCTGCTCCGGCGTGCCGTGCCCGTAGTGCGCGTACCGCTTCCGGTACAGCTCGACCATCCGCCGGGTGTGCTCGGCCGGCCAGAAGATGTTGTTGTGGAAGAAGCCGTCGCCGTAGTACGCGGCCTGCTCGGCGATCTCCGGCGAGCGGATGGAGCCGTGCCAGACGAACGGCGGGACGCCGTCCAGCGGCCGCGGCGTGGACGTGAAGCTCTGGAGCGGCGTGCGGAACTTGCCCTCCCAGTCGACGACGTCCTCCCTCCACAGCTTGTGGAGGAGCGCGTAGTTCTCGATGGCGAGCGGGATGCCCTGGCGGATGTCCTGCCCGAACCACGGGTAGACCGGTCCCGTGTTGCCGCGGCCCATCATCAGGTCGACGCGGCCGTCGGCGAGGTGCTGGAGCATCGCGTAGTCCTCGGCGATCTTCACCGGGTCGTTGGTGGTGATCAGCGTCGTGGACGTGGACAGGATCAGGTTCTCGGTGCGGGCGGCGATGTGCCCGAGCATCGTGGTCGGGGACGACGGCACGAACGGCGGGTTGTGGTGCTCACCGGTCGCGAACACGTCCAGCCCGACCTCCTCGGCCTTCAGCGCGATGGCGACCATCGCCTTGATCCGCTCGTGCTCGGTCGGCGTGCGGCCGTTGGTCGGATCGGTGGTCACATCACCGACGGTGAAGATCCCGAACTGCATCGCGCTCTCCTCCAGGGGTTCCAGTTGGTTGAATCTTAAACTGTCACCTGGAACGGGCGGCGCCGCGGTTCTATTCCGCCCGTACTCTGGAGCGGTATGAGCGAGGTACGTGAGCGACGTACCCGTACGGACAGGAGGCCACCGTGAGCGAGAGCGACCACGAGCGCTGGAAGGAGCGCGGCGTCGCCCTGCGCGTCTTCGTGTACGTCTTCGCGACCCACCTCTTCGCCGGCTTCGTCTGGCTGCTGTTCTACGTGGGCGAACACGCCCAGAAGTGATGAGGGCGGCCCGGAGTGATCAGTCGGCCCTCGCTGCCGACGCGACCTCCTGAGGAGCGGCCTCCCGCGCCGGGTGGCGGCAGGGGGTCGGGTCCGTGCCAGCCGCGGCTGCACCGGCCGGCGGGCGACCGGTACCCGCGTTCCGTACGCGCGAGGAGATCGGCACTCGGCGCCCTACGGCCCGATACCCCCGTACAACCAAGGCACCTGATCAAGAGTCTGACCGGTGTGGCGCGTGGTGCGCCTGGTGCCTCTGGGGAGGAACGATCTTGTATGACGCACGCCCGGTCCGGCGCAGGCTCGCCGCAGCCGTCACCGCCGTTCTTGCCGTCACCCTCGGTGCGACCGGCCTGACCGCCCCGGCGATCGCCGCCCCGGCCGCTGAGGGCACCACGACGGAGGCCGCGCAGTCCGTCACACCGTTCCCGCGGGGCGCCGAACTCTACGGGGTGACCGCGACGGGTTTCCTCACCTTGGACAAGTCCGCTATGACACGGTCCTGGATCCGCGCCTCGGACGGCTCTTCGACGGACTGGTCGGCACAGTTCGGTGTCCAGGCCACCGGCTCCGGGGACATCGTGGCGATCGGCCGGCCCTCCGAGGCCCAGCTCATGGACATGGCCACCGGACAACAGCTGCTGAAGATCTCCCCCCTGACGCCCATCGGCGAAGCGTACGCGGGAGCTGCCGGCAAGGCCCTCTTCAGCACCGCGAACAACGGGACCGGAGGCAAGGAGCTCCGGATGCACACGAAGGCGGGCGGGACCGTGACGGCCACCGGCCTCCCGGCCGACGCCAAGGGTGTCTCCGTCACGGCCGGCACCGCCGAGCACGCCCTGGTGTCCTTCACCACCGGCACGTCGGACAAGCACTGGGGCCTGCTCGACCTCGCCACCGGCTCCGTGACCGAGACCTACCCCGTGCCCGCGGCCGCCGCGAACGGAGACGTCGCGGTCACCGCGACGCACCTCGCCTGGGTCGAGTACGACACCAGCACGTACCGGGCGACGGTGGTCGTCCGCACGCGCGGCACCGATACGATCCGGCGCATCCCCCTGGGCGACGAGTGGGCAAGCAAGATCGAGGTCGGCCTGGTGGGCGACTGGGTGACGTACAGCGACCGTGGTGGCCTCACCAACGGCGACACGAGCCCTCTGTACGCGCTGACCGCTTACCACCTGACGGACGGGACCACCCGCAAACTCCTCGACCACGTGGACTCTGCCGGCACCGCGCCCGATGGCGTTCAGTTCGTGCGCGGCGGTACGGTCGCGGAGGGCGAGGGCGTCTACCGCATCGCCCCCGAGGCCGACGGGGCCCCGGCCGCCACCCTCGTGGCGAGCACCGGCGAGCCGACCAAGCTCACGCTCGTCGGCCACAACATCCCCGCCGTGATCGACCTCGACAAGAACCGCGGCCGGGTGCCGCTCAACTGGGAGCTGTCCCGGAGCAACGCGGAGCTGAAGGTCACCCTGCGCCACGTCCGCACCGGGAAGACGGACGTCGCGTACCTCTACCACCCGGAGACACCGGACTTCGGCTACGAGTGGCAGGGCGACCTGGGCCTGTCCCACAGTGCGTACAACGGCGACTACACGTGGGAGATCAGCGCACGGCCGCTGAACGGTATCGGCCCGACCCTGACCTCCTCCGGCACGTTCAAGGTCGTCCGCAAGGCCGCGCTGCACGACTACACCGACAACGGCTCGCCGGACGTGCTCGCGAGGGACGCCTCGGGCCGGCTGTGGCGCTCCGACTCGTACTACTCCCCGTACGCCAACGCCGGGCAGCTGGTGGAGTCCGAGCAGAAGCTCATCGGCAGCGGGTGGGGCATCTACCACCAGATCGAGGCGGCCGGGAACATCGTCGGCCCGGCGGCCGGAGATCTCGTCGCCCGCGACAAGGGCGGCGTCCTCTGGCTCTACCTGGGCAAGGGCGACGGTACCTTCGCCGCCCGCACCAGGATCGGCGGCGGCTGGGGCATCTACAACAAGATCGCCGCCGGCAGTGACCTCACCAACGACGGCAAGTCAGATCTCCTCGCCACCGACACCAGCGGCGTCCTGTGGCTCTACAAGGGCACCGGCGACTGGCGCGCGCCCTACAAGTCGCGCGTGAAGATCGGCACCGGCTGGAACATCTACAACCAGCTCACGGCCGTGGGCAACATCGCCGGAGGAACCGCCGGCGACCTGGTCGCCCGCGACAAGGACGGCGTCCTGTGGCTCTACCAGGGGCGCGGCGACGGTACCTTCGCCGCCCGCACCAGGATCGGCGGCGGCTGGAACGCCTACACCCACATCGTCGGCATCGGTGACGGCGACCGCGACGGCCATGCCGACCTGTTCGCGTACGGCCCCAACGGCCCGTACTTCTACCCCGGTACGGGCGACGGGCGCGCCCCCTTCCGTGGGCTGCAGCTCACGGGCGTGGTGTTCATCACTCAGCCGATGTACAACTCCGTCGTCTGATCGCGATCCGCCCGGGCGCGGTGTGACGCCCGCCCGGGCATCTCCCCGAGCCGCCGCACCGGCCCGTCGCCCCGGCGCCCACCTCTCCCGGGGGCCGGTGGGCGGTGGCGGACCGGAACAGTAGAGTTCCGGTCCGTGAGCCCCGACCCCCGCCCCGCCGGCCCCGCCGTTTCCGTCGTCGGGATCGGTGCCGACGGCTGGGCCGGGCTGCCCGACACCTCACGCGCCGCCCTGTGCGCCGCCGACGTGATCATCGGTGGGAAGCGCCAGCTCGACCTCCTGCCCGAGGAGTGCCCGGGCGAGCGCGTGGCCTGGCCGTCGCCCCTCCGTCCCGCCGTGCCCGGGCTGCTCGCCGCCCACGCCGGGCGGCGCGTGGCCGTCCTGGCCAGCGGCGACCCCATGTTCTACGGGATCGGCCGCGCGCTCGCGGAGGAGCTCGGCGGGGACGCCCTGCGCGTCCTGCCGCACCCCTCGTCCGTGTCGTACGCCTGCGCCCGCCTCGGCTGGCCGCTGGAGGACACCGGGACCGTGACTTCGGTCGGCCGGCCCCTCGGCTCGCTCGCGGCCGCGCTGCACGACGGGCGGCGGTTGCTCGTGCTCAGCGCGGGAGCGGGCACGCCCGGCGAGGTGGCGGCGCTGCTGCGGGAGCGGGGATACGGGCCGAGCCGGATGCACGTGCTGGAACAGCTGGGCTCGGTACGGGAGCGGCATGTCACCGGCACCGCGGACGGCTGGCCGCACGCCCCCGGGGACCCCCTCAACATCGTCGCCGTCGAGTGCGTGCGGGCGCCCGGCGCGCTGCGGCTGTCCGCCGTGCCCGGCCTTCCGGACGAGGCGTACGAGAACGACGGCCAGCTCACCAAGCGCCACGTCCGCGCGGCGACGCTGGCCGCCCTCGCGCCCGCGCCCGGGGAACTGCTGTGGGACATCGGCGGTGGGTCCGGGTCGATCGCCATCGAGTGGATGCGTACGGACCGCTCGTGCCGGGCGGTCACGGTGGAGCGCGATCCGGTACGGGCCGGACGTATCGCCCGCAACGCGGAGGCGCTCGGCGTGCCGGGCCTGCGCGTCGTGAGCGCCGCCGCGCCGGCGGGACTGGCCGGACTGCCCGTACCCGACGCGGTGTTCATCGGCGGCGGGCTCACCGCGCCCGGACTGCTGGACGCCTGCTGGGCCGCCCTGCCGACCGGGGGCCGGCTGGTCGCCAACACCGTGACGCTGGAGTCCGAGGCGCTGCTGGCCGACCGCTACCGGCGCCACGGCGGCGAGCTCGTACGGCTGGCCGTCGCCCACGCCGTGCCCGTCGGGGGTTTCACCGGGTGGCGCCAGGCCATGCCGGTCACGCAGTGGTCCGTCACCAAGGAGCAGTGAACGATGACCGTCTACTTCATCGGGGCGGGCCCCGGCGCCGCCGACCTGATCACCGTGCGGGGCGCACGGACGCTCGCGTCGTGCCGGGTCTGTCTGTACGCGGGCTCGCTCGTGCCCCGCGAACTGCTCGCGGAATGCCCGCCGGACGCGCGCCTCGTCGACACCGCCCGGCTCGACCTGGACCAGATCGTCGCCGAGATCGTCCGCGCCCGCGAGGAGGGCCACGACGTCGCCCGGCTCCACTCCGGCGACCCCTCGGTCTTCAGCGCGGTGGCGGAACAGATGCGGCGGCTGGACGCGGCCGGGATCCCGTACGAGGTCGTGCCGGGAGTCCCGGCATTCGCGGCGGCCGCAGCCGCGCTGAAGCGTGAACTGACTGTGCCGACCGTCGGCCAGACGGTGATCCTGACCAGGATCGCCCAGCAGGCCACGCCCATGCCGGACGGCGAGGACCTGGCCACCCTCGGCCGCAGCGGCGCGCTCCTCGTCATCCACCTGGCCGCCCGCTACGTCGACCGTGTCGTCGGGGAGCTGCTGCCGCACTACGGCGCCGACTGCCCGGCGGCGGTCGTCGCCATGGCCAGCCGCCCCGACGAGGTGGTCCTCCGCGGCACCCTCGACGACATCGCGGAGCAGACGAAGGCGGCGGCGATCACGAAGACCGCGGTGATCATTGTCGGCCGGACGCTGGCGGCGTCCCAGTTCCGGGACAGCCACCTGTACGACCCCGCGCGCGACCGTCACGTCTGCTGACGCCGGTCCCGTCCGCTCAACGGGCGTCAGGTCTGCCTGAGTGCTCCCACCCACGCCAGCGCCTCCTCCGGGGTCGCCGCCACCGGCACCCCCTCGGGGACCGGCGGGCGGCGGACCACGACCACCGGGATGCCTGCCTCGCGGGCCGCGGTGAGTTTGGGGGACGTCGCCGCCGCGCCGCTGTCCTTGGTGACCAGGACGTCGACGGCGTGGTGCGACAGGAGCGCGCGCTCGCCGTCGAGGGTGAACGGGCCGCGGTCGAGGACGATCTCCATCCGTGCGGGGTGCGGGGGCTCCGGCGGGTCGACGGAGCGGACCAGGAACCAGAGGTCGTCGAGGTGCGCGAAGGCCGCGAGGCCCATGCGGCCCGTCGTCAGGAAGACCCGGCGGCCCAGCGCGGGCAGCACCTCCGCCGCATCCGCCAGGGAGCCGGCCGTGTGCCAGTCGTCGCCCGCCACCGGGGCCCACCCGGGCCTCCGCAACGCGAGCAGGGGAACATGGGCCTGGCCCGCGGCGCGCGCGGCGTTGAAACTGATCGTCCCGGCGAAAGGATGGGTGGCGTCGATGAGCACGTCCACCTGGTGCTCGCGCAGCCAGGCGGCGAGGCCCTCCGCCCCGCCGAAGCCGCCGATCCGCACCTCGCCCCTGGGCAGCCGGGGCGCGGCGACCCGGCCCGCGAGCGACGTCGTCACCCGCACCCCCGGCCCGCACGCACCCGCGTGCAGCGATCCGGCGAGGGCGCGGGCCTCCGTCGTACCGCCGAGGACGAGGATGTGCACGGGGGACCTCCATGGGTGAGCCTGCGGCCTCGGGCGGACGCAGCGCCCAACTCAAGCACACCGGCCTGCGCCCCGGCTGGACCACCGGCGCCTGCGCGACCGCCGCGACGACCGCCGCGTACACGGCACTGCTCGGCGGCGACTTCCCCGACCCGGTGACGATCACGCTGCCCAAGGGGCAGACCCCTGCGTTCGCGCTGGCCGCGGAGGAGCTGACGGACGGGTACGCCATGGCGGGCGTCGTGAAGGACGCGGGCGACGACCCGGACGTCACCCACGGCGCGCTGGTCCGCGCGACGGTACGGCTCCTGCCGGCCGGTTCCGGTGTCGTCTTCCGGGCCGGTCCCGGAGTCGGCACCGTCACCCGCCCCGGACTGCCCCTGGACGTGGGAGATCCTGCGATCAACCCCGTACCGCGCCAGATGATGCGCGACCACGTCGCCCAGGTCGCGGCACGGCACCGCGTCGCCGCCGCCGACGTCGAGATCACGATCTCCGTCGACCACGGCGAGGAGCTGGCCCGTTCCACGTGGAACCCCCGCCTCGGCATCCTGGGCGGGCTGTCCATCCTGGGCACGACCGGGATCGTCGTCCCCTACTCCTGCTCCGCGTGGATCGATTCGATCCGGCGCGGTGTGGACGTGGCCCGGGCGGCGGGCCGCACGCACGTCGCGGGCTGTACGGGGTCGACGTCCGAGAAGACCGTCGTCTCGCTGTACGGCCTTCCCGAGGACGCGCTCCTCGACATGGGCGACTTCGCGGGCGCCGTGCTCAAGTACGTGCGCCGGCACCCGGTGGAGCGGCTCACCGTCTGCGGCGGCTTCGCCAAGCTGTCGAAACTCGCCGCCGGGCACCTGGATCTGCACTCCGCCCGCTCCCAGGTCGACAAGGGCTTCCTCGCGGAGCTCGCCCGGGCGGGCGGGGCGGACGAGGCGCTGGCGGAGGAGGTCGCGAACGCCAACACCGGC
Organism: Streptomyces sp. NPDC059909; assembly: GCF_042730885.1. Taxonomy (NCBI): domain Bacteria; kingdom Bacillati; phylum Actinomycetota; class Actinomycetes; order Kitasatosporales; family Streptomycetaceae; genus Streptomyces; species Streptomyces sp. NPDC059909. The sequence continues at coordinate 311,888 of NZ_JBHWKX010000001.1, forward strand.
CTCGCCGCACTCCAGTTGTGCGCCGCGCGCGGCGTGCCCCTCGGCGACCTCGTGGCCGCGGCCGCCCGCGACCAGGCGCTCGGGGTGCTCCGCGGCGCGCCGGTCACGGTGGACGTGGTGTGCATCGACCGCGCGGGGACGGTGGTGGGGCGAAGTGCGGCGGTGGGGCCGGGGACTGCGCCCCCGGCCCTCCCCCCGCGCCCGGGGGCTTGAGGGGACCCCCACTCCCCGAAACCCTGAGGGGAACAGCGGCAGCCGGCCCCGGCCACAGCCCGCCGAGCCCGCCCGCCGGGCAGCCGAACCCCGCAGGTGAGCGGCCTCGGGCCCACGACCTGGGGTGATATACGCTGCGGCTACTTTCATCGCACCAAGCCCGGGGGGGCCTTCCACATGTCCACGCTGTCCCGCGCACTCCTGGGGAGCGTGCTCGTTCCCGCGCTCGCGCTGCCCTTCACCGCTCCGAGTGCTCAAGCGGCCACGGCGCCGGCCGTGAACACCGGCGTGGTCCCGGTCGGGCTCGGCCCGTGGGCCGCCCCGAAGGAACTGCCCGGGGTCACTGCCGTCATCGACCTGAAGTCGGCCCGGAACGGCACTCTGGCCGCACTCTTCACGCAAGGCGGCGAGACGGTGCTCTCGGTCAGGCCCGCGGGCAGCGGCACCTGGCAGTCGGCCAAGCCCGCGCCCGGCGCCACGCTCCAGCGGACGGACGACGGCGCGCTCTCGCTCCTGTGGTGGGTGACGGCGTCCGACGGGGTGCACAGCACGCTGCGGATGTCCCGGCTGGCTCCGGACGCCACCGCCTTCGGTCCGGCCGAGGACGTCGTGACGGGCACGCTCGCGACCGACTGGTTCTCCTCGCGGGCGCGCGTCACCACGATCGCGGCCAACGCCGCGGGCCGACAGGCGGTCGCCTGGATGGACGGGGACCACCGGCTGACCGTCGTCGAACGGCCCGGCCCGCAGGGGGCCTGGTCCGCACCGGTGACCCTCGACCGGCTTCCCGACCCGATCGTCCGCGACGACAACACGTACGTCTACACGCTGCGGGACCTGCGCCTCGCCGTCGCCGGCGACGGCGCCCTGGCCGTGGTCTGGGGCGGCAACAGCTTCTACACGGGTGACGGGGTCGACCCGGACCCGACCGCGTACAAGTGGCACTACAAGTACCTGGAGAAGCCCGCCGGGGCAGGCGCCTGGGCCGCGCCGCGCGATCTGCCGCAACTGGGCGAGAAGCCCGATCAGGTCGCGCTGGCCGCTCACCCGCAGGGCGGCTTCCACCTGCTCTCCCGCGGTGACTACGCCCGCAAGCCGGCCGGTGCGGCGGACTGGGGGACGGCACAGAGCACGGGGGTCGACGCCGGCGGGTCCGCGCCCGCCGAGTTGTTCACGGCCCCCAACGGCGATGTCACGGCGGTGGGCTCGGGCAGCCCGGTCGTGGCGACGCGTCTCGCCTCCCGAGGCACCTGGGGCGCCGCGAGGCAGCTGAACGGGTACGCCGAGAAGGACTCGGTCAGCAGCACCCAGACCGCGGCCGGCTCGGTGGTCGTCACCTACACGCAGAAGCGTTTCGAACTCGGCAGCACGATCCGCCGCGATTTCGTCGCCCAGACACTCGCGGGCGGCAGCGTGTCGAAGCCGCGCACCCTCAACGTCCTGAAGGACGGGACCAGCAGCGCGGGCCGGGTGGCCACCGACGACAAGGGCCGCCCGCTGGCGGTCTGGACGCAGTCGGCCGATGACGGTTCCTCGCGCTCGTCGTTCACCGCGACCACGGGCACCCGGGCCCTGCCCAAGTGGCACGACTACGCCGACCACACCCGCTCGGACGTCCTGGGCACCTCCCTCAGCGACGCGATGAACCTGTTCACGCAGGACACCGCCGACCCGGTCCGCACCTTCCAGGTGCGCCCCTGGGCGGAGGAGACCCGGATCGTGTCCTTCGGCGACTTCGACGGCGACCGCTGCAACGATCTCGTCGTGCGGCTGCCGGGCGGCGAGGCCCGCCTCTACACCCCCGTATGCGGTGGCCTGCCCGCACCCGACTCCGCCTACCGCCGCCTCTCCCAGGACTGGAGCGCCTACGACACCGTGCTCTCCAGCGGCGACCAGACCGGCGACGGCAAGCCGGACCTGCTGGCGCGCGTCGCGGCCACCGGCAACGTCTACCTCTACGCCCACAACGGCACCACGGGCTTCCTGCCCCGCGTGAAGATCCGCTCCGCCTGGACCGGATACAAGCGCCTCATCGGCGCCGGAGACCTCAACGGCGACGGTATCGGTGACGTGCTCGCCCTCGACAAGTCCGGCGAGCTCTGGCGCTACAACGGCACCGGCACCGGAACCCTCAAGGACCGCGTCCTGGTCTTCAAGGACTGGGGCGAGTCCTACAAGGAGGTCATCGGCGCCGGGGACTTCAACGGCGACGGCAGGAACGACCTCGTCTCCCGCGACACCTCCAACCGCCTCTGGCTCAACGCAGGCACCGGCACCGGCACCTTCACCAACCGCGTCCAGGCCGGAGACGCCACCTACTGGAAGAGCTGGGCGTCCCTCGCCTGACCACGCATGTCTCGCGGCGCGCCCGCCACCTGCACGCGGAAGCCGAGGTGGCGGGCACGACCGGGCGGCTTTCGTCATCACCCGGACGGACCCCCGTCCCGATCACCCGGACGGACCCCCGTCCCGCCCGGCCGGACCACCCACAAGGCGCTGCCGGCCCCGGCGGGCGAGGCTGCTCCGTGGAGGTGGGTCATGGAGCAGGTGGCAGCGGATGTGTGCGTCGTGGGCGCCGGGTTCGCGGGACTGGCGGCCGCGCGGCAGCTGGCCGGGGCCGGGCGTGAGGTCGTGGTGCTCGAGGCCGGGGACCGGGTGGGCGGGCGGGTCTGGAACAGGGAGCTGCCCGGCGGCACCGTGGTCTCCGCGGGGGGCACGTGGCTGGGCCAGGGCCAGGAACGGATGTTCCAGCTCTGCCGGGAGCTGGGGCTGGAGGTGTACCCGCAGTACGACGAGGGCGACCGCATCGTGCGACTCGACGGCATCAACCACCGTTACCGGGGCAACATCCCCACCACCGGCCCCGCAGCACTCGCCGCACTGGGACTGGCGTTCCTGCGCCTGAACCTGATGGCGCGGCGGCTTCCGGAAGACGCCCCCTGGAAGGCCCGGCGCGCACGTGAGTGGGACGCCCGCACACTCGGGCAGTGGCTCTCCCATCCGCTCAACGTGCCCTCGGCCACCGCCCACACGCTTCTCAGGGCGACGATGAATCTGCTGTTCTGCGCCGACCCCGCGGAGGTCTCGCTGCTGGGCGCGCTCGTTCTGGCGCGTGGCGGAGGCGGTTTCGGCTACTACACCGACTCCCGGAAGACGGAATCCCACCTCGTGGACGGCGGAGCCCCCGAACTGGCCCGGCGGATGGCCGGGCGCCTGGGCGCGGCGGTGCACCTGTCCAGCCCGGTCCGGGGGATCGTGCAGAACACCACCGACGTGCAGGTCCTCTCCGATGCGCTCGCCGTGCGGGCACGGCGGGTGATCGTGGCCACTCCGCCCGTGCTGTCGGGCCGTATCTCCTTCGACCCGCCGCTGCCCGCCGCCCACAGCCATCTGCGGCAACGATTGGTGCCCGGGGCGATCATCCGGGTGATCACGGAGTACTCCGAGCCGTTCTGGAGGGGGCAGCAGTTGTCGGGGCAGACGCTCGCACCCCAGTCGCCCCTCCCGATCACCATCGACCAGACCCCGCGTTCGGGGCGGCCAGGAGTGCTGAGCAGCTATGCGTTCGGGCCCGGGGCCGTACGGCTGGGCCGCCTGGACCCCAGGGAGCGGCAGAAGGTCTTTCTGGGTGCGCTCGCCGAGCGCTTCGGCGCGCAAGCGCGCCGTCCCACCGCATACCTGGAGACCGACTGGTCCGAACAACCGTGGTCGCTGGGCGGGATGGTCGCTCATTTCCCGCCGGGCGCGCTGACCAATTACGGCAGCGCGCTGCGCGAGCCCGTGGGCCGGATCCACTGGGCGGGCACGGAGTCGGCGACGCTGATGCACGGACTGATGGAGGGGGCGGTGCGCTCCGGCGAGCGGGCCGCCCGCGAAGTCCTGGCCGCGAACTGATCGGCCCGGGCCCGCCATGCGCTCGCGATGACGGGCCGGCAGGGCGCGGGCCCACGGGCCGTCGGCGGACCGGCGCCCTGTGCCGGACGCGAGCGCAACGCCACTGACTTAACGGCGCGCGCGAGCCTTTGACCTGCGGCGATGTCCTCACTGGCGGGCTCTGTAAGGCTGCAAAGTCACTGGCATTGGCCCTTAAGCGGGGTACGTGCGCGGGGTCCAGACGACGGTCTCGCCGTCGGCCTCGCCCGCGCCCCGCGTGACCGTACGGGTCTGCGACGAGCCGACCAGCAGCAGCGTCCTCATGTCGACCACCGCGGGGTCCAGTTCGGCGAGTCGCACGATCCGTACGCTCTCCTCCGGGCCGCCCACGTCACGTGCCACGACGACCGGGGTGTCGGGAGCGCGGTGCTCCAGGAGCAGTTCGCGGGCCTTGGCCACCTGCCAGGTACGGCTGCGCGAGCCCGGGTTGTAGAGGGCCAGCACGAGATCGGCGGCGGACGCGGCGCGCAGCCGCTCCGCGATGACCTCCCACGGCTTGAGCCGGTCGGAGAGCGAGATCGTCGCGTAGTCGTGGCCCAGGGGGGCGCCCGCGCGGGCGGCCGCCGCGTTCGCCGCGGTGACACCCGGCAGGACGCGTACGGGGACGTCCGCGTACGGCTCCTGGGCGGCGGCCTCCAGCACCGCCGTGGCCATCGCGAAGACGCCCGGGTCGCCGCCCGACACCACCGCCACGCGCCGCCCGCGCCGCGCGAGGTCCAGCGCGAACTCGGCGCGCTCCGACTCCACCTTGTTGTCGGAGCCGTGCCGGCGTTGTCCGGCCCGCACCGGCACCCGGTCCAGGTACGTCGTGTAGCCGACCAGGTCGTCGGCGGCGGCGAGCGCGCCCCGGGTCTCGGGGGTCAGCCACAGCGGCCCCGCCGGGCCGGTGCCCACGACGACGACCTCTCCCTGCGGACGCGCCTCCGGCCGCACCTCGTCGACACGGCTCGGCAGCACCGCCACCGAGAAGTACGGCACCGACTCCGGATCCACGTCCGCCAGCCGCTCGGTGCGCTCGCCGGGCATCGTGGCGCGCTCGACGTACCGCGCGTCGTCCAGCCGCCCCGCACGCTCCAGCGCCCGCCGCACGGCCGGGAACGTACGCCCCAGCTTCATCACCACCGCCGAGTCGGTCGAGGCGAGACGGGCCGTCAGCTCCTCCTCCGGCAGCGTGCCGGGGATGATCGTCAGCACCTCCTCGGCCTCGCACAGCGGCTCGCCGAGGCGCGCGGCGGCCGCGCTCACCGACGTGACCCCGGGGACCACCTCGGTCGGATAGCGGTGGGCCAGCCGCTTGTGCATGTGCTGGTACGAGCCGTAGAAGAGCGGGTCGCCCTCCGCGAGCACGGCGACGGTCCGCCCCGCGTCGAGGTGCGCCGCGAGGCGCTCCGCCGCCTCCTCGTAGAAGTCGTTGAGCGCACCGCGGTAGCCCCCGGGGTGGTCGGTGGTCTCGACCGTGATCGGGTACATCAGCCGTTCCTCGATGTGGTCGGGGCGCAGATGCCTCGCCACGATCGAGCGGGCGATCGAACGGCCGTGCCGGGCGCAGTGGTACGCGACGACGTCCGCCTCCGCGACGACCTCGACCGCCCGCAGGGTCATCAGGGACGGGTCGCCGGGACCGAGTCCGACTCCGTACAGCCGGCCGACCTGCTGCGTGCTCACTCTGCCTCACTCGCTATCGCGTTGATCGCTGCCGCGGCCATGGCGCTTCCGCCGCGCCGCCCTCGTACCACCAGGTGCTCGATGCCGCCGCCGTGTCCGGCGAGCGCGTCCTTGGACTCGGCCGCGCCGATGAAGCCGACCGGGACGCCGATGACCGCGGCCGGGCGGGGCGCGCCCTCGTCGATCATCTCCAGGAGCCGGAAGAGGGCGGTGGGCGCGTTGCCGACGGCCACGACCGAGCCTTCGAGCCGGTCGCGCCACAGTTCGAGTGCGGCGGCGCTGCGGGTCGTGCCCAGCTCGGCGGCGAGCGCGGGCACGGACGGCTCGGACAGCGTGCAGATCACCTCGTTGTCCGCGGGTAGCCGCTTGCGGGTGACGCCGCTGGCGACCATCTGGGCGTCGCACAGGATGGGCGCACCGGCGCGCAGGGCCTCGCGGGCGCGGGCCACCACGGCGGGTGAGTACGCGAGATCGCGGACGAGATCGACCATGCCGCAGGCGTGGATCATCCGCACCGCGACCTGGCTGACGTCGGCGGGGAGCGCGGCGAGGTCGGCCTCGGCGCGGATGGTGGCAAAGGACCGGCGGTAGATCTCCGCCCCGTCCTTCTCGTAGTCGAACACGGTCTTCTCGCTCATCTCGTGGGTGTGCTCGTGGATGGGGTGGTACGCGCCGCCGCGACCGCGCCGGCCAGTCCCTGGTCCGTCGGTACGTCGACGCCGTGCGCGGTCACCCGGTACGTGCCGTCCGGCGTCGCCATGACGTCCACGTACTCCCCGTGGGGATGCCCGCAGCGCCGCTCGCAGCCGGACCAGTACACGGGCAGGCCGCCGCCGTCGCCCGGCGTCGCGTCCGCCCGTACGTCGGCCAGCGACTTGGCGCACCCGGGCCGGCCGGTGCAGGCGCCGACGCCGTACCAGGGGGAGCCGGTGCCGGTGATGAACCCGGCGTCGTCGAGCTGCCGCAGCCGCGCCTCGGCCGCGTCCCGGCTCCCGAACCCGGGCAGGACGACCCCGCGCCAGGGGGTGAGGCGTACGTGGCCGCCGGGCGCGGGGAGCAGCGCGCGCAGTTGCGCGACGGTGAGCCGCCCGAGCGGCGCGGCGACGGACAGGGCCCAGCCGTTGGGCCCTTCGACGACGCCGGGCCGGGGCCCTGTCCAGGACCCGGTTCGCCCTACGGGCGGGGTTCGAAGCACGCCGGTACCGTCCAGTGGACCGGTGTGTTCGTCCTCGAACGCCGGACCGGCTCCAAAGGTGACGCCCGCCCGCTCCAGATACGTCCCCACCGCCATGTCCTGCCCAGCGGGCAGCTCCCGCACCCGCCACGCGCCCGTGCCCGCCGCGGCCGCCGCAACGAGGAAGGCCTCGGCGGCGGCGAGGGCGGCCCGCGGGGCGTCGGCGGCGCGGACGCGGTACGCCCGGTCCCCCACGCGTACGACGGCCGCACCCTCCGGCTCTGCGAGCAAGGTCACATCCGCGCCGAGCCCCGCCACGTCTCCACGTCCGTCGTCCAGGGCGAACAGGAAACGCCCGGACAGCCCGGCCGCCCAGGCGTTCGCGCACAGCAGCGCGTCCAGCTCGCGCGCCCACAACTGCACGTCGGAGCAGCCGAGTCCGTCGAGTCCGGCCAGCGGCGAGGCCACCACGTTCCGTACCCGCTCATGGGTGTCGGAGGGGAGCAGCCCCGCCTCCCGCAGCAGCTCGGCGAGTTCCGCCCCGCACCCTTCGCCGAGGCCGCGCAGCTCCGCGTTTCCCCGGGAGGTGATGGTCAGGGCGCCGTCGCCCAGCGCCTCCGCCGCGTCGGCCGAGATGGATAGTTGACGTGATGTCAAAAGACCTGCAGGCAGGCGGAGTCGGGCCAGTTTCCCGTCGTCCGCCGTGTGCAGTCGCAGCGCACCCGGGCAGGCATCACCCCGGTCCCGTATGCGGGGTTCGCCCCGGTCCGGGGGTGTTGGCGGTGTGGGCGGCATGGCGGCGAGCATACCCACGTCCCTGCCCGCCTTCTCCGGGCGTCCTTCGAGGTGACCGCCCCCGCGGCAGGGGCAGCCTCTACTATGCAGACGGCACAGGGTCCCAGGACCCTAGGGAGGAAGCCCGGTGAGAATCCGGCGCGGTCCCGCCACTGTGAACCGGGCCTCGTCCACGCGGACCCGGTGAGTCAGGAACTCCCGCCGTCCTACGACCACCCGGGGCGCGGACACCCCGAGGAAGGCCTGCGCACGCGATGACGCACGCGACGATCCTGCTGCTGTCGACCTCCGACACCGACCTGCTCAGCGCCCGCGCGGCCGCGGGCCCGGTCCGGTACCGCTTCGCCAACCCCTCCCGCCTCCCTCTCGACGAGCTGCCCGAGCTCCTCGACGGCACGGACCTCGTGGTCGTACGCCTCCTGGGCGGCATCCGCGCCTGGCAGGAGGGCCTCGACCTGCTGCTCGCCCAGGAGCGGCCCGTGGTCGTCCTCACCGGCGAACAGGCCCCCGACGCCCAGCTGATGGAGGCCTCCACCGTCCCCATCGGCATCGCGGCCGAGGCGCACGCGTACCTCGCGCACGGCGGCCCGGCCAACCTGGAGCAGCTCGCCCGCTTCCTGTCCGACACGGTCCTGCTCACGGGCCACGGCTTCGAACCCCCGGCCCCGGCGCCCACCTGGGGACCGCTCGACCGCACCCCGCGCGGCGCCACCGGCCCCACGGTCGCCGTGCTCTACTACCGCGCCCACCACATGAGCGGCAACACCGCCTTCGTCGGCGCCCTCTGCGACGCCGTCGAGGACGCCGGAGGTCAGGCCAGGCCGCTGTACGTGGCGTCCCTGCGCGCCCCCGAGCCCGAGCTGCTCGACCAGCTGCGCGGCGCCGACGCCATCGTCACCACCGTCCTCGCCGCGGGCGGCACCAGGCCCGCCGAGGCGCAGGCCGGCGGCGACGACGAGTCCTGGGACGCGGGCGCACTCGCCGCGCTCGACGTGCCCGTCCTGCAGGCTCTGTGCCTGACCGGGTCGCGCAGCACGTGGGAGGAGAACGACGAGGGCCTGTCCCCGCTGGACGCCGCCAGCCAGGTCGCGGTCCCCGAGTTCGACGGCCGCCTCATCACCGTGCCGTTCTCCTTCAAGGAGATCGACGAGGACGGCCTCCCGGCCTACGTCGCCGACGCCGAGCGCGCGGCCCGCGTCGCCGGGATCGCCGTGCGCCACGCCCGTCTGCGCCACATCCCGAACGCGGAGAAGCGCCTCGCCCTGGTCCTGTCCGCGTACCCGACGAAGCACTCGCGCATCGGCAACGCCGTCGGCCTCGACACCCCCGCCTCCGCCGTCGCCCTGCTGCGCCGACTCCGCGAGGAGGGCTACGACTTCGGCACGGAGGACATCCCCGGCCTGGCCTCCGGCGACGGCGACGAGCTGATCTACGCCCTCATCGAGGCGGGCGGCCATGACCAGGACTGGCTCACCGAGGAGCAGCTCGCCCGCAACCCGGTCCGTATCCCGGCCGCCGACTACAGGCGCTGGTACGCCACGCTCCCGCAGGAGCTGCGCGAGCACGTGGAGCAGCACTGGGGCCCCGCGCCCGGCGAGATGTTCCTGGACCGCTCCCGCAATCCCGAGGGCGACATCGTGCTGGCCGCCCTGCGGCGCGGCAATCTGCTCATCGTCATCCAGCCGCCGCGCGGCTTCGGCGAGAACCCGATCGCGATCTACCACGACCCCGATCTGCCGCCCTCGCACCACTACCTCGCCGCCTACCGCTGGATCGCGGCCGCGCGGGACGACGGCGGCTTCGGCGCCGACGCGATGATCCACCTCGGCAAGCACGGCAATCTGGAGTGGCTGCCCGGCAAGAACGCGGGCCTGTCCGCCGCCTGCGCGCCCGACGCGGCGCTCGGCGACCTGCCGCTCGTCTACCCGTTCCTGGTCAACGACCCGGGCGAGGGCACCCAGGCCAAGCGCCGTGTGCACGCCACGCTCATCGACCATCTCGTCCCGCCGATGGCCCGCGCCGACTCGTACGGCGACATCGCGCGGCTGGAGCAGCTGCTCGACGAGTACGCGCAGATCTCCTCCATGGACCCGGCGAAGCTCCCCGCGATCCGCGCCCAGATCTGGACGCTGATCCAGGCCGCGCGGCTCGACCACGACCTGGGGCTCGACGACCGTCCGGACGACGACGGCTTCGACGACTTCCTGCTGCACGTCGACGGCTGGCTGTGCGAGGTCAAGGACGCCCAGATCCGTGACGGGCTGCACGTCCTCGGCGCCGCGCCGACCGGCCCCGAGCGGGTCAACCTGGTCCTGTCGATCCTGCGCGCCCGGCAGATCTGGGGCGGCACCCAGGTCCTGCCCGGACTGCGCGAGGCCCTCGGCCTCGACGAGTCCGCCGCGACCCGTACGACCGCCGACGAGGCGGAGGCCACGGCCCGCGCGCTGGTGGAGGCGATGGAGGAGGCGGACTGGAACCCGGCCGCGGTCGCCTCCGTGGCCGAGGGGCACGGCCAGGCCGTCGCCGACATCCTCGACTTCGCGGCCCGCCAGGTCGTCCCGCGCCTGTCCGCCACCACCGACGAACTCGACCATGCCCTCCACGCGCTGAACGGCGGCTTCGTCCCGGCGGGACCGTCCGGCTCCCCCCTGCGCGGACTGGTCAACGTCCTTCCGACGGGCCGCAACTTCTACTCCGTCGACCCCAAGGCCGTCCCCTCCCGTCTCGCCTGGGAGACCGGCCAGGCCCTCGCCGACTCGCTGCTCACGCGCTACCGCACCGACAACGGCGACTGGCCGACCTCCGTCGGCCTCTCCCTGTGGGGTACGAGCGCGATGCGTACGGCGGGCGACGATGTCGCCGAGGCCCTCGCGCTGCTCGGCATCCGCCCGGTCTGGGACGACGCCTCGCGCCGCGTCACCGGCCTGGAACCCGTCGCGGCCGCCGAGCTGGGCCGCCCGCGCATCGACGTCACGCTCCGCATCTCCGGCTTCTTCCGGGACGCGTTCCCGCACGTCATCGGCCTGCTCGACGACGCGGTACGGCTCGCCGCCTCGCTCGACGAGCCCGCCGACGTCAACTACGTACGGGCCCACGCCCAGGCGGACCTGGCCGAGCACGGCGACGAACGCCGCGCCACGACGCGCATCTTCGGCTCCCGCCCCGGGACCTACGGGGCCGGCCTGCTCCAGCTGATCGACTCCCGCGACTGGCGCACCGACGCCGACCTGGCCGAGGTCTACACGGTGTGGGGCGGCTACGCCTACGGCCGCGGCCTCGAAGGCCGCCCGGCGCGCGACGAGATGGAGACCGCGTACAAGCGGATCGCGATCGCGGCGAAGAACACCGACACGCGCGAACACGACATCGCCGACTCCGACGACTACTTCCAGTACCACGGCGGCATGGTCGCCACCGTCCGCGCCCTGCGCGGCACCGCCCCCGAGGCGTACGTCGGCGACTCCACCCGTCCCGAGACGGTCCGCACGCGCACGCTGGTCGAGGAGACCTCCCGCGTCTTCCGCGCCCGCGTCGTCAACCCCAAGTGGATCGAGGCGATGCGCCGCCACGGCTACAAGGGCGCCTTCGAACTCGCCGCGACCGTGGACTACTTGTTCGGCTACGACGCCACCACCGGCGTCATCGCCGACTGGATGTACGACAAGCTCACCCAGGCCTACGTCCTGGACCCGGAGAACCGCGAGTTCCTCCAGCAGGCCAACCCCTGGGCCCTCCACGGCATCGCCGAACGCCTGCTGGAGGCGGAGTCCCGCGGTATGTGGGCCAAGCCGGACCCGTCGGTCATCGAGGCGCTGCGCCAGGTGTTCCTGGAGACGGAGGGCGACCTGGAGGGCGACGACGGGCACCCCGCATGACGGCCCGGACACCGGGCCCGGCGCAGACGTAAGACTTCCGTCACCACGCGGGCCGATCCGTCCGCGGCCCCCGGCGGCTTCAATGGGGGGCATGAGGACATCAGTGGTACGGAAGCCCGTGGTGGCCATCGGCCTGGCCGTGGTCGCGGTCGTGGCCGCGGCCGGGCTGTACTGGTTCCAGCCATGGAAGCTGTGGGTGGACCGGACCGTACGCGAGGAGCTTCCGCCGGCGGCCGCCCCGGTTTCCCCGGACGCCCCGGAGACGGGGGCGGACGGGGCCCCGTCCGCCCCCGCCGGTCCGAAGGTGCTCGCATCGGGCTCGTTCATCAGTCATGAGCACGCCACCAAGGGTGCGGTCAGGATCGTCGAGCTCGCGGACGGCAGCCGCACCCTCCGGCTGGAGGGCCTCGACACCAGCAACGGCCCCGATCTGCGGGTCTGGCTCACCGACGCGCCGGTGAAGGAGGGCGTGGCCGGATGGCGCGTCTTCGACGACGGTGCGTACGTGAGCCTCGGGAAGCTCAAGGGCAACAAGGGCGACCAGAACTACGCGCTGCCCGCCGACGTCGATCTGGGCAGGTACTCCAGCGTCGCCATCTGGTGCGACCGCTTCGACGTCTCCTTCGGCGCGGCGGAGCTGTCGAAGGCGGCCGCGTAGCCTGAAAGCACGATGAACACCTTCACGACGTCATGGGGCGACCTCGCGCTCACCCGCTTTCCCGAGGACCCCCGTGACCAGCTCCGCGCCTGGGACGCCTCCGACGAGTACCTGTTGCGCCACCTGGAGGGCGAAGAGCTCGCCGGGACCGTCGTCGTCCTGGGCGACCGCTGGGGTGCCCTGGCCACCGCGCTCGCCGCGCACCGGCCCGTGCAGATCACCGACTCGTATCTGACCCAGCAGGCGACCCGCGCCAATCTCGCCCGCAACCGCACGCCGGCCGAGGCCGGTGTCGTACGGCTGCTGTCGACCCAGGACACCGCCCCGGACCGGATCGACGTCCTGCTGGTGCGCGTGCCCAAGAGCCTCGCGCTCCTCGAGGACCAGCTGCAGCGTCTCGCGCCGCGCCTGCACGCGAACACGCTCGTCGTCGGCACGGGCATGGTGACGGAGATCCACACGTCCACGCTGAAGCTGTTCGAGCGGATCGTCGGCCCGACCAGGACCTCGCTGGCCGTGAAGAAGGCCCGGCTGATCTTCTGCACCCCTGACCCGGCCCTGACACAGTCCGGATCCGGCGCGGGCGAGCCCTGGCCGCGCCGTTACGACCTGCCCCCGGACATCGGCGTCATGTCCGGCCGCCCGGTCACCAATCACGCGGGCATCTTCTGCGCCGAGCGCCTCGACATCGGCACCCGCTTCTTCCTCCAGCACCTGCCGCACGGCCGCGGCCCGCTCCGCGTCGTGGACCTGGGCTGCGGGAACGGCGTGGTCGGTACGGCCGTGGCGGTCGCGAACCCCGAGGCCGACGTGGTGTTCACGGACGAGTCGTACCAGGCGGTGGCATCGGCCGAGGCGACGTTCCGGGCGAACGCCGGCCCGGCCGCGAAGGCCGAATTCCTGGTGGGCGACGCGCTGTCGGGCGTGGAGCGCGGGTCGGTGGACCTCGTACTGAACAATCCGCCGTTCCACACCCACCGCGCCCTCACCGACAGCATCTCCTGGCGCATGTTCACCGGCTCGCGCGCGGTGCTGCGGCCCGGCGGCGAGCTGTGGGTGATCGGCAACCGTCACCTCGGCTACCACGTCCGGCTGCGCCGCCTCTTCGGCAACTGCGAGACCGTCGCGAGCAACCCGAAGTTCGTCGTCCTGCGCGCCGTGAAGGAGCCGGCGGAGCAGCGCTGAGCGCCGCGCCCCGCGGCGGCCGGCCGGTACGGCAAAGGGCCCGGCCGACGCTGGTGCGCCGGGCCGGGCCCCGGACGGATCCCCGGTCGGATCCGGCGGCCGAGCTCAGTTGACGTTGTTCTCGGTGTTGCTGGAGAGGGCCGAGATGTCGTCGAGGAGATGCGACAGCGGCTCGTCGCCCTTGGCCTGTGTCGAGTTCTCGGTGCACTGCTGGCTCTGCGGGTTGGACAGGACATTGAGGTCCTGAACGGTGACCGGCACGACGCCGACGAGGGAACCTGCGTTGACCTTGCCCGGCAGGCCGACGCAGGGCTTGTTGAGCGAGCCCTGGACCAGGGCCATCTGCGGGCTGTTGGCACCCTGCGTCGCCTGGTTGCCGTACACCTGCGCAGAGCCGATGCCGCTCAGCGACGTCGTGCCGGTGTCGTCTCCGATGGCGAGCGCCTGCGGCGCGGCGGTCAGGGAGACGCCGGCCACGGACACGGTCACAGCAGCGGCTGCCCACAGCTTCTTCATGATGATTCCCTTCAGGGGCTTCAGGGGCTTCAGGTTGCGCACTCCACCGATGAAGTGACGCAATGATCAACCCGCGGATCCCACCCGGGTTGCGGCCTTTAACCCGATCGGCCGAGTGCGGAGGGCTTCAGGGGAAGCATCCGGTTCTTTCGTGCCATGAAGGCGGGCGGTAAGGGATATTGAGGGCATGACGGAGCACAAGGGCCGTTGGGAACGGCAGATGCTGATCCCGGCGAGCCGCAGGGAGCCGGCGGAACGGCCGGCGGAGCCCATCTATGCGTCACTCATGGCCCAGTGGTCCGCCCAGGGCAGGACCGTTCCCGGTGCCCCCGACCGCGAATGGACCGCGCTCGTCTCACGGTCCTGCTGGCCCCGCTGGTAGACGCAGGGCGCGCCGTGGGCGCGGGCGGCGCCTGGCGCGCCCGCGTCCGCACCGGAAAGGCGCCCGCACACAGCGGCCGGGCCGCCGCGGAGTACCGCGACGGCCCGGCCGGTTGAGCGAAACCCGGTGATCAGGGGGTGGTGGTGTTGGCCTCGCCGTTCGCGGAGAGCAGCGCCACATCCTCGAGGATGTGCGACAGCGGCTCGTCGCCCTTGGCCTGTGTCGAGTTCTCGGTGCACTGCTGGCTCTGCGGGTTGGACAGGACATTGAGGTCCTGAACGGTGACCGGCACGACGCCGACGAGGGAACCTGCGTTGACCTTGCCCGGCAGGCCGACGCAGGGCTTGTTGAGCGAGCCCTGGATGAGCGCCATCTGCGGGCTGTTGGCACCCTGCGTGGACTGGTTGCCGTACATCTGCACGGAGCCGGTGCCGCTTTCCGAGGTGGTGCCGGTGTCGTTACCAATGGCCAGGGCCTGCGGCGCCGCCGCGGCCGAGGCGCCGACGATGGACGCAGTGACGGCGGCAGCCGCCATAGCCTTCTTGAACACGACTGATTCCCTTTCTGGGGGGACGAGAGAGGGCATCGGGAACGGAGCCGGGAGAGCCCGTTCCCGGAGCCTCCTGACCAACTCCCCGTGGCGGAGTTGGTTCTTCCGCTTCACCCCAACGAGCGGTGCGGATCATCGGTCCGGACGGGAGTGAACGCACGCCCGGCCGTACTCCTGTCCATCCGCCGGCTTTCGGATTCCTCGGCCGGAGGCCGCATCGAATAGGACTTGATGACAATCGGCGGCGTGTTCTTTGCGGCGGGCCATTCGGGTGAGAACGCGGAACCAAACCCGGGACGGCGAGTTGAACCGACGCGCGGAGATGCTCGTGCGCTCCGGTAGAAAGGGAATCAGTCGTGTTCAAGAAGGCTATGGCGGCTGCCGCCGTCACTGCGTCCATCGTCGGGGCCTCGGCCGCGGCGGCGCCGCAGGCGCTCGCCATTGGTAACGACACCGGCACGACGTCGCTGAGCGGCATCGGTTCCATGCAGATGTACGGCAACCAGACCACCGAGGGTGTCAACAGCCCGCAGATGGCCCTGGTCCAGGGCTCGCTCAACAAGCCCTGCGTCGGCCTGCCGGGCAAGGTCAACGCAGGTTCCCTCGTCGGCGTCGTGCCGGTCACCGTTCAGGACCTCAATGTCCTGTCCAACCCGCAGAGCCAGCAGTGCACCGAGAACTCGACCCAGGCCAAGGGCGACGAGCCGCTGTCGCACCTCCTCAACGACATCTCGGCCCTTTCCGGCAACACCGAGAACAACGTCAACTGAGTCCGGGCCCAGCTTACCGGGCCGTCGATGCCTTCCGGCGCCGGCGGCCCGCGCCCTTTCGGGCACGTATGGACATGACAGGACGGCAATTTCCGGTGAAATTCACAGGAATGGTGCGTCGGTCGTCCGAGTGAATGCGTGCCTCCGTCAGGACCGCGAACACCCTGAAGGGTCGTTTTCCGCCGGTCCCAGGACCGTGCCGCCAGGCGCGCCCCAGGGACCGTTTCTCGAGCGAGAACAGAAAGACAACGAGATGCGACAGGTCATCAGCAAGGGAATTCTGACGGCCGCGGCGGCCACCAGCATTCTGTCTCTGAACAGTGCATACGCCAACGCCGACTCCTACGCCGACGGTGATGCCGTGGGCTCCCCCGGCGTATTGTCGGGAAACAATGTTCAGGCGCCCGTGGACGTGCCGGTCAACGTATGCGGCAACTCCGTGAACGTCATCGGGGTGCTCAACCCGGCATTCGGCAACAGCTGCGCCAATGCGTCGGACGACTCCGGGACGGGAACGTCCGCGACCGCCGAGGGCGATGCGGTGGGCTCCCCGGGCGTGGGCTCCGGCAACAACATCAAGATTCCGGTGGACATCCCGGTCAACGCCTGCGGCAACACCGTCGACGGCGTTGCCCTGGGCAACCCGGCCTTCGGAAACGAGTGCGCCAACGGTGATGTGGTGACGCCGAACACGCCCACGACGCCGACGACGCCGACGACGCCGACGACGCCGAACACGCCGACGACGCCGACGACGCCGAACACCCCGAACACGCCGACGACTCCGAACACGCCGGCGACGCCGACGACGCCGAACACGCCGACGACGCCGACGACGCCGAACACCCCGAACACGCCGACGACTCCGAACACGCCGGCGACGCCGAACACGCCGGCGACGCCGAACACGCCGGCGACGCCGAACACGCCGGCGACGCCGAACACCCCGGCGACTCCCGACACCGAGGTGCCCGGCGTGGACACTCCGGACGACCGGACCGTCGACACGTCCGGCAACACGGGTGCGCTGGCCGAGACCGGCAGCGATTCGGCGGGCCTGCTGGCCGTCGGGTCCGCCGCAGTGGCCCTGCTGGCCGGCGGCTCGCTGCTCTACCGTCGCGGGACGGCCGTTGCGCGGCGCTGACGTGCCTGCGTTTCCCGCGTGACTCCCGGCCCGGGAGAGTCTTCCCCTCGGACTCTCCCGGGCCGGTTTCGTGTCATCCGGGCCGTACGCCCACCACATCGCGGTACACGTCCGCGACGGCACCCGCGGTGTGCCGTACGTCGTGGGCCGAGACGACGTACTGGTGGCCCTGGCGGCCCAGTGTGGCGCGCAGCGGCGCATTGAGCAGCAGGTCTCCGATGGCCGTGGCCAGCCCGTACGGATCCTGGGACGGCGTCAGACAGAACAGCGCATGCCCGGGTGGCAGGCTTTCGCGCGCCCCGTCGACATCGGTGACGACGACCGGCCGGCCGCAGGCCATCGCCTCCAGCGGCGTCAGCGCCATGCCTTCCCAGCGGGACGGCAGGACGACGAGATCGGCCGCGCGGTACCAGGGCGTCGCGTCCGCCTCGGCGCCGGCGAACCGTACCGACGCGGGCGCGTTCGCGCGCAGCACCTCGGCGTCGGGTCCGTCGCCGACCAGGACGAGACAGGCGTTGGGCAGCCTGCGCAGCAGGTGCTCCCACGCGGCGAGCAGGACGTCCTGACCCTTCTGCCGGCACAGCCGCCCCACACACACCACGAGCGGTGTGGACTCGGGCAGGTCGGCAACCAGCGGCGGCAGGCCTCGCGGCCGGACATCCGCCGCCGGCAGGAACCGCTCGGTGTCCACACCGTTGCGGATGACCGTCCACCGCGCCTCGACGCCCGCCCGCTCGCCGGTGCGCTGCTCCGCCTCGCTGACGCAGACCACCCGGTCCGCCCAGCGCGCGCTGTAGCGCTCCCAGCTGCGCGCCAGCCGGGCGGTGATGGCGCCCACCCCCTCGAAGGACCAGGTGTGCGGCTGGAACACGGTGGGGGTCCGGCCGCGCAGGGCAAGCCGTGCGGCCAGTCCGGCCTTGGCGCCGTGGGCATGCACAACGTGCGGGCGTACCCGGGCCACGAGCCGGGCGAGCTGCAGGACCTCCTGAAGCAGCAGCGGCCCCGGCGCGGGCCCCGCCCGCCACGGGTGTACGTCGGCACCCAGCGCGCGTACGGCTTCCGTGAGTACACCGCCCCGGGGGCATGCCACGGCCGCACGGAGGCCGGCGGCGACCTGGTCGGTCACGAGATCGGCGACCACTCGGGCGACGCCGCCGTCGACGGGCTGCGCGATGTGGAGCACCGCCGGACGAAGGCCGGGTTCAAGGGCTTGCCGCAGCACGTGCAGTTCTCCGCTCGTGTACTGGCTCGGGTACGGGAATGACCGCGCTGCCACTGCTGCGCGTCGCTGCTCGGACCGAAGAGGTCCGATTCATATCCGCGGGTATTCATATGGGCGGTCCGCGGGCTCACCGATGAGCGGTCGAACTCCATGAGGGGACAGCACCCATGGAATGTCGCACGACTGGCTCTCCGCGATCCCGGCGAAAGCTTGCTTCGTATGTTATTCGTGCGTTCGAGGGGTGGAAGGGACTCTAACCGCTTCCTGCCCGGAACTGCGCAGGGCGGCGCGCCTCGGATTAATCCATTCGGTGTTCGTCCGTATCCCGGGTTTGCGTGCCGTCGTTGGTTGTTGTGCCTCATCGGTAACTCGGAAGGAAGAAATGATGAAGCGAATCGCCAAGTCGGTCGCGCTGGTGGGCACGGGAGCCGCCCTGCTCATGGGCGGTGCGGGCATGGCCGTCGCCGACAGCGGCGCGATCGGCACCGCCCAGGACTCGCCCGGCGTCGGGTCCGGCAACGTGGTTCAGGTCCCGGTCCACGTTCCGGTGAACGTGTGCGGCAACACCGTCAACGTCATCGCCCTGCTGAACCCGGCGTTCGGCAACGCCTGCAGCAACGAATGACGGGCCTCGGCACCCGCCGGTGCATCGCCGGCGGGTGCCGGCATTCGTATGGAGTGATCGGCGTTCACTCCATCGGCCGCACAACCTGACGGCCTCCGCCGCCGTTGAACCATGGACCGGGCAGTCACGCACGGCAACTGAACATTTGATCAAGGAGTGCTTCTCCATGTCGCGTACCGCGAAGGCTCTTTTCCTGTCCACCCTCGCTGCCGCCGCTGTCGCGGGCACGGCCGGGATCGCCACCGCCGACAGTGGTGCCGTGGGCACTGCGACCGGGTCGCCGGGTGTCCTCTCGGGCAACGTCGTCCAGGTTCCCGTCCACGTGCCGGTCAACGCCTGTGGCAACACCGTCAACGTGATCGGTCTGCTGAACCCGGCGTTCGGCAACGCCTGCGTCAACAGCTGATCGCCCGTACGGCGTTTCCCGGGCCGCTCTCCCCGCCACGGCGGGGAGAGCGGCCTTTTCACGGTTCCCGGTGCGTGCTCCGCCACGGCGCTGGGCAACCTCGGAGGCGTCCTGGCACCGGTGACCGACCTGCTGAAGGCCGTGCTCGCCGCCGGCAACGGACAGCTCACCGCCGAGGTGGCAGCGGACCATGCCGCCGAGCTCAAGGCGGCCATCGACGCGGCTCGTGCCGTCTCCCTCACCGAGGACGCGGAGGCCGCTCCGGCGCAGCCCGCGACCTGATCCCGGTCTGATCCCGCCGTTCGTGCCGGCCCTGTCCGCAGGGCCGGCACGACGCGTTCCACGAGGTCCCGGCACCGGCCGTGACGTGCATCCCGGCAGCTCACACGAGTATCCGGCCGCGTCACTTCATTCGGGTGGGATACGAGAATTCCCGGGGTTCGGAGTTTCTGACGCGCCGGGGGATCGTTGCACAGGACGTAGCCGCACGAAAGGCGGAGGAGCGGCCACAAGCACCCGCAATATGCCTGAATTATACGTCGCTTGCGCGCGCGACACGCGTCGCCGAAGGAGAGATTCACTGATGAAGCCCATGAAGGTTGCTGCGATCGTCGCCGGTTCCCTGGTGGCCGCGGGTGCGGCCGCGCCGGCGTTCGCCGCCGACCTCACCCCGAGCAGTCTCAACGGCGGCCTGGACACCCTCGCCCGCCAGACCACGACCGCCGCGGAGCCGCTGGCCGAGGAGACGCTGAACACGGAGGAGGAGGGCTCGCTGCTCAACACCGTCAAGGGCGCGACCAACGACCTGAACAAGGCCAAGCAGGGCGCCCCCGATGGTCTCCTCGGCGGTCTTCCGGTGGGCGGCGTCTGAGCGCCGACGGCGAAATTCACCCGGATGGGCCTTCGAGTACTGCGCCGGCCGAGCGGCCGGTCCCGCGCATCCACCGATCGTGGGGCCGGATCTCCGTTCCCCCCTCCGCCCCCTTCCGTCCCTTGGGCGCTCCCGCCCCTCCGTACGTACGCGCGAGCGACAGCGACACCTTCGGGGTAATCGACGACGGGGCTCCCCCGCGCAGGTGACGCGGACGCCCGGAGGATCCCGGTAAGTCGCTAAGGTCCGACGGTGACCTCAACCTCCGGCGCCGTACGCGCCTTCCGCCCGGCCCAGTTGGGCACCCTCGTCGTCATCGCCTGGAGCGGCGAACATCCGGATGACGAGCGCGACATGCCATTCCTGCTGGCCTACTCGCTCGGGGACGGCGACGGCGGTCCCGAAGGGGTGGAGGCCGCCGCCCGGAAGCTGCTCGACGACATCGGTCTGCCGGTCGGCACGGACTACGTGGACGCGGCCCAGGCCGTCGGCCTCCCCATCACGCTCCTTGTCGAGGCGGGCCAGGCGATCCTGACGATGCCTCATTTCACTGCCCAGTGCGCGGTGCCGCGGGAGTGGCTTGCCGCGGTACGGGACCGGGGCCATGTCTACTTCATCTTCGCCACCCGCGCATGGCCGGAGGCGGCCCCCGGGGTGCCGGTCGGCGAGGAGGGGCTCCGGGGTTTCGTGGGCGACGAGGACATGCTGTCGACGGCGGCGCACTGTTTGCTGCCGGTTCGTCAGCTGCGCGGGTGAGGCGGCGGCCGCGCCGGAAAGCCCCCGCGCACGCGGGGGGCGACTGCGTACGCCGGAAGCGGCCGCGCTCGCCGGGAGCGACCCCGAGGCCGGTCGCGCACGCCAAAAGGCCCGACGGGCGGTGGTACGACCGCCTGCCGGGCCTTGGTTACGCCATGCGGATCAAAGGGGCTGGGATGCGCTCGCCGGGCAGGAGGTCATGGGGTGCGTGACCGCCCGGGTGGCCCCGGCGAGCCTGAGTGTTATGCCGCCCGTCGGGTGGCGAAGCGTCAGCTTCATGATCGAGCTCCTCGATACAAGGGTCAGGGACACCGGCGACGCTAATCGGAATCTGACGATCCGTCGCGTTGGGGAGCCGGCGATTACTGCGTGCGCGCATCGGCCCAGGTGGGCGGAGGCCGCCGGACGGTGCATCGCGGCCCCGCCGAAACGATCTTTCGGACCGTCAGGAGAGGGAAACATGGACACGGACATGAAGACCACGGAGACCACGGAGACCACGGAGACCAAGGAGACCCGGGCAAGGGCGCGCCACCGCCTGCCGCGTCCGACACCGGGGCCGGACGACACACCGTCAGATGCCGTCGGCGGCAGCCGGGGCCTCGCCTGGCTGCTGATCCTCACGGGCGCGGCGGGTCTGCTCGCGTCGTGGGTCATTACCATCGACAAGTTCAGGCTCCTCGAGGACCCGGGCTTCACCCCGGGCTGCAGCCTCAACCCGGTCGTGTCCTGCGGCAGCATCATGAAGAGCGAGCAGGCCGCGGCCTTCGGTTTCCCCAACCCGATGCCGGGCCTCGTCTCGTACGCCGTCGTGATCGGCGTCGGCGCCGGCCTCCTGGCGGGCGCCCGCTACCGCCGCTGGTTCTGGCTCTCCCTCAACGCCGGTGCGCTCCTCGGCGTCGCGTTCTGCACCTGGCTCCAGTTCCAGTCGCTGTACCGCATCAACGCACTGTGCCTCTGGTGCTCGCTGGCCTGGGCCGCCACGATCCTGCTCTTCTGCTACGTCACCCGGCACACCGTCGAGCACCGGATGCTCCCGGCACCGGCGGGCCTGCGCAGGGGCCTGCGCGAGTTCGGCTGGGTGCCGCCGGTGCTGTGGATGGGTGTCATCGGCATGCTGATCCTGACGCGCTGGTGGGACTTCTGGACCAGCTGACGTCGGACGGACGGACGGCCGGCTGAGGTCAGACCTCGGCGATGCAGGTGAAGCGGCCCGCGATGTGCAGGTCGGACTCGATGTGGACTGCGGTGGCGCGGAGTTGGGGGAGCACGTCCGCGAGGCACTCGTCGAGGGTGCGCCGGGTGGTGTGCATGGCGACGTTGAGCGCCGCGACGGTGCGGCCCGTGTGGTCGCGGACCGGGACGGCCAGGGACCGGAGCCCTTCCTCGAGCTCCTCGTCGACCAGGGCGTAGCCCTCCTCGCGTACACGCTCGAGGAGGGCGGCGAGTCGGGTGGGGTCGGTGACGGTACGGGAGGTCAGGGCGCGCAGCTCGGTGCGGTCGATGCGTGCCGTGCGCTCGTCCGCGTGGAGGCCGGCGAGGAGGACGCGGCCCATGGACGCCGCGTACGCCGGGAAGCGGGTGCCGATGGTGATGTTGACGCTCATGATGCGCTCGGTGGCGACGCGGGCCGTGTAGCGGATGTCGTCGCCGTCGAGGACGGCCAGGGACGCGGAGTCGTGTACATGGCGGACCAGTTCCGCCATGTGCGGGACGGCGATGTCGGAGAGCGTCGTCCGGGAGAGCGGGGGGCAGCCGAGGGCGAGCACGCGCGGGGTGAGGCGGAAGGTCCGGTCCTGCGAGGTGACGTAGCCCAGGTGCTCCAGGGTGATGAGGGCGCGGCGGGCGGTGGCGCGGGCGAGGCCGGTGGCCTCGGCGATCGCGGTGAGGCCGAGTTCCGCGCGGCCCTCCCCGAAGGCGGTGACGACGGTCAGCCCGCGGGCGAGCGACTCCACGAACTCCGCGCCGAGCTCCTGCTTGGACGCGGCGGTCCAGTGCGCGAGGCCCTGCCCGCCGGTGGCGCCGCCGTCGGTGCCGGCGGCGGACGTGCCGTCGGCCGGCTCCGCGGCGGCGGACGCCCCCGTCCGCAGTTCGCGCTCCATCGCGGCCACGGTCTCGCGTACGCGGGGAAGCAGCGCGCGGCGCAGTGAGCCGGCGCTGTGGCGGCTGGTGTGGCTGACGACGCTCAGCGCGCAGGCCGTCCGTCCCTGCGGGTCGTGCACCGGGACGGCGAGGGCCACCAGCCCGGGCTCGATCCGCTGGTCGTCCAGCGCCCAGCCGTCCTTCGCGGCGCGGGCCGTCCGTTCCTCGAAGTCCGCTCCCGATACGGTCCCGGAGCCCGTGCCGCGGCGCCACGCCGCCCACTCCTCGTCCGTCCACGCGGAGGCGAACAGCGGCCCCGGCGCGGTGCGTTCGGCGGGCAGCAGGTCGCCGATGCGGAAGGTCAGCGACATGGCGCGCCGCCGCGTCGTCTGGTGGACGAAGCGGATGCCGTCGCGGTCCGGCACGGCGAGTGACACCGATTCGTCGAGCTCGTCGGCGAGTCGTTCGGCGAGCGGGCCGAGCAGGCCCGGCAGTCCCACCGCGGCCAGATAGGCGTTGCCCAGCTCCATGAGCCGCGGCGCCAGCCCCGCCTCGTGGCCGTCGAGGCGTACGTACCCCATGCGCGCGAGCGTCGCGGCGACCCGGTCGACGGTGGAGCGGGCCAGGCCGGTCGTGCGGACGAGGTCGCTGAGACTCGTCCGGCCGCCGGCGTCGCTGATCGCGCGCAGCACGGCGATACCGCGCATCAGCGGACCCACCGCCTCGGCGGGCGGCTCGGCAGGAGGTGTGGCCGGCATCGGATCTCCAGGGCGTTGACATGCGTGACCGGTGCACGCACACTCGGGGACGAGTCACTTGTGAACTCTAGTTCATCTGGCGAACACGATACGACGGGCGGCGAACGGAAGCCTCATGGACAAAGTCGAACGGTCCGCGGCCGACGCGGTCGCCGGCATCGCGGATCACGCGTCACTCGCCGTCGGCGGCTTCGGCCTCACTGGTGTGCCGAATGTACTGATCGAGGCGGTGCACGCGCGCGGGGTCCGCGGACTGAGCGTCGTCTCCAACAACTGCGGCGTCGACGGCGCCGGCCTCGGCATCCTGCTCGCCGCGGGCCGCATCGCCCGTGTCACCGGCTCGTACATCGGCGAGAACAAGGAGTTCGCCCGCCAGTACCTCGGCGGCGGGATCGAGGTCGAGCTCGTCCCCCAGGGCACGCTCGCCGAGCGGCTGCGCGCCGGCGGCTGCGGAATCCCCGCGTTCTACACCCCGGCCGGCGTCGGCACCCAGGTCGCCGACGGCGGACTGCCCTGGCGGTACGCCCCCGACGGATCGGTCGCGGTGCCGTCCCCCGCCAAGGAGATCCGTGCGTTCGACGGCCGCGACCACGTCCTGGAGCACGGCATCACCACCGACTTCGCGCTCGTACGGGCGGCCAGGGGCGACCGCCACGGGAACCTGGTCTTCCGCCGGGCCGCCCGGAACTTCAACCCGCTCGCCGCCATGGCGGGTCGTGTGACGATCGCCGAGGTGGAGGAGCTGGTCGAGCCCGGGGAGCTGGATCCGGACGCGATCCACGTGCCGGGTGTCTTCGTGCAGCGGGTGGTGCCGCTCACACCGGAGCAGGCCGCCGCGAAGGGCATCGAGCACCGCACGGTTTCCGCACCCCCGGCGCGAGGGGCGGTGCGCGCCTGATGGCCTGGACCCGCGACGAGATGGCAGCCCGCGCGGCCGCCGAGCTGACCGACGGTTCGTACGTGAACCTCGGCATCGGGCTGCCCACGCTCGTGCCCGGCCATCTGCCGTCCGGCGTGCACGTCGTCCTGCACTCCGAGAACGGGATCCTCGGCGTGGGACCGTACCCGTACGAGGACGACGTCGACCCCGATCTGATCAACGCGGGCAAGGAGACGGTCACGGTCCGCCCCGGCGCCGCGTACTTCGACTCCGCGCTCTCCTTCGGCATGATCCGCGGCGGACACATCGATACCGCCATCCTGGGAGCCATGCAGGTCTCCGCGGACGGCGACCTCGCCAACTGGTCCGTCCCCGGAAAGATGATCAAGGGCATGGGAGGCGCGATGGACCTGATACACGGCGCCCGCCGCGTCATCGTCCTCACCGACCACACGGCCAAGGACGGCTCCCCGAAGCTCGTCCGCGCCTGCACGCTGCCGCTGACGGGCAGGGCCTGTGTGCACCGCGTCATCACCGACCTGGGCGTGCTCGACGTCACCGGCGGGGGATTCGCCCTCGTCGAGACGGCGCCCGGCGTCACCCCCGACGAGGTACGAGACAAGACTGGAGCTGAGCTGACATGACCGACCGTCTGCGCGATGTGTACGTGGTCGATGCCGTCCGCACCCCCATCGGCAAGTACGGCGGCGCCCTGTCCGGCGTGCGCCCCGACGACCTCGCCGCGGGAGTCCTCGGCGCCCTCGTCTCCCGTACGCCGGACCTCGACCCGGCCCGTATCGACGACGTCTTCTTCGGTGACGCCAACGCCGCGGGCGAGGACAACCGTGACGTGGCCCGCATGGCCGTGCTGCTCGCCGGCCTGCCGGTCACCGTCCCCGGCACGACGGTGAACCGGCTCTGCGGCTCCGGCATGGAGGCCGTCATCCAGGCCGCTCGTGCCATCGCCGTCGGCGACGCGTCGATCGCCGTCGCGGGCGGCGTCGAGTCGATGAGCCGCGCGCCCTGGGTGGTGCAGAAGCCGGAGCGCGGCTTCCCCGCCGGCCACCAGCAGATGTACTCGACCACGCTCGGCTGGCGCATGGTGAACCCGCGCATGCCCGAGGAGTGGACGGTCGCCCTCGGCGAAGGCGCCGAGCTGCTCGCCGAGCGGTACGGCATCGACCGCGAGGCGCAGGACGCCTTCGCCCTCGCCAGCCACCGGAACGCGGCGCGGGCATGGGCCGACGGCCTCTACGACGGCGAGGTCGTGCCCGTCGACGGTGTGGAGCTCGCGCGTGACGAGTCCATTCGCGACAGCACGTCGCCGGAGGCGCTGGCCAAGCTCAAGCCCGTGTTCCGCAAGAACGGAAGCGTCACCGCGGGCAACTCGTCCCCGCTCAACGACGGCGCCGCGGCGCTCCTGCTCGTCGACGAGGACGGACTGCGCGCCACCGGCCGCGAGCCCCTCGCCCGCATCGGCGCATCGGCCGTCACCGGCATCGAGCCCCAGTACTTCGGCGCGGGCCCGGTCGAGGCCGTCCGACGCGCCCTGAAGAAGGCGGGGCGTGAGCCGGGCGATCTGCACACCGTCGAGCTCAACGAGGCCTTCGCCGCCCAGGCGCTGGCGTGTCTGAGCCGGCTGCCGGGGATCGACCCGGCCGTCGTGAACCCGCGCGGCGGCGCCATCGCCATCGGCCACCCCCTCGGCGCGTCGGGCGCCCGGCTCACCGGCGCCGTGGCCCACCAGCTCGCCGCCGCGGGCTCCGGCACCGGCCTCGCCACGCTGTGCATCGGCGTGGGGCAGGGCATCGCGCTCGTCCTGGAGAGGTGACGCGCGCCGATGACCCAGCCGACCCGGACGACCCCGGTGGTCCCCAGTCAGGAGCAGATCAGCGCGGAGATCGAGGCCGTGCACAAGGCGGTCCCGGCCGACGGCGCCGCGCCGCACCACCCGGCCCGCGACTTCGCCCCGTACCGCAGCAGCGTCCTGCGCCACCCGCTGCGGCCGCTCGTTCCCGTGGGCGACGACCCGGAGGCGGCCGAGCTGTACGGCCCGGTCTTCGGCGTCACCGACGTGAGCGAGCTCGACGCGGATCTGACCCGGCAGCACGCGGCTGAGCCGCTCGGCGAGCGCATCACGGTCACCGGCCGGGTGCTGGACCGGGCCGGACGGCCCGTGCGCCGCCAGCTCGTCGAGATCTGGCAGGCCAACGCCTCGGGCCGGTACGCCCATCGGCGCGACCAGCACCCGGCTCCGCTGGATCCGAACTTCACGGGCGTGGGCCGCTGCCTGACGGACGACGACGGCCGGTACGCGTTCATGACGGTCAAGCCCGGGGCGTACCCGTGGCGCAACCACGTGGGCGCCTGGCGGCCCGCGCACATCCACTTCTCCCTCTTCGGGACCGCGTTCACGCAGCGCCTGGTGACGCAGATGTACTTCCCGGGCGACCCGCTCTTCCCGTACGACCCGATCCTCCAGTCGGTCACCGACCCGGCGGCGCGGGCCCGCCTCGTCGCCACGTACGACCACGAGCTGTCGAGCCCCGAATGGTCCCTCGGCTACCGCTGGGACATCGTGCTGGACGGGCCTGCGGCGACGCTTCCGGATCCCGAGGAGGGCCAGTGATGCTTCCGCCGACTCCTTCCCAGACCGTGGGCCCCTTCTACGGGTACGCCCTGCCGTTCGCCGGGGGCGGGGACATCGCCCCCGCCGGGCGGCCCGACGCCATCACCGTGCACGGGTACGTACGGGACGGGAACGGCGACGCGGTGCCGGACGCGCTGCTGGAGTTCTGGCAGCCGGCCGGGCGTCCCGGTGCTTCGCGTCCGGGTTCGTTCCGGCGCAACGGTGTGGACTTCACCGGCTTCGGGCGGGTGGCGACCGACGCGGACGGGCACTGGGTGGTGCGGACGCTCCCGCCGCGGGCGGCGACGCCGTACCTCTCGGTGTGCGTGTTCGCGCGCGGGCTGATGCACCACCTGTTCACGCGGGCGTACGTGGGTGAAGCGGGGCCCGATCCACTGCCGGCGGCGGTCCCTGAGGAGCGCAGGTCCACGCTGATCGCCGTGCCGGACGGGGAGCGGACGTACCGCTTCGACATCCATCTGCAGGGGGAGAAGGAGACGGTCTTCCTTGACTTCCATGGGTGACGCCGGGCTGCTCGCCCCTGTGTGGGCGGGCACACTCGTGGAGGCCGCCACGGACGACCGGGCCTTCCTCGAGGCCATGCTGGCCGCCGAGGCCGCACTGGCCAGGGTCCAGGACCCGGCGGCGGGCGAGACGGTCACCGCCGTGGCGCGGGCCGCCGACCGCTTCGACGTTCGGTCCCTCGCGTCGCGTGCGCGGGCCGGGGGCAATCCGGTGATCCCGCTGGTCGCCGACCTCACCGCGGCTGTCGCCGAAGTGGCTCCGGAACACGCGGAGTCCGTGCACCGGGGAGCCACCAGCCAGGACATCGTGGACAGCGCGCTCATGCTCGTGGCCGCCCGGTCCCTGGATCTCGTCGCCGCCGATCTGGAGCGGACCGCCGACGCCCTGGGCGCGCTCGCGGCCGCACACCGCACCACCCCCATGCCGGGTCGCACCCTCACCCAGCACGCCGTCCCCACCACCTTCGGGCTGAAGGCGGCGGGCTGGCGGGCACTCGTGCTGGACGCGCACGAGCGGGTGGCACGGGTACGGGCGTCACTGCCCGCGCAACTCGGCGGCGCGGCAGGGACGCTGGCGGCGTTCGGCGAGGCGGGGCCGGGGTACGTGGCCGCGTATGCGCGTGAACTCGGTCTTGTGGAACCGGTGCTGCCGTGGCATGTGCTGCGCACCCCGGTCGCGGACCTCGGGTCGGTGCTGGCGTTCTGCGCCGGTGCGCTGGGGAAGATCGCGGCGGACGTGCTCGTGCTGTCGCGCACCGAGATCGGCGAGCTGGCGGAGGGCACGGGCGGCGGCTCGTCCGCCATGCCGCACAAGAGCAACCCCGTGCGGGCGACGCTGATCGCCTCCGCGGCCCGTCAGGTGCCGGCGCTCGCCGCGGTTCTCCTCGGCTCACTGGCCGCCGAGGACGAACGCCCCGCAGGGGCCTGGCACGCGGAATGGCTGCCTCTGCGCGAGGCCCTGCGGCTGACGGGCGGCGCGGCATCGGCGGCGGCCGGGCTGTGCGCGGAGCTGGTCGTCCGTCCGGACCGGATGCGGGCGAACCTCGACATGACGGGTGGGCTGATGCTGACGGAGCGCGTGGCGGCGGCGCTGGCGCCGAGGCTGGGGCGGGCGGAGGCGCGTCGCGCGGTGGCAGAGGCCGCCCGGCGGGCGTCGGAACAGGGCGTACCCCTGGCCCAGGAGCCCGGCTTGACCCAGGACCCCGGCCTGGCGGCCCTCTTCGACCCGACCCAGTACCTGGGCTCCGCCCCGGCTCTGGTCGACCGGGCTTTGTCGCGCGCCTGCGGCCCGGTGGGCGCTCTTGTGCCCACCCGTCCCTCCCCCGGAGCTTCGCCTGGGAGGTGCCCCCAGCGGGACGATTGCCCACAAAGCCAGGGGGATGACGCCCCGTGAGTCACCTGCTCCATCACCGCATCGACGGCCCGGCCCAGCCGAACCAGGACACCGACGCGGCCGCGCTCGTACTCGGACCGTCCCTCGGGACGTCCCTCGCCGTGTGGGAGCCCCAGGTGGCTGCGCTCGCAGAGCATCGGCGCGTTGTCCGCTGGGATCTCCCCGGGCACGGGGGCTCGGCCCCCGGGCTGCTGCCCGCCGGGGCGACCGTGGCCGACCTCGGCCGGCTCGTCCTCGACCTCGCGGACGCGCTCGGCGCCGAGACGTTCGCCTACGCCGGCATCTCCCTCGGCGGCGCCGTCGGCACCTGGCTGGCCGCGCACCACCCGGAGCGGGTGAGATCACTGGCGCTGGTCTGCTCCTCGGCCCGCTTCGGGGACCCCGGCCCCTGGCTGGAGCGCGCCGAGCTGGTCCGTACGAAGGGACTCGTCCCGCTCGCCGCGACCGCGTCGGCGCGCTGGTTCACGCCCGCGTTCACGGATCACGACGCGCTCGTCGCCGACCAGCACGCCGCCGACCCGGACGCGTACGCGGCCTGCTGCGAGATCCTCGCCGCGCTCGACCTCCGTGCCGACCTGGCCCGTGTCGTCGCCCCCACGCTCGTCGTCGCGGGCCGTGACGACGTGGCGACCCCGCCGGTCCACGCCCGCGAACTCGCCGACGGCATCCGCGACGCCCGGCTCGTCGAACTGCCCCGCGCCGCACACCTCGCGAACGTCGAGCGCCCGCAGGCGGTTCTGGCCGCCCTGCGGGAGCACTTCGGTCGCCCCGAAGGCATGGCTACCAGCGACATCCTCGACCGGCGTACGCGCAGCCGCAGTACGCTCACCGCGCTCGTCGCGGGCGGCCACGAGGACGAGCTCGCCCTGCACGTACGGGCCGCGGCGCGCGATGGCCTCACGCCCGAGGAGATCGGCGAGGTCCTGCTGCAGTCCGCCGTGCACTGCGGAGTGCCCGCCGCGAACTCCGCCTTCGCCGTCGCGGACCGGGTCCTGAACCAACTCGACCAGGACCAGGACCAGGACCGGGACCAGGACCAGGAAGAGGAGCACTGATGCACACCACCGTCGGCATCGTCGGCGCCGGCCCGGCAGGACTGCTCCTGGCGCGGCTGCTGCACAACGCGGGCATCGACAGCGTCGTCCTGGAGCGCCGCGACCGCGCGTACGTCGAGCAGCGGCAGCGCGCCGGCATCCTCGAACAGGCCACCGTGGACGCCCTCCGCAGCGCCGGGGCCGGGGAGCGGATGGACCGCGAGGGCATGCCCCACCACGGCATCGAGCTGCGCTTCGGCCGCCGCGCGCACCGCATCGACTTCCCGTCCCTGACCGGCGGGCGGAGCGTGATGGTGTACGCGCAGACCGAGGTCGTGAAGGACCTCATCGCCCTCCGGCTCGCCGACGGCGGACCGCTGCTGTTCGACGCCGACGTGACGTCCGTCGAGGGCGCCGACAGCGACAGCCCGACGATCCGTTATCGGCACGAAGGCCGGGAGCAGACGCTGACCTGCGACTACGTCATCGGCTGCGACGGCTTCCACGGGGTGTCCCGCCACGCGATACCCGCGTCCGTACGGACCACGTACGAGCGGACGTATCCCTACTCTTGGCTCGGGATCCTGGCCGAAGCCCCGCCCGTGTACGAGGAGTTGATCTACGCCCACTCGGAGCGCGGCTTCGCGCTCGCCAGCATGCGGTCGGCGTCGGTGAGCCGGCTCTACCTCCAGGTGCCGAACGGGACCGCCCCCGCCGACTGGTCCGACGAGCGGATCTGGGACGAGCTCGACGCGCGGTTCGCGACGGACGGCGACCCCGGGTGGAAACTGGAGCGCGGGCCGGTGACGTCGAAGGCGGTGCTGCCGATGCGCAGTCACGTGACCGAACCCATGCGCCACGGCCGGGTCTTCCTGGCGGGCGACGCGGCCCACATCGTCCCGCCGACGGGGGCGAAGGGGCTGAACCTGGCCGCCGCCGATGTGATCGTGCTGGCCCGGGCACTGACCCTGTGGCGGCGGACGGGCTCGACCGCGCTGCTGGACGCGTACTCCGACACCTGTCTGCGGCGGGTGTGGCGGGCGGAGCACTTCTCGTACTTCATGACGACGACGCTGCATGCCGATCCGGCACAGTCGGCTTTCGAGACGCGGCTGCAGCTGTCGCAGCTGGAGCGGGTGGCGACGTCACCGCACGCAGCGGCCGAACTGGCCGAGAACTACACGGGATTGCCTCTGCCCCGCTGAGAGGGGCGGGCCGCGCCGGAGTGAGGATTCCGTCGTCACCAGGCCCGGTGACGACCGCGAAACCGAGGGGGATCTCCATGGCGACCCCGCCACCACCGTACGGCGCCGATCCGCAAGCCGCAGCCGCAGACCGACAACCCGTACGCGCGGTTCGCGGCGCAGCCGGGCCCATACACAGCGGCGCAGCCCGCCGGCCCCTACCCCGGCGCGTATCCGCCGCAGCCCCACAGCCGATACGCCGCCCCGCAGCCGGCCGGGGCGTACCCGCCGCCCAGCCGCGCCGCCGCAGGTACCAGCCAGATCGCCGAGGCGCCCAGCAGACCGGCCAGGGCGAAGGCGGTGAAGCCCCCAGCCCTCGTTGCCGTTCGCGGCGAGAACACCGCCGAGCCAGGGCCCGACGACCGCGCCGGTGCGGCCGACGCCGGTCACCCAGCCCGGCCCCGCGGTGCTTTCGCTGCCGCGGTAGACGGTGTTCGTGGCGGCGTACACCCTCACCTGGGCGCGGCCGGCTCCTGGTTTCCTCAAAGGCTGTGCGGGCCCTACGGCTCCTGCGGCGTCAGATGCAGCGTGAACCAGTCCCGGGCGAGCGCCGCGACCTCGTCCAGTGCGCCCGGCTCCTCGAAGAGGTGCGTCGCGCCGGGGACGACCTCCAGGCGGTTCTCGCAGCGCAGGGCCGACTGGGCCTGGCGGTTGAGGTCGAGGACCGTGGTGTCGCGGCCGCCGACGATGAGCAGCGTCGGCGCGCGGACGCCGGGCAGCCGGGGCCCGGCCAGGTCGGGGCGGCCGCCGCGCGAGACGACTGCGCCGACGTCCGTACCGGCGGTCGACGCCGCCCACAGCGCCGCCGCGGCGCCGGTCGAGGCCCCGAAGTACCCGATCGGGACGGGCGTCCGGGTGCGCAGCCAGTGCGTGGCGCCCGCAAGCCTGCGGGCGAGGATCTCGATGTCGAAGACGTTGGCCCGGTCGGCGCCCTCGGCCTCCGTGAGCAGGTCGAAGAGCAGGGTGCCCAGGCCGGCCCGGTTCAGGGCGGCGGCGACGGAGCGGTTGCGTGGGCTGTGGCGGCTGCTGCCCGAGCCATGGGCGAACATCACCGCGGCGGCGGCCCCGTCCGGCATCGTGAGCTCTCCGGCGAGCCGCACCCCGCCCGCGTCCACCTCGACCTCCTCGGTCTTCGCCGGGGAGGCGGGCGGCGCGGTCTCCGCGGCCCGCTCCAGCAGCGCGACGACCTCCTCGTCGGGCGTCTGGGAGAAGTCCCGGTACCACTCCCCGACGGCCGAGAACGCGCGCGGCGTCGACAGGCACACCACCTCGTCCGCCTCCGTGCGCAGCCACTCCACCGCGTCCGGTGGCGCCACCGGCGCGGCCAGCACCACCCGGGCCGCGCCCTGCGCCCGTACGACCTCGCACGCCGCGGCGGCCGTCGCCCCGGTGGCGATCCCGTCGTCCACGACGATCACGGTCCGCCCGGCGATGTCGATCCGCTCCCGGCCCGCCCTGAACTCCCTGGCCTGCCGGACGAGTTCGGCCTCCTCGGCGTGCTCGACCGACTCGACGTCCGCGCGGGAGACATGCCCGCGGCGCACGATGTCGTCACTGATGACCCGCACCCCGCCCTCCCCGATCGCCCCGAAGCCGAGCTCCCGGTGGTAGGGCACCCCCAGCTTGCGTACGACGATCACGTCCAGCGGCGCCTCCAGCTCCCGCGCCACCTGGAACGCCACCGGCACCCCGCCCCGCGGCAGCCCGAGCACCACGGGATCCTCCTCCCGCAGGTGCCTCAACACATCCGCGAGGCGCCGCCCCGCGTCCACACGATCGGTGAACAGCACAATGGCTCACCCCCAACAGGGGTTCTCCTTCGAACCAACCCCATGGCGGGCGGCTTCGCAACTCGGGGCGGATCACCCCGCGACGGGCCCGCACACGGGCGGTTCCGGCCCGGCCTCAGGCGGTGGCCTCCAGACACACCACGGGGATCCGCTGGACGAGGTTGTTGCCGAAGCCGCCGCGGTTCCAGGGCTGGTCGAGGGGCTGCGTACGGCCTTCTGCGTCGGTGGCGCGGACGGTGAGCACATGAGTGCCGGGGGTCGCCGTCCAGGCCGTGTGCCAGTGGCGCCAGGCCCAGGGGTGGCCCTCCGCCGGGTCCAGGGCGGCGTCGTGCCAGGTGCGGCCGTCGTCGGTGCTGACCTCCACCCGTACGACCGGGGCGTGCCCGGACCACGCCCTGCCCTCCAGGCCCATCCGGCCCGGGCGCACCGCGCGGGTCCGGGACATGAAGTCGGGGAAGCCGGGCGGGATCATCAGGGCGCGGGGTGCGATGAGGGTGACGGGCTCGCCGGGGTCGTCGGGGGACTGCTTGTAGCGGTACGCGACCGACTGCTGGAAGCCCGTGAAGGGGGTGGTGGTGAGGCTGATGTCGCACAGCCACTTCACGTGCGCCATGCCGTACCAGCCGGGTACGACCAGCCGCAGCGGGAAACCGTGCTGCGGTGGCAGGGGCGCGCCGTTCATCTCGTACGCGACCAGCACCTCGGGGTCGGGGCCCGCGGCCACCGGCAGGGGCAGGCTGCGCCGGTAGTCCTGCTCGACGCCGCGCTCGACCCCGTGGTCGGCGCCCGTGAAGACCGCCTCCACGGCGCCGGGCTCCACCCCGGCGTCGGCGAGCAGCGCCCGCAGCGGCACCCCGGTCCACTCGGCCGTCCCGACCGCCTCGACGAGCCACGGCTGGCTCACCGGGCGCGGGCTGAGCCGGGCCCGGCCGTTGCCCGCGCACTCCATGGTGACGCGCTGGGTGACCGGTTCGTACGACCGCAGCGCCTCCAGGCCGAGCGTGAGCGGCGTACGCACCCGGCCGCGCACGGTGAGCCGCCACTCGGCGGCCTCGGCGGCGGGGATGTCGTAGTGGACGAGGACGTAGTGCAGCCCGGGCGGAGTCACGCAGTACCGCAGGGACTCCAGCGGCATGCCGTGGTTGCGGGCGGCGAGGGCCAGCTCCTCGGGGCTGATGCCCTCGCCGGGCTCGGCGATGCGCGCGGGTGTGCTGAACTCCCCGGTCTCCCCGGTCTCCCCGGTCTCCCCGGTCTCCCCGGACTCTCCGGTCTCTCGGAGGCGAGCGTCGTCCATGACCTCATGGTGCGCCGCTCACGCCGAGGACGCGCTTCAGCGGTGCTCGGGGTTCGGGAAGTCGAAGCGGCAGCCCGCGTCCCACTTCGAGCGCTGGTTGCCGCGCGCGGGGATGCCGCCCGCGCGCTTGAGCATGGCGGCGACGTGCAGCAGGTTCCAGGCCATGAAGGTGGTGTTGCGGTTGGTGAAGTCGTTCTCCGGCCCGCCGGACCCGGGGTCGAGATACGAGGGACCGGGCCCGGCCTCGCCGATCCAGCCCGCGTCGGCCTGCGGCGGGACGGTGTAGCCGAGGTGCTGGAGGCTGTAGAGGACGTTCATCGCGCAGTGCTTCACACCGTCCTCGTTGCCGGTGATCAGACACCCGCCGACGCGCCCGTAGTACGCGTACTGTCCACGGTCGTTGAGTAGCGACGAGCACGCGTACAGCCGCTCGATGACCTGCTTCATCACCGAGCTGTTGTCCCCGAGCCAGATCGGTCCTGCCAGCACCAGGATGTCGGCCGCCATGACCCGCTCGTACAGCGCGGGCCACTCGTCGGTCTCCCATCCGTGCTCGGTCATGTCCGGCCACACGCCGGTCGCGATGTCGTGGTCGACGGCCCGTACGAGCTCGGTGGCGACGCCGTTGCCCTCCATGACGGCACGGCTCCTGTCGATCAGTCCCTCGGTGTTGCTGACCTCGGGCGACTTTTTGAGCGTGCAGTTGACGAACATCGCGCGCAGGTCGTCGTAGCGCGGGGAGTCGGGGCTGGGGGAGTCGGGGGATGCCATCGGAGCCTCCGGGGACGCGGCCGGTCGTCGCCCGGAGCGTAGTGCCGGAGTGACGGAGAGTGTGGGACGACCGCGCCCGCCGTGACGCTCAGCGCACCGGATGCGGGTGCCCGCACGGCTCGCCCCCGATCGCGCGGCGGCCGTACCCGGACGACACTGGTCCGCATGGCGCCCCGCCGGGCGCTCTCGCACGTCAGAAGGACGAAGGACGGTACCCATGTCCACGGACGCCCCTACCGGTCCCCTGCGGGTGCTTGTCTTCGGCGCCTCGCTGCGGACCGGATCCACCAACGCCCGCCTCGCCTCCCTCATCGCCCGCCTGGTCACCGACACCGGTGCGACGGCCGACCTCGCCGCCATGCGCGACTTCCAGATGCCGCTGTACGACGGCGACGCGGAGGCCGCCGAGGGGCTGCCGAGCGGCGCCCTCGCCCTGCGCGACCGGCTGGAGCGGTGCGACGCCTTTGTGATCTCGTCCCCGGAGTACAACGCCTCCGTGCCCGGAGTGCTGAAGAACGCGATCGACTGGGTCTCCCGGGTCCAGCCGCAGCCGTTCAAGAGCAAACACGCGATGCTCGTCTCCGCGTCGCCGTCCATGGTGGGCGGGAACCGCGGGCTGTGGGCGCTGCGAGTGCCCCTGGAGCACCTCGGCACCCGGGTGTACCCGGACATGTTCAGCCTCGCCAAGGCCCACCAGGGCTTCACCGGCGACGGGGTGCTCGCCGACTCCGGGCTGCAGCAGCGCCTCGCCGAGACGGTCGAGGCCTTCCTCCGCCTGGTGGAGGCCGATGTGCGCTACGTCTGCCTGCAGCGCCGGTGGTACGAGTTCCTCGGGGACCGCACCGAGGCGCCCATCACCCAGCGGGCGGAGGACTGAGGACAGGGAAACGTCGGCCCCGCCCCGGCTGCGCTGTCCGGCTATTCGCCGATGCGGACCAACGCGAGCGTGATGTTGTCGGGGCCTCCGGCCTCCATGGCCGCCTTCCACAGCTCGAAGGCGGCCCTGCCGTCGTCGTGAACCCGCAGCACACTCTCGACCTCTTCGTCCGGCACCGGGTCGGTCAGCCCGTCGGTGCACACCAGATAGCGGTCGCCCGCGGCCACCGCGGAGGCCGTGACGTGGGGCGTGACGGCGGTGAACACGGGGCTGCCGCCCAGCGTCTGGGTGACGGCGGAGGTGGTGCGCCGTCCCGGCGCCGGCGGCGGACTGTCGTCGACGCTCACCTGGCGGAGCCCGTCGTCGTCCATGCCGTAGACCTTGCTGTCGCCGATGTTGAACGTCAGCAGAGACTTCTCCAGCACGACGGCGCCGGCGATCGTCGTCCCCATGGTGATCAGCTCCGGATCGCCGTCCGCGGCCGCGTACACCGAGCGATTGCAGAGCGCCAGGGCGTCACGGATCGCCTCCTCGTTCTCCAACGAGGGCCCGAGCGAGGCGAGGTGGCGGACGACCAGCGCACTGGCCACCTCCCCGGCCGGCTGCCCGCCGAGGCCGTCGGCGACCGCGACGACGAGGGGGGTGCCGAGCGGGAAGAGGAGCGTCTGGGGGTTCTCGGTCACGGTGCCGCACAGGGTCCACGGCCCGATGACGAGGCTGTCCTCGTTGTGATCGCGGATCAGCCCGACATCGCTCAGGGCGGTCACGGCTACGTACGGCATGCGTATTCCGCCTTTCCGCAGCGGCTGAGGATCCCCTCCTCCCCATTGTGACCCCCGCACGTCCGCGCCGCGGGTCGTGGATCAGTGCGCGACCACGGCCTTCGCGACCACGATGACCAGTCCCAGCAGCAGGTTGACCACACCGGTGAGGGCGACCAGGCGGCGCGGGGCACCGGCTCTGGCCAGGGGGATGGTGGCCCAGCAGACCTGCTGGGCGAGGGCGACGCCGAGTGCCGCCCACGCGGTGTCACCGGGTCCGAGGCCCAGGGAGGGGCTCACCGCGACGACGACGGCGGGAGGGATGGCGGCCTCGAGGATCGGCCTCTCCCTGCGCAGCTCGTTGCGGACCACGCTGCGCGACAGCGGCTGATGGGCCAGGCGGTCGCCGACGAGGCCGGCGTAGACGTGCGTGATCCAGAAGACCAGGCCGGTGGTGAGCAGCATGACCACGAGCTGGAGCCGGGGGAAGGGGCCCAGCGTCCCCGCCGTGGCGATGACCGAGGCGGCGAGGAGCGAGCCGTAGACGGCACCGGCGTAGTTCCGCGCCGTCGGCTCCGCCGGCTCGGGGCTGCGATGACTCATCCGCTCAGGATGCCGGGAGTTCCACGGGGTAAGGGGGCACCGCGCCCGGCACGTAGCCGGTAAGGAGCTGGTACGGGCGGTGCGGGGCCTGCGGGGGCGGTGTCGCGTCGGTCGCCCCGTACCGCCGTCACTGCGTGCGTGGGCTCCCGCCGGTGCCGGTGCCGCTGCCGGTGATGCCGCCGTCGTCCGCACCCACGGCGCCGAGGAGTTCGTGCAGCAGGTGGGCGGCGGTGATCACGCCGAGCAGGTGGGTGCCGTCCTTGGCCTTCTCGGCGACGGCGACCAGGGGGCTGCGGACCCGGGCCATCAGCGCGGCCACTTCGAGCGCGGTGTCGTCGGGGTCCGCGATCGGTGGCGGGGCGGCGGTGGTGGGCAGGCAGTCGCCCACACGGCGCCCGACGAGGGCCTGGCAGAGCCGGTCGGCGTGCTTCTCGTCGACGACGGCGGCGAGGGTCTGGTCCTCGATCACGTACTCGGGCACCAGGACCTTGACCATCTGGGAGGCCGGGAGGATCGCCTTGGGCTCGCCGTGCCGGTCGAGCACCAGGAGTCCGGGGAGCTTGTGCTCGGCCATCAGCCGGGCCGCCGCGAGCGCGTCGCTGTCCACGCTCACCGATTCGTACTCCACCGCAAGGTCGCGTGCGCGCACGGCCGGCTCCTCGTCTGTTCAGCATGTTCTGGGTGTTCGGGATGTCCTGCTCCCAGCGTCGTCCATGTCCGCGGGCGCCGGCGACGGTCCTGACGGGAAACAGAACGGTCCTGACGGGAAACATATGGGCCGGTCAGGCCAGGGCGAAGTAGCGCAGCCAGACGTACGCGGCCGAGATGGCCACGGTGACGACGGTGACGACGAGGCCGTACCTGGTGAACTGCCAGAAGGAGATGGGGGTGCGGTTGCGTTCGGCGATGCCGAGGACGACGACGTTGGCGCTGGCACCGATCGCGGTGGCGTTGCCGCCGAGGTCCGCGCCGAGGGCCAGGGCCCACCACATGACGTGGCCGGCTCCCCCGCCCATCGCCTCGACGAGGTCGCCGGTGATGGGCGCCATGGTGGCGACGTAGGGGATGTTGTCGATGATGCCGGACAGCACGGCGGAGGCGCCGAGCATCAGCATGGTCCCGCCCAGTTCGTTGTCGCCGATCGCGTCTGCGAGGACCTCGGAGACCGCCCGGATGACGCCGGTGTCGATCAGGGCGCCGACCATGACGAACAGCCCGGCGAAGAAGGCCAGCGTGGACCACTCGACCTCGGCGAGCACGTCCGCGGTGTCCACGGAGGAGACGGCGACGAGCAGCCCGGCGCCGAGCAGGGCGACCACGCTCGGCTCGTAGTGCAGCACCGGGTGCAGGACGAACCCGGCGACGACGAGGACCAGGACGGCGAGGCCCTGCCAGAGCAGCCGGTGGTCGCGGATCGCCTCGCGCTCCTCCAGTGCCATGACCTCCTCGGCGCGGTCCTCGTCGTACGCGAACGAGGCGCGGAACAGGAAGCGGCACAGCGCGATCAGCACCACGATCAGGAAGGCGGACAGGGGCGCGAGGTGGACCAGGAAGTCGTTGAAGGTCAGCCCGGCCCGGCTGGCGATGATGATGTTCGGCGGATCGCCGACGAGGGTGGCGGTACCGCCGATGTTGGACGCCAGGACCTCGGCGATGAGGAACGGGGCGACCGGCAGGGCGAGCCGCTCGCACACCAGCAGCGTGACCGGGGCGATCAGCAGGACCGTGGTGACGTTGTCGAGCAGCGCCGAGGCGACCGCGGTGATGACGACGAACATGACCATGACCCGGAAGGGCTTCGCCCTCGCCCGTTTGACCGCCCAGATGGCCAAGTACTCGAACATGCCGGTCTTCTTCAGTACGCCGACGATCACCATCATGCCGAGCAGCAGGAAGATGACGTTCCAGTCGATGCCCCGGTCCTGGAGGTAGAAGGCGGAGACGTCGTCGGTCGCGCCGATCGCGAGCATCAGTCCGGCGCCGCCGAGGGCGGCCGCCGTGCGGTGGATCTTCTCGGTGATGATCAGGGCGTACGCGCCGGTGAAGACGGCGATCGTGGCCCAGCTGTGCCAGTCGTTCACGATCCTCCGATGACTCGTCCGCCGACCAGGTTCCCCGGCACACAGGTACGTTGCCGGGGTCCGGCCGTCACCTGCACGACCGACACGACCGACACGACCGACACGACCGACACGACCGATACGAACGACACACCACCGGCACACCACACGAGGAGAGCGCCGACATGAGACTCCGCTGCGCCGTGCTCGACGACTTCCAGTCCGTCGCGACCACGGTCGTCGACTGGTCGCCCGTCACCGACGACGTGGAGGTCGTCACCTTCCCCGAGCACTTCGGCACCGAGGACGAACTCGTCGCAGTGCTCGCCGACTTCGACATCGCCGTCACCCTCCGCGAACGCGTCCCGTTCCCGGCCACGGTGTTCGCCCGGCTGCCCCGGCTCAAGTTGCTCGTCGCCTCCGGCATGCGCAACTCGGTCATCGACTTCGCCGCCGCGGAGCAGCACGGTGTCACCGTGTGCGGCACCGCCAGCTCCTCCACCCCGCCCGTCGAACTGACCTGGGCGCTCCTGCTCGGCCTCGCCCGCGGGATCGTTCCCGAGTCCACGGCACTGCGCACGGGCGGACCCTGGCAGTCCACCGTCGGCGCCGATCTGCACGGCAGGCGGCTCGGTCTGCTCGGCCTCGGGAAGATCGGCAGCAGGGTCGCGCAGATCGGCCTGGCCTTCG
Source organism: Streptomyces sp. NPDC059909 (assembly GCF_042730885.1). Classification (NCBI taxonomy): domain Bacteria; kingdom Bacillati; phylum Actinomycetota; class Actinomycetes; order Kitasatosporales; family Streptomycetaceae; genus Streptomyces; species Streptomyces sp. NPDC059909. Next base: position 352,018 of record NZ_JBHWKX010000001.1, read on the forward strand.
GCATGGACGTCGTGGCCTGGAGCCAGAACCTCACCAAGGAGCGCGCCGACGAGGTCGGCACCGGCCTCGCGGCCTCCAAGGAGGAGCTGCTGGAGACCAGCGACTTCGTCTCCGTGCACCTGGCGCTGAGCGACCGTACGCGCGGTCTGCTGGGTGCGGCCGAGCTCGGCCTGATGCGGCCGGCCGGCTATCTGATCAATACGTCCAGGGCGGCCATCGTCGACCAGGACGCGCTGCTCGCCGCGCTGCGGGACGGCACGATCGCGGGCGCGGGCGTCGACGTGTTCGACGTCGAACCGCTCCCTGCGGACCACCCGATGCGTACGGCGCCGCGTCTGCTCGCGACGCCTCACCTCGGCTACGTGACCCGCGACAACTACCGGACGTACTACGGCCACGCCGTCGAGGACATCAAGGCGTTCCTCGCGGGCTCACCCGTCAGGAGGCTCGGCTGAGACCCGGCTCCCGGTGGTCCGTCGGTCAGGTGGCCCAGGCGGCGAGCGTCCGTCCCATGGCCGCCATGACCGACGGCTCCACCCGGTAGTACACCCATGTCCCGCGCCGCTCCGAGGTCAGCAGTCCCGCCTGCTTGAGCTTCTTCAGGTGGTGGGAGACCGTCGGCTGGGAGACCCCGACGTCGGAGATGTCGCACACGCAGGCCTCGCCGCCCTCGTGCGAGGCGACCAGCGAGAACAGCCGCAGACGCACGGGATCGCCGAGCGCCTTGAACATCGCCGCGGTGCGCTCGGACTCCTCGGCCGTCAGCGGGCGCTCGGTGAGGGGCGGGCAGCACGGCGCCACCGTCGCCGGGTCCACGAGCGGCAGCACGTTCGCATTCGACATGCACCCATGGTCCCACGGGTTCGATGGATGTCTATGTTGGCGGATGTCGATGCAGCGGGCCGGCGGACGGGCGGCAGGCGGGCGGGGGGCCGGCGTGCAGGCCTCAGGCTCAACCGGAAGCCCTGGTCACGGAATCGGGGCGACGCGTCACGCTCGTACACATCCACGCCGATGCCCGACTTCCTCAGCCCCTGCGCCAGGCACAGCCTGCCGAATCCGCCGCCCACCACGATCACGTGCAGGTCTTCGCCGGCTCCGGTCACCCGGTCTCTCCGGTCACCTGGTCACCCGGTCTCTCCGGTCAGTTGGGTCGCTCGGGTCACTCGTCGACTCCTCGTCGTCGGTCAGGGGGAAGGGTGGGCGCGCAGTGCCGCGGCCAGCCAGGCGTAGTCGTCCGCCTGGGACGGCGGCACCGGCTCGCCGTGGACGGCCGCCAGCAGCTGCCGGTAGCGCTCGGCCTGGGCGTCCGCCCCGGCCTGGAGCCGCGCCAGCACGTCGGCCCGGCGGGCGGGACCGGCGGTGCCGGCGGGCCCCAGTACCTGGTCCAGGACCTCGGCGGCCTGCGCCGACTCCGGGGTGATCCCGCGCTCGCGGGCGGCGCCCACCATGGCGGCCACCTTCTTGGCGAACCACCGGAACGCCCCCGGCTCACGGCCGGGACCCGCGCCGGTGCGTCCGGCGGCGCTGTGCTCGGCCATGGCGCGCATCCGCTGCCGGAAGTCCGGATCCCGTACGAGTTCCGCGAGTTCGATCCACGCGTCGACCTGTTCGGGGGTGGGGGAGTCGGGCAGGTCCACGGGCGCGTACCGCATCCGCTCCCTCAGCTGGGGGTCGGCGTCCAGGTCGCGGAAGACCTCGCCCAGGAAGTCCTCGACGATCCGGTGGCGTTCGTCGGCGGAGAGCCGCGCCAGCCTGTCCAGCAGCGTCAGCTCCTCGGCCGGCGGCCGACGCCTGGCGACGGTGCCGAGCACCGCGCGGCGCAGCTGCAGGGCCCGGATCTGCGCGTCCAGCGCCCTGACATGGGCGTCGGCGACATCCCCGACCGTGGTTTCCCGCTCCAGCACCCGGCGCACGTCGTCCAGGCCGAGCCCGAGCTCCCGGAGCGTGCGGACGAGCTCCAGACGGGCGACGGACCCGGCGTCGTAGAGCCGGAATCCGCCGCTGCTGCGGCCGACCGGGGGCAGGGCCCCGATGTCGGACCAGTAGCGGATGGTGCGCACCGGCATCCCGGTGCGCCGTGAGAGCTGCCCGATGGTCAGCAGCCCCGGGCGGCCGTCGTCGTTCATGCCCGTGAGTCTGGACCTTCCAGCCGCTGGAGACTCAAGCGGATACGTCGCGCCGGCGCGCGGCTCGGCACGACGGAACTCTCAGGGTGCGACGAACAGGGTCGGGAAGCGAGGAGCGAGCCAGGGCTTGCGGCCCCAGGCGAGGGCACGCCCCCGGGCGATGGCGCCCCACGGCGCGCAGCGGCCGAGCGCCATGAGCAGGAACGTGACCGGCTCGGTGAGGATCGTGCAGTCAGGGCGGTCCGGCGCCTGCGGGCCCACGGCGACCTCGCCGTCGGTGAAGGTGACGCCGATGCCGGCGCCGCCCCAGAGACGGACCGCGTAGCGGGCGGTGTGCCCGGCCGCGGCGGCGGGGTCGACGACCCGTGGCATGGCCGTGACCAGGAAGGGCAGGGTCAGTTCGACCCGGGCGCGGTCGATCATGTGCGGACGGCCCAGCGCGCGGGCGAGGTCGTAGCCGTGCCCGAGCATGTGCGTCAGCAGGTACGAGCCCAGCTCGGCCAGGTCCATCGGGCCCAGCGGGGTGGCCGGCGTGGCCGCGTCGGTCCGCCGGCCGGCCGCCTCGTCCGCCCCCTCCGCCGCTTTGAGGAAGGCGTCGGCCTGCGTCACGATCATCTCCGCCAGCGGATCGGCCCGGCGCTCGTCGAACGCGGCGAGTGCCTGCTCATTGGCCGCCGCCAGGCTCTGCGGTGTGCCGTCCCCGTGGCTGCGCGCGCGCCCCGCCGCGATGTCGGCCATCAGCTCGTTGGCCTGCGCCAGATGCGCGGCTGCCTCCCCGAGACTCCACTGCGAGCCGGGTACCGCCGTGCCCGTGTCGGCCACCCCGCGCAGCAGCGCGGCGATATCCTCGGCAGTGCCGCGTATCGCGTCATCGAGCCCCTCGGGCAGTGCGCCTCGTACGTCCTGTGCCTGCCCGCTCGTCGACTCCACGCCGCTCCTTTCAGCATCACCGCTGCGCGTACCCAACCAGGCGGCAGGGGCCGCGACAAGAGCCGACCGGCCACCGATGAATGAGGCGCGCCGCGAAGGTCTCCCTTTCGTAGGCATTCACCCGACCCCGCGCCGCAGGGCGCGGCACCGTCGAAGGAGCACGGTCATGGCCGACGACGAGACACAGATCCGGGCACTCATCGAGCGCTGGGCGAAGGCGGTGCACGAGGGCGACATCGACGGTGTCCTCGTCGACCACGCCGACGACATCGTGATGTTCGACGTGCCGCCGCCCAACGACGGGGTACGGGGCATCGATCGCTACCGCGAGACGTGGCCGCCGTTCTTCGTGTGGCAGCGGCAGGGCGCGTCGTTCGAGCTCGTCTCGCTCGACGTCACCGCGGGCGACGACGTCGCCTTCGCCCACGCCCTCCTGCGCTGCGGCACCCGGCAGGAACTCGCGGAGGACCCGGACAACCGGCTGCGCCTGACGATGGGGCTGCGCAAGGAGGGCGGACGCTGGGTCGTGTCGCACGAGCACCATTCGTTCCCGCTCAAGAATTGATCCGGGCTTCCTGAATTCAGGATCGGTGTGCTGCCGTACTCGCCGTCGACCGGTTCGCCGTCCTCCGGCTGCTGGGGCGGCGCTGCCCGCCGACATCCCGAGCACCGCCCGCACGCTGCAGTTCCCAACGGCTTGTACGCCCACCCATGACGACTGCCCCTGCCTCAAGGGCCTCACCTCAAGGGCCTCGCGGCCACCGGTACGGTTCCGGCCGAAGCCGTGCTCCGATGCGACCCCATACGTCTGACAGGAGGGCCGATGGCTGAGACGTCCGCGGGACCTGTGGCACCGGGCACGAGGAGCGCACCGGGCCGGCAGATGTGGCCGTTGTACGCGGCCGGCTTCACCACCGCCTTCGGTGCGCACGGCATCGCGGCGAACCTCGGCGGCTTCTCCGCCGACGCGGTGACGTCCCTGCTGGTTCTGGGCGGGCTGCTCGCGCTCTACGACGGCGCGGAGGTGCTGCTCAAGCCGCTCTTCGGGGCGCTCGCGGACCGGATCGGGGCCAGGCCGGTGCTGCTGGGCGGTCTCGTCGCGTTCGCCGCCGCCTCCGCCGCGTACGTGGTGGCGGACTCCCCGGGCTGGCTGTGGGCGGCCAGGCTGGGCCAGGGAGCGGCGGCGTCCGCGTTCTCGCCGTCCGCGTCCGCGCTGGTCGCGCGGCTCAACCCGGCGGCGAAGCACGGGCGGGCGTTCGGCTCGTACGGCTTCTGGAAGTCCGTCGGCTACACGCTCGGGCCGCTTCTCGGCGGGGTGCTGGTGTGGGCGGGGGGCCTGCGTCTGCTGTTCGCCGTCCTGGCGGTGCTCGGCGCGGCGGTGGCCGTCTGGGCGGTACTGGCCGTGCCGCGCGTACCGCCGCTGCCCAAGAGCCGGCAGACGGTGCTCGACCTGGCCCGGCGGCTGGCCGACCCCGCTTTCCTCGGGCCGACGGCTGCCCTGGCCGGGGCGACGGCCGCGCTCTCGGTGGGCGTCGGCTTTTTGCCGGTCTCCGGTGCGGCCGCGGGCCTCGGCACGGTCGCCACCGGCGCCGCGGTGTCGGTGCTCGCGGCCTGTGCGGCGCTCGTCCAGCCGAAGGCCGGCCGGGCCCTGGACTCCGGGCGCGTCACCGTACGCGGCGGTCTCACCGCGGGCATGCTGGTCACGGCGTTGGGGCTGGCGTGCGCGATGCTCCCGGGCCTGACCGGCATCCTGACCGCCGCCGCCCTCATCGGCGCGGGCACCGGACTGATCACCCCCCTGGGCTTCGCCGCCCTCGCGGCCTCCACCCCGCCCGAACGCCTCGGCCGGACGATGGGCTCCGCCGAACTGGGCCGCGAACTCGGCGACGCGGGCGGCCCTTTGCTGGTGGCCGCGGTGGCCAGCCTCTCCGCCCTGCCGTACGGCTACGCCACCCTCGCCCTCCTCCTGGCGGCGGGCCCCCTCCTGACGACGCTCGCCACCCGCCACCGCGGGGCCTCGTAACCGGGGGCCGCCCCCGGGCCCCGGTGCCCTCGGGTGAGCGCCGCGGCCCCACGCCGGCCAGGGCGTAGGAGAACAGAGGTGGGGAAGGGCCCGCGGCAGGCGCCCGCCCCTACAGCGCCAGCACAATCACCGCCGCGACCACCCCGACCACCAGCGCGAATCCCGCAGGCCGCCATCCGCCGTCCCACCAGGGGAAGGCCCGGTCGAGGGAGAGCCGCCCCGGTCCGACGGCGGCGATGGTGAGCGCGCCGACGGCAACGAGCATCGGGTAGACGAACGCGGGACCGGCGGCGGGCCACAGCGACTTTTCAGGGGCGACCGCCATGGCGTTGATCATGACCCCGATCACGGCTGCCGCGGCCAGCGGGGTGAGCAGCCCGACGGCCAGGCCCAGTCCGCCGAGGAGTTCGGAGACCCCTGTCAGGCCGGCGAAGAAAACGCCGGGCTCGTAGCCCAGCTCGGCGAATCCCTTTCCCGTGGCGCCCAGGCCCGGCCCGCCGAACCAGCCGAACAGCTTCTGGGCGCCGTGACCCGCCAGGATCAGACCCACCGCCAGCCGCAGCAGAAGCACACCGGCATCGGCGGCGCTCACCTGCGACGACGCGGGGCCCGTGCCGTGGGCGGCGGAGCCACGAGCACGCTCAGTAGGAAGTTTCATGGGGAAATCCCTCCTGCGACGAACACCGGCCGACGGCCGTGCCGTCGGCCGGTGGGGTCACGCGGAGCAGTTGTCGAGGCCTGTGGGCCGAGTGCCCGCCGGCGCCTCGGGAGGCGAGTGCCGGCTCACGGCACCCTCACCCACCGATACTCCCCCCTCCCCGGCAGGGGACGTCCAGCGAGAGCGGCCGCCACCGGGCGGCCGCGGGTGCGGGAAAGCACTGAGGGAGCCCCCCCGATCCTGGGGGCTCCCTCAGTCGGCGCTCGCGCGCTCAGTACGCGCTCAGGCCCGTGCTCGTCAGAGCTTTCCGCCGATCTCGCAGGCCCGGCACGGCGGCCGTCCGCACGTGCACTGCGTGATGGCCTCGAGGACGTCGCGGTCGTGGTAGAGGCACTCGTCCTTGCAGGTGTGGCGCGGGATGAACCCTGCCGGGATCTCGCCGGGCCACGGCTCGTGGCCGTCCCGGCAGCGAATGAACTGCTCCGGGTCGTTGGAGTGCAGGTCGTGCATGCTCGACCGGGCCTCGTCCTCCAGCTCCCGCACCCGCTGCACCAGGCTCTTGAGCTCGGCGGCGATGCTGGAGTACCGGTCGGCGCCGGTCCTCACGTGTGCGGCCCGCAGCGCCATGGCTGCGTTGCCCAGAAATCGTCCGGCATCCTGAAGGTCGGTCACGTGATGCATCTGAATGCCGTTCACGCCCCGTACCCACACGGCGTCCATGCTGCTCACGGATCCACCTTCCCGGCGTTCGCCTTGGTTTTCTTGCGAAACAGTATGCGCGGCGCCAATGCCTTCGCATAAGGAAAAACCAAACTATTTAAGGACGCTAAACGTCCCGACTCGCGCCCGTCCAGCAATGTGGGCGTGAGTCGGCTCACAACAGGATGGTGGATCTTCTTCCGGATCTTCTTAACGGTCTCCTCTCGGATCTCCTGCGGGATCTTTTCAAGAATCCCGAGAACTCTTCCGGTGATTTCTTGTGCGCCGGCCGGTATTCGTTATCCGGCGACCGTGTACGAGCGCGCTCCCGTCCCGGCGAGCCCACCGCCGTCGACGATCAGGTACTCCGGGCGGACGGGGCGCCCGTCAAGCCAGGACTCCAGGATCTCCCGGGTGCCGGCGGCGTAGCGGGCCTGCGCCGAGAGGGTCGTACCGGACACGTGCGGCGTCATCGCCTCGTACGGCATGGTGCGCCAGGGGTGGTCGGGCGGTGGCGGCTGCGGATACCAGACGTCACCGGCGTAACCGGCCAGTTGGCCGCTGTTGAGGGCCCGCACCACGGCGTCCCGGTTGACGATGAGTGCGCGTGCCGTGTTGACGATGTACGAGCCGCGCTTCATCGCCCCGATCAGCTCGTCGTCGAAGAGGTTCTGCGTCTGCGGGTGCAGCGGCGTGTGGATCGACAGCACGTCGATCGACGAGGCCAGCGAACGGGCGTCGGGGTGGTAGGTCAGCCCCAGCTCCTCCTCGACGTCCTTGGGGAGCCGGTGCACGTCGCAGTAGTGCAGGGTGACGTCGAACGGCTTGAGGCGGCGCAGCACCGCCTGGCCGATACGGCCGGAGCCGAGGACGCCGACGTCCATGCCCTCGAGGTCGTAGGCGCGCGACACGCTGTCCGCGATGTTCCAGCCCTTCTTGGCGGTCACCCACTCGTGGGCGGGCAGATAGTTGTGCACCAGGGTGAGGATCTGCATGACGGCGTGCTCGGACACGCTGATGCTGTTGCTGAAGGTCACCTCCGCCACGGTCATGCCGTGGGAGATGGCGCTCGGCAGGTCGACGTGGTCCGACCCGATCCCGGCGGTGATCGCGAGTCTGAGCTGCGGAGCCGCGGCGATCCGCTCGGGGGTCAGATAGGCGGGCCAGAAGGGCTGCGAGATCACCACGTCGGAGTCGGGCAGCTCGCGGTCCAGCGTGGAGTCCGCCCCTTCCTTGTCGGACGTGACGACGAAGGTGTGGCCCCGCTCCTCGAGGAAGCGGCGCAGTCCAAGTTCTCCCGAGACGCAGCCGAGGAGCTGTCCCGGGGTGAAATCGATGGCTTGTGGGGTCGGCGCGGTCTGACCGCCCGGATAGCCGGTGATGGTGGGAATCTCGTCGCGGGCGTACTCAGGTGGATAACCGCCCACGGGATCCGGATAGAGCACCGCAAGGATCTTTGCCATGGCCGTCCTCCATCGGTGGGGCCGCTGCTCCGGTCGAACCGGCAGGGCACCGGTAAACCGTAGGGCGCCGATGATCTTGAATTTTAGTCGAGCAGGCGTCGGCGCTGCAAACCCCCGAGAGCAATGGGGGACGTGAGCCGATGAATAGCGATGCGGCTGTTCCTAGAGCCTTGCGGGGCCGGTGTGTTCACCCGGAAGGCCGGTGCGCTCATCCCCAGAGTGCCTGGGCCAGCGCGGTGCCGATGAAGGCTGCTCCGAGTCCGGCGACCACACTGGCGAGCACATTGGCTGCCGCGTAGAACCGCGCACCGTCGTGGACAAGCCGGAGCGTCTCGTACGAGAACGTCGAATACGTGGTCAGGGTCCCGCACAACCCGGTGCCGAGGAACAGCAGCACCTGTGAGGAGGCGGCGTGGGCGGTGACCGCCCCGATCAGCAGGCCCAGGACCAGGCAACCCGCGATGTTCACGGTGAACGTGCCCCAGGGGAAGGTGGTGTCGTGCCTGGCCTGCACCGTCCGGTCGGTCAGATAGCGCAGAGGGGCGCCGATCATCCCGCCCACGATCACCAGCAGCCAGTTCACTGGCCGCTCTCCCGGGCCACGTAGCGGATGACCTCGCAGTCGTCCAGGATCACCAGGCCGCCCGAGACCAGCTCGTCGAGCTCGGGCAGGAACTCCCGGACCTTCTGCTCACTGTCCACGATCACAATGGCCACCGGCAGGTCCTCGCTGAGCGACAACAACCGCTGGGTATGGATGAGGGACGAGGCGCCGAAACCCTCGATTCCGCGGAAGACGCTCGCGCCGGCCAGTCCGGCTTTGCGGGCGCGGTGCACGATCTCGGCGTACACCGGCTTGTGATGCCACTGATCCGTCTCGCCGATGATGATCGTCACCCGCAGCGCCGTACCCGTCAGCCATGTCATCGGGTCCTCCAAGCCAGTGCGCGTCGCATGACGCCGACCGCCGTCCACACTCCCACCAGTGCGGCCGCCACGGTCAGCACCAGATACGCCAAGGCTGTCCGTGCCTCCCCGGCGGCCAACAGGCGCTCCACCTCCACTGCGTACGTCGAGAACGTGGTGAATCCGCCGAGCACACCGGTGCCGAAGAACGGCCGCACCAGCCGGTGGGCCGCCCACACATCGGTGATCACCACCATGAAGATGCCGATGAGCGCGCAGCCGACCACGTTGACGATCAATGTCGTCCAGGGGAAGGCACCGGAGGCGGTGGGCCACAGCAGCGACGCGCCGTAGCGGGCCGCCGCGCCGATCCCGCCGCCGAGCGCGACCATGGCCACGACCGGTCCCTGTCCGCGCCAGATCTCGTGCCTCGGCGCGGGCAGCGGATTCCCGGCAGCATGGGGGTCGGTCTCCGCCGCCATCCGGCTCCTGTGGGCTCCCATGGGGATACGTCTCCTACTCGCGCGGCGCCCACGTCTTGGGGCGCGTCTCGTCACAAGCAGGGACCGTTGGCGGCCTCGTCGCCGCGGTTCGGGTACGGCGGGCCCCACCGCCGCGCGGCGCCCGAACAGGACACCGCTCCCCACTAGCGTAACCAGGTCACGGCGGCGTGGCCCGGCCGGGGGACGCGTCCAGAGGCGACTCGTCGATGAGCCCTCCGCGCGCGAATCGTCAGGCGCTCCGGAGTTCCCTGGGCGACGGAGCCGGTGGGACGTACTGACGCGGCTCGTCGAGCCAGAAGGTCTGGCCGGCGGGCGTGATGGTGACGCCGAACCGGTCACGGGAAGGACGACCGTGGGTCTCGAACCAGAGGTGGGAGTCCTCCACGGCGTCCCAGAGGCGGCGCGGGCCGCCCTGACGTACGACGTTGCCCAGAACGTGAGCCCAGGAACCGTCACGGCCCCAGAGGCGACAGCCGATGGTCTGCCCGCCCTTGTCCAACTCGGACGCATCCCCAACTTCGGAGAGCACGAGGGAGAGCACGAAGCGAAAGCCCTCGCTCGCGAGCGTGGACAGATCGATCAGCGAGGTTCGCTCCGAGACCGACTCGGGCTCGCCCGGGTACGGCACCGCACCGTACCGCCGTCCTCGCGCGCCCTCATGAAGTAGGAACCGCCGGCGAGGAAATTGCCTTGGAGGGTTCCGTCTCCGTGAACGGTGAGCCGGGCGTTGCCCCAGCCCAGCGGGCAGACGATGATGCCGCCGCGCCGCACGCTCCTGGCCAAGGCGTAGGGGAATCTGTCGAAGCTGCACGTCACCACGAGGCGGTCCAGAGAGAGGGCACCGGCGAATCCCTCCCGGGCGTCCCCCGTGACCACCGGCGGGTGGTAACCGCACTCGTCGAAACGGGCCTTCGCGAGCTGCGCCAGATCGGCGTCGACCTCCATCGTCCAGAAGTTCTTGTCTCCGATGCGGTGACACACGAGGCCGCCGTTGTAGCCCGTGCCCGTGGCGACCTCGCCCACCCTGTCGCCGTCCTCGATGCCCAGACCTTCGAGCATCTGGATCATGAGGCTGGGCTGACTTGATGACGAGGTGGGCACGTTGTCGGTGACCTGGGTCGTCAGGGACCTGTCCGCGTAGACGGCGTCGAAATAGCCGGGGTCACCGGCTGTGGCCTCCTCCCACTCACCGCGGACCTGCGGTAGAAGATCGGCACGAACAGATGCCGTGGTGTGTCTTCCACGGCACGTCGCCACTCCGGGGAGCGCAGGTGGCCGTCGTCGGTGAGCAGCCGCGCGAACGCAGCCCGCAGCGCGCGGCCAGCTCACCCCTCCAGCCGGGAACGTCGTCCCGGTGTTCTGCGGCGAGCATGACCGACTGGGGGAACTCGGCCAAGTCGAACCGCAGCACAGGCACATGGCGTTCGCTCAGCGCCTGGACCACGAGGTCGGCACTCGGGTCGAGTTGTTCGGCAACGATGAGGACGTGTCCGCGCGGCAGCATCCTCGGCCTACTTGATGCCGGAGTCGGCCGACAGGAGCCGGTGGGCATCAGGCGCCGGCCCGGGATCGATCTCAGGGAAAGCGTAGGGATCAGCTTGCTCGTCCGGGGGATTGCCGGGCGAGGTGTCGTTGTTGGTCGCGGTGGAGGAAGCCGCCACCGGCTCATCGGCCCACAGGCGTCCGCTCGCCATGACATTCACCTGGCGCTCGGGGTCGTACGTGAATCTCGCCGGGTTGATGTCCACCACGTAGGCGGGCGTCGGCGCCTGGGCACCGAATGGAATGAGCGTTGCGGTCACGTTGAACAACCCCCGGTTTGTGGATGGATGGTCTTCCGCTCGGGTGCGTGGGTACGCACCCATCGGGCGAGGTCGTACGCCTCGGCAGAGCGCAACGCGATGAACACGATGCCGTGGCCGTTCACCACGCCCTCGGCGTACACGTCGGCGGGGATGGTCATCACGTCGAACGCGTGCTTGACCTCCGGGACAGCGTTCTTGGCGATCAACTGGGCGGACTCCAGAGGAGTCCGTCCCACCTTCGTTCCGTCCATCGCTCGTCCCCTCGTTACTGGCTTGGGTAATCAGTCAACGACAGAACGCGACCTCGAATGTGCACAGGAAGTGCACAACCACAGCACGGGGTACAGAAGCCCTGAGACCATGACGACGAGGCGAACCGACAGGGAAGACGCGGCACATGAGTGCAGAGATCACCACCCCTGGGCCTGGCGCGAATGTCAAGGTGCACCGGGTCATGCGCGGTTGGCTCCAGGACTACCTGGCCGACCGGGCCGGGATGTCCACGTCGATGCTCGGGAAGATCGAGCGGGGCGAACGACCGCTGACACAGGTCATGGGCGCGGCGCTGGCCAACGCGTTCGGGATGACGCTGGACGAACTGCTGGGGCAGGCGCCCGTCAAAGTCGGCGATGAGGACCGGCTCAAGGCGCTGCGCTCCGCGATGCGGCGGTTCGACCTGCCCACCGGGGACCCGGAGATGCCGGAACGGCTGGAGCACGACCTCTCGGAGCTGTTCCGCCTTCGCGGCGACGCGAACCTGTCCGCGGTGACCCACAAGCTGCCGGGGCTCCTCATCCGGGTACAGGACAACGCGCACGCAACTGGGCTACCCGAAGACTGGGCGAAGGTCGCCGACGTCTACAGCGCGGTGTACTGGTTGGCGGCCAGGCACCGCTGGATGACGCTTGCCGAGCTGGCGGTCGTGAAGCAGAAGCAGGCCGCAGAGCGCGCGAGCGCCTTGGCTCTGGCTGTAGCTGCACGTGATGAAGCCGGGACGTTCCTCAACGGAGGTGATTTCGCCGGGGGACTGGCTCTGGTGGATCAGGCCGTTGTGCGGGTCGAATCGACCATGCAAGGAAGGACACGACACCTCGGCCTGGGGCTTCTGCACCTGCGAGGGATGACCCTTGCAGGCCGTCTCCAGGACAAGAAGACGGCCGAGCGGCACATCAAGGCGGCGAATGAGGCCGCGGAGGCGTTCTACACCGACATCGATGTCCAAGGCATGCACTTTGGCCCCGAGAACACGATCACGCACATCGTGGCAACCCAAGTCGACCTCAAGCGGAACGCCGAGGCGCTTGAGGTCGCTGAACGGTACCTGCGCACCACGCCAACGCTCCCGGCAACCCGTATCGGCCCGCTTCACATGAACGTCGCCCGTGCCAAGTTGGCCGTCAACGACCGCGACGGCGCCGTGGATTCACTCGCTGATGCCTGGGACGCTGCGCCCCAGATGGCGAAAGTCCATCCGACGAGCCTGGAGCTCAGCCGGGTGCTTGTATCACTCCACAAGCGGAGCAACCCGAAGATCAATGCCCTCGCGAAGCGGGCGGGCATCGAGCTCTGACCGTCCGCGTCCTCACGAATACCGACCCAAGAGCACAGCGGGAGGACCCGCACCCTGCCCTCTGCACGATGTTTTTCACTCTCAGTTACTGCCCTGCTGCCCGCGCTGCTGCTCGTGCTCGACGAGGGCCTGGTAGGCGGCGTGGTCCAGGAGCTGGTCCCAGTCGTGGGGTCGGGCCAGGGTGCAGCGGAGGAGCCAGCCGCCCCCTCGGGGGTCGGTACGGACGAGGAGAGGTTCACGGGTCAGCCGGTTGTTGGCCGCGGTGATGCGCACCGCGACGGGGGCGGGGAGCTCGAAGGCGGCCTTCTGCGCGTCGATGGCGGCGAGCTCGGCGCCCTGGGCGATCGAGGCGCCGGGTGCAGGCAGGGCCACGGTGTTGACCAGGGTCAGGATGCGGGCGATCCGCTCGGTGATGCCGACGGTGACCTCGTCGCCCGTGCCTTCCCGCCGGAGCCACAGGTGGTCCGGGGAGTAGCGGACGTCCGCGCTGGGGGTTTCGGTCGCGTTCAGGGTGAGCCTTCCTTCGTGGCGAGGCCGAGGGCGTCACGGTCCAGGACCATGGGTAGTGCGACGGCGGTCTGGGCGGGGTCCAGGTCGACCTGGTCGATGAACGACGGGTAAGGCAGAGGGAAGTTTGCCGGGGCCACGCCGAAGCGATCCTGCATTTCGGCGGCGAAGCGCCGGGTGGCCGCGGCGCGGCGCAGCGCGCCGGGTTGCTCGAGCAGGTGCTCGGCGACCAGCCGCAGCAGGGTGCGCTGGGCCTCCGGGCCCTGCCGAAGGTCGAGGGTGTAGGGGTGATCCGGGTCCCCGTAGATGAGGTCGAGGCGGCGCAGCATGGGGACGACATCGGACATGTCGATCCACACGCGCAGGTACTCGGTGCCGCCGGCGCGCGTGGTGGCAGGGAGCAGGAACTCGTGCCAGCCGAGGTGGAGGAAGTCGCTCATGGTCCCTCCTTGGGGTTCGCCCTGCCGTACCGCCGACTGCTGGTGACTCCAGCGGCTCCGCCGCGGGTAAACGCCGACGCGCCACGGAGGTGCGCGCATCGTCGTTGTGTGCGGCTCGGCGGCGCGTGCGTCGCTCACCCTTGCACCGTGTCGGCGAGTCGGCGGCGGTAGCGCACCGCTTCGACGGGGACCTGGTGGCGGCGGGCCAGTTCCTCGTCGGGGCGGTCCCGTTCCCCGGCGAACGTGTCGGTGCCCAGGGTGAGGTAGGCGGCGAAGCGTCGTACTTCCTCGTCGGACCACTGCGGGCGCTCGCCGCGGCCGATGGCGAGGGCGGTGGCCCACCGCCGTTCGGCGTCGGAGAGGCCGGGTCGCAGCTCGACCCGGGAGACGGGCTCCCACTCGACCACCCCGTACACGGTGTTCTGGAAGGTGATGAGGCGCTGCGCGGTGCGCGGTACGGTCACGTCCCACGGCGGCATGGCCCGGCCGTGGTCGGTGAGCCAGGCCCGGCTGTGCTCGTGCAGGTCGGCCAGTTCCAGCGCGGCGAGCACCATGACGTGGGCGAGCGTGCGCAGCTCGTCGCCGGTGGCGGCGAGGGTGGCCTGGGCGGTGCGCGGGCCGAAGCGGTCCCGGTGGGCAGCGACGAATGCGCGCAGGGCCGGGAGGTCGGTGAGTTCGGGATCGGCGCGGACCAGCGCACCCAGGTCACGGAGGTAGGCGTCGTAGGCTTCGCGGTCCAGCGGCAGGGGATGCCTGGCCGGGTGCTCAGGGGCGGTCATGGCTCCCCCCGGCGCTCTCCTCCGACGGGCCGCGCGGGCGCCACGGCCTCCCGATAGACCATGAGCTCGGCCCCGACCATGTCGAGGGCGACGATCCGGGTCAGCCGCCCGGCGTGCACCTCCTCCTGCCCCAGCCGCAGGTGCACCATCTGCACCGGGTGGACGGCTTCGGCCTCGATGGCGTCATCCGGGCACTTCCAGTGGATGGGCTTGTCGCGCAGGCCGCCGACGGAGATGTGGCGGTCGGCCTCCATGGGGCGGCTGCATTCAGGGCAGGCGGGCATTGCTCGACTTCTTCAGCTCGCGGAGCGTCTCGTTCAGGGTGCGCGCCGTGACGGTCAGGCCACCACTCACCGTCTCCTCGGCCGCGTCGCCGTACTGCTCGATGAGGCGCTCGATCTCGGCGAGGACGGCGCGCTGGCAGATCCCGGCGATCTCGGCGCCGGAGAGGCCGTCCAGCTCCTGGGCGAGGGCGGCCAGGTCGACGTCCGGGGCGAGGCGGGTCCAGCGCAGGTGGATGGCGAGGATGCGGGCGCGCTGATCGGTGTCGGGGAACGGGAAGTGGAGGGTGCTGCCGAACCGTCCGGGCCGCAGCGCCGCCGGGTCGACGAGGTCGAGCCGGTTGGTGGCGCCGACGATCGTCACCGTGCCGTGTTCCACGGCCTCGTCGAGCTCGGTGAAGAACTGGCGGGTGAGCCGGTCGGCGAGGCCGCCCTCCGCCTCGGGGTGGCCATGCCGCCGGGGCACCAGCCCGTCGAGGCCGTCGAAGAAGAGGATGCACGGCGCGGACTCCTTGGCCTTCTTGAAGACCTTGTGCAGCCCCTTCTCAGACTCGCCCACCCATTTGGAGAACAGCGCGGCGGCGTCCACGGTGATCAGGCGCAGCCCGGTCTCGGTGGCCAGCGCCTTGACCATCAGCGACTTGCCCGTGCCCGAGGGCCCGGCGAGGACGAATCCGGTGGGCGGCCGGACACCGGCCGCGGCGAACAGGGACGGGTGGCGCCGAGGCAGCTCGACCGCGGAGACCAGCGTGCGCCTGATCCCGTCGAGGCCGCCGATCTCGTCCCAGTGGACGTTGGGCCGCTCCAGGAAGAACTCGCGGGTCGCCGTCGGTTCGATCGCCTTGAACGCCTCGGCGAAGTGGCGGGCACGGATCGTGATCCGCACGGCCAGCGCCTCCGTCTCCGCGGTGTCGCCTGCGTCCAGCTCCGCGAAGCAGTCTCGGACCGCGAGCATGCCGGCCTCCTTGCACAGCGCCTCCAGGTCCGCCCCGACGAATCCATGCGTCACCTCGGCGAGTGCTGCCAGGTCGACATCGCCGGCGAGCGGCATGCCGCGCGAATGGATCTGCAGGATGCGCAGCCGGCCGGTTCGGCTGGGCACGTTGACCGGGATCTCCCGATCGAACCGGCCCGGGCGGCGCAGCGCGGGGTCGACGGCCTCGGGCAGGTTGGTCGCAGCGATGACGACGACCTCGCCACGCGAGACCAAACCGTCCATGGATGCGAGCAACTGCGCCACAACACGCTTTTCGACATCGCCGGAGACGTCCGCCCGGCGGGGCGCGATCGCGTCGATCTCATCCAGGAAGATCACCGAGGGGGCGCGGCGCTGCGCCTCGTCGAAGATCTCGCGGAGCTTTGCCTCGCTCTCGCCGTAGAACTTGTGAATGATCTCGGGGCCGTTGACGTGGATGAAGTGCGCCCGCACCTCGCTGGCCACTGCGCGGGCGATGAGCGTCTTGCCCGACCCGGGCGGCCCGTACAGAAGCACACCCTTGGGCGGCTCGATCTTCAGCCGGGCGAACAAAGCCGGGTACTTCAGGGGCAGCTCGACGAGCTCCCGTACGCGCAGCACCTCCTCCTCAAGGCCGCCGATGTCCTCGTACTTGACGGTGAACAGCGGCGGCTGGGCGACGAGAGTGCCGCGGTCCTTCTTGATCCGAACATCCGTGAACGGGCCTACGACGACGTCCGCTTCGGGGTCGGTGCCAGCCACTTTGAACAGGGTGCCCCGCTTGGAGAAGGCAGTGACCTTCAGCCTGTCGCCATAGGCCACGGCGCGCCCGGCGAGCGACTCGCGGATCTCGGCGACCTCCGCGGGCCCGAACGTGCCGGCGTCGAGCGGCTCGATGAGGAGGGTCCGCGCCGGCTCCGCGGCCACAGGGGACACGAGTACGCGGTCGCCGACGACCGCACCGGCGTTCTCCCGCACCATTCCGTCGGTGAGGATCCGGTGCGTGCCTGCGTACGGCGGGGGCGCGGCCTGGGCGGTGGCCACGGTGCGTCGCCGGCCGCCCGTGATCGCCACGACCGCCCCGGGCTGCGCCCCGATGTGGGCCAGCAGATAGGGGTCGATCCGCACAATGCCCCGGTCGACGTCGTCAAGCAGCGCCTCGCCCACCCGCAACGAAAGCGCCCCCTGGGCCTCGTCCTCCGCCGGCTCGGCACCGCCGAGCGCGGGAAAGCGCAATCCGTACCGCGAGGGCGCGACGGTGGGATCGCCCCCCTCCATTCCCCCAGTAGTGGGATCGGGTGTGGACGTCTCACGCCTCCACGGGGATCGCGGTGGGTCGGGTGAGAGCCTCGACCATTTCCTTGGCCTTCTGCGGCTCGTTCACCCACAGCTTGTAGAAGTCGAACGGGCATTCCGCGAGGCCGTCGGGCGGCAGCGCGGTGTAGCCGCGGTGCAAGGTGTTGAACAGGTGGTTCTCCGCCGTCCAGGTCGTACGGGCGTCACGTACCGCCGAAAGCGACAGCAGCGCGTAAGTGACCTCATCGGGGGCAGTGCCGCACTCGGCGAGCATGCTGCCGTCGAAGTCGACGATCATCGAATTGCCGAAGTAGGAGTAGACCAGGTCCCGGCCGGCCATGTTGGCGACCGCGACGTAGGTGAGGTTCTCCCACGCCCGGCACTGCTGCACGATCTTCTGCTGGTCCTTCGACGGATACATGTACCCCTGGCAGCGCACCACCAGCTCCGCGCCCTTCATCACGGTGTCACGGAAGATCTCGGGGTGGTTGCCCTCGTAGCAGATCACCAGGCCGACCTTGAGGCCCTTCGGGCCCTCGCCGACCGTCGTCTTGTCGCCCGGGTACCAGGGCTCCATCGGAACCCACGGCAGCACCTTGTGGTGGTTGAGGACGACCTCGCCCTTGTCGTTGATCAGGAGCAGGCTGTTGAAGGGATTGCCCTCCGGGTTCTCCTCACCGGTCAGCGAGAAGACGCCCCACACCTTGTTGTCCACGCACGCCTTGGCGAAGATCTCCACCTCGGGACCATCGACGGTGGTCGTCAGGTCCATCCACTTCGTCGGGTGGAAGCCCTGGGTGCTGTACTCGGGGAAGATGATGAGGTCCAGGCCGGGGAAGCCCCGCTTGGCACCCCAGGTGATCTTGGCGATCTTCTGACAGTTCTCCAATACTTCCTGCCTCGTCTCCACCACCGGCACCGGGTAGTTGACCACGGCCACGCCCACGGTGTCGGGCGACGAGGAAATGGTTCCCATCGGCATGGTTCATGCTCCTTCTGGGAGATCGCGACGCGCTCCTGGCACGGCGCGCCCCCTCTCCTAAGGCAATGCCACTTTTGTCCCGTTTCATGTGGTTGTCAACGCTCGTAGGGGTGCGCCAGGCGGCACAGGCCTGCTCGACGCAGAGCTCGCGGGTCACGGATCGAGGGCCGTCAGCCCCTACGACGCCGCGAGTTCAACCTCGTAGGGATTTGTTCGTCTGCGCGGGAAAGGGCAGGTCGGAAGATTCGTGTTACGACGCGGCGCCGTTCTGTGACCAGTCGAGCCCAGCCGTCCGGGGGTTGACACGTGGATTTATGAGACGTCTCCTTGAAGGGAGAAATAGCTTGTGGCGTATCCGTTGTCGTGGGTACGCCGTACATCCTCGGGTTGGCCAGCGTCCACCGGCATCCGGAGGCTGCTGATGGCAACCTATGAATATCTATGCAGCCGTTGTGGGCCTTTCGATCGGAAATTGACAATCGGGACGGCGCCCAAAGTTTACGACTGCCCTGTTTGTGCCGGCACTGCGAGACGTGTGTATTCCTCGCCGGGCCTTTCGCTGACCTCGCACGCGGTCGCCGCCCTCCGTGAACGGGAGGAGCAGGCCCACGAGGCTCCGGCAGTGGTTTCCGAAGTGCCGCCACGCCCGCGGGTGCTCCGGCCCCCGCACCCCGCGCTCTCGCGGCTGCCGCGCCCCTGAGGGCGGTGGAACGACAAACCCACGTGGCCTGAGGAGGTGCGTCCCCGTGGGAAACGTGGGATTGCTCTTCGTCGGTGCGGTGCTCTTCATCAACGGGTTGCTGCTCCTCGGGAAAGTGGATGCTCGGTCGGGAGCAGTCTTCAATCTGTTCGTGGGTGCGCTGCAAGTGCTGACGCCGACCTATCTCGTCTTCATCGCCGCCGGTGACCCCAACAAGATCCTGGCGGCATCCGGTATTTATCTGTTCGGATTCACCTACCTCTACGTAGGTGTCGGCCTGCTCGCAGGCCTCGACAGCACCGGCGTCGGCTATTACTCGCTGTTTGTGGCCATTGTCGCCCTCGGGTACTCGTTCGTCAGTTTCCGTCTTTTCAAGGACTACCCCTTCGGGGTCATTTGGCTCTATTGGGCATTCCTGTGGTTCCTGTTCTTCCTGCTACTCGGTCTCAAGATGAATGGCCTCACCACATACGTCGGCTGGGTCACGGCGATCGAGGGCTGGGTCACCGGCGTGATTCCCGCGGCGCTGCTGCTCTCCGGCTACTGGAAGCACCCCGTCGAGACCGCCATCGCACTCGCGGTCTTCGGCGCGGTGGTGTTCGCGGCGCTGTGGCCACTCACCCGGAAACAGAGGCAGGCGGCCCAAGCCGCAGCGGCGCCCGAAAGTGCTGGCGCATCATCCTGAAAGGATCAGAAAGAGGGGCTGTCATGCCCGAAGTCATCTTCACCGTGGACCAGACCAAGTCGATGCGTGACCAGGACGTTCCCGGACATAACAGGTGGCACCCGGACGTCCCCACCGTCACCATGGTCAAGCCCGGCGCCGAGTTCCGCTTGGAGTGCCGTGACTGGACCGACTGCCAGGTCGGCAACAACGACTCCGCCAACGATGTACGCGACATCGACCTGACCATCCCCCACATGCTGAGCGGCCCGATAGGCATAGAGGGCGCCGAACCCGGCGACCTGCTCGTCGTCGACATACTCGACCTCGGCCCCGTTCCCCAGCAGACCGGCGACTTCGCGGGCCAGGGCTGGGGCTACACCGGCATCTTCGCCAAGGCCAACGGCGGCGGCTTCCTGACCGACTACTTCCCCGATTCCTACAAGGCGGTATGGGACCTGCACGGGCAGCAGGCCGTCTCCCGTCACCTTCCGGGGATCCGCTACACCGGAATCACCCACCCCGGGCTGTTCGGAACGGCTCCATCGGCCGAGATGCTCGCCCGCTGGAACGCCCGCGAGAAGGCGTTGATCGAGACCGACCCGAACCGGGTCCCGCCGCTCGCTGTCCCCCCGGACACCAGCAACGCACTCGCCGGCACGGCCAGCGGCGACCTTGCGACGCGTATCGCCGAGGAAGGCGCGCGCACGGTCCCGGCCCGTGAGAACGGAGGCAACCAGGACATCAAGAACATGACCCGCGGCTCGCGGGCCTTCTTCCCCGTATACGTCAAGGACGCCAAGCTCTCCGCAGGCGATCTGCACTTCAGCCAGGGCGACGGAGAGATCAGCTTCTGCGGCGCCATCGAGATGGGCGGCTTCATCGACTTCCACGTCGACCTGATCAAGGGCGGTATGGAGAAGTACGGCGTCTCCACCAACCCGGTCTTCATGCCGGGCAATGTGGAGCCCCGGTACACGGAGTTCATCTCCTTCGTCGGAGTCTCCGTCGACCACGACACGGACACCAACTTCTACATGGACGCGACGCTGGCGTACCGCCGCGCCTGCCTCAACGCCGTCGAGTACTTCAAGAAGTTCGGCTACAGCGGAGAGCAGGCCTACCTGCTGCTCGGCTCCGCTCCCATAGAGGGACGTATCAGCGGCATCGTCGACATCCCCAACGCCTGCTGCTCGCTGTACGTCCCCACCGCCATGTTCGACTTCGACGTCAAGCCCTCCGCCGAAGGCCCGGTGAAGGCCGAGCGCGGCAAGTGCGCGGTGAGCAGCTGACCGGACGTACCGGAGGAGGGAGGTACCGAACGAGCCGAACGGTCCGTCCGGACCGGAAAGCGACGACGGCCCCGCAGCCCATGAGGACTGCGGGGCCGTGCGGTGCGCAAGTGTCTGTGGTGCCACATGGCGCCACGTGATGCGGTGCCGTGCCACAAGCGCCGGCGGGGATGCGCCCGCACCGGAAAAACGATCGCGCGCGCAGCAGGTGCGGCGCTACCGTCGCCCGTATGAAGCGTGCCGCTGTGAGCCTGACGACGACGCCGGAGAGTGTCCCGGCGCGCTGACAGCTGACTGTGTCCGAAGCCCCGGGGTGAGTGCCCCGGGGCTTCGCCGTGTGGTCACTCGTCCCGACCCGACGTCCGCGAGGAGACCACGATGCACGACCACCGCAAGCTCGGCCGTGAGCTGGACCTGTTCGACACCGATCCGCTGATGGGCGCGGGGCTGCCGTACTGGCTGCCCGACGGCGCCGCCGTGCGGCACGCCCTGGAGGAGTACGTCCGTGGCGCCGAGCGCCGGGCGGGGTACCGGCACGTGTACTCGCCCGTGCTGGGCAAGCGCGAGCTGTACGAGATCTCCGGGCACTGGTCCCACTACAGCGAGGACATGTTCCCCCCGATGGACCTGGGCGGAGAACAGGTCGTGCTGCGGCCCAGCCTGTGCCCCCACCATGCGCTGATCTACCGCTCCCGGGCCCACAGCTACCGCGAACTGCCCCTGCGGATGGCCGAGCTGGGCGGCATGTACCGCTCCGAGCTGTCCGGTGTGCTCGGCGGACTGACCCGCGTACGGGCGATCCAGCTCAACGACGCGCACATCTTCTGCACCCCGGACCAGGCGGCCGACGAGGCGCGGGCGGCGCTGGAGCTGATCCGCCGCGCCTACGAGGCCCTCGGCATCCGCGCCGCCCGCTACCGGCTCTCGCTCCCCGGGCCGGGCGGCAAGTACGTCGCCGACCCCGGGATGTGGCAACGGGCCGCCGCGCTGCTCCGCGAGGTCCTCGACGATTCCGGCGTGCCCTACGAGGCCGCCGAGGGGGAGGCCGCGTTCTACGGCCCCAAGATCGACGTCCAGATCGCCGACGGCGCGGGCCGCGAGGCCACCCTGTCGACCGTCCAGGTCGACTTCCACCAGCCCGAGCAGTTCGGTCTCCACTACATCGGCCCCGACGGCGCCAAACACCGTCCGGTCATGGTCCACCGCAGCATCATCGGCAGCGTGGAGAGGGCCGTCGCGCACCTCATCGAGGTCCACGGCGGCGCCTTCCCCGCCTGGCTGGCCCCCACCCAGCTGGCCGTACTCCCGGTCTCCGACGCCGAGATGGGCCAGGCCGCCGGGCTGGTGCGCCGCTGCGCCGGCCTGGGGCTGCGTGCCGAGATCGCCGGAGCGGACCACGGCACTTTGGGCGCCCGCATCCGTGCCGCACGCCTCGTCCCCTACCAGGCGGTCATCGGCGCCAAGGAGGCCGCGGACGACCACGTCGCCGTACGCCTGCGCGACGGCCGCCGCCTGGACGCCATGCCCGCCGACGAGTTCCTGGCCCGCATCGGCGCCCTTGTGGACGCACACAGCACCGAGTTGTGGGACGGCGACGCGGCGGGGTGACGGGCCCGTCCGGAGGTCCGGGACGGCGCCCCGGACCTCCGGATCCGACGGTCGGTCCGGTGGCAGGCCTCGGCGGCGTGAACTGGTCGAGACCAGTTGTTCTCCTCGACGTCGCCAACGCCCCCTGGTAAGGCGTCATGTGCGCGGCAATCCTGAATCGCCGATGAGTGCGCATCAGGCGCGCACGTTGTCACGCCTTCACCGGAGTTGCCGTGCCTGTTCCTGGATTCGCAAGACCCCCGGCGTGCTCGGCCCTGGCGCTCGGCGCCGCCGGGCCGGCCGCCGCCGGGACCGTACCGCCGCCCGAGCCACTGCCGCGGTCCGCAGCCGACATGCTGCGGGCCGTTTCTCCGCCCGCCGCGAGCCATGCGGACGGCAGCGGCGCAGGGACGGACGGCGGCGCCGGCCTCGGGAGCTTCTCCGTCGCCGACGGCGACGGGCTCGAGACCGCCCGGTCCACCCGACCCCTCGCCCCCGGCGTCGAGTTGACCTCGTACGACCGGCTCGAGTCCGACAAGTGGCTGCGGGTCGACGCGCTCTCCGTCGACCTCACCGGTGGTACCGAGGTCGACTACCTCTACCCCGGCAAGGTCGCCGCCCGGAAGACCGTCTCGCAGCTCGCCGCCGAGCACGACCCAGGGCCGGGCCGCCGCACCGTGGCCGCGATCAACGGCGACTTCTTCGACATCAACCAGACCGGCGCCCCCAGCGGCATCGCCGTCGACGACGGACAGCTCGTCAACTCGCCCGCGGGCGGCTACAACCGGGCCGTCGGCATCGGCCCCGCCGAAGCCGGCCGCATCCTCCAGCTGTACTTCGACGGCACGCTCACCCTTCCCGCCGGCACCCGTCCGCTCGCCGCGCTCAACGCCGCCAACGTCCCGTCGGGCGGCATCGGCGCGTACAACACCCAGTGGGGCGAGGCGGACCGCGCCCTCACCGTCGACGGGGCGCAGCGCACCGCCGAAGTGACGGTCGTGGACGGCAAGGTGGCCGTCGCGGCCGCCGCGCCCGGCAAGGGTCCGGTCCCGGCTGGTACGACCGTGCTGGTCGGCCGCGACGCCGGGGCCGACGCGCTCACCCAGCTGGCCGTCGGCGACCCGGTCACCCTGGAGTACCGCCCGCGCGCCGGCTCGGGAGAGGTGCCGCAGACCGCCGTCGGCGCCAACGAACTGCTCGTCGTCGACGGCAAGCCCGTCAACCACGAGGGCGGCGGCAACAACACCCCCGCCCCCCGCACCGCCGTCGGCTTCTCGCAGGATGGCAGCAGGATGCACATCCTCAGCGTGGACGGCCGCCAGACCGACAGCGGCGGCGTCAGCCTCACCGAACTCGCCCTGATGATGCAGCGCGCCGGCGCCTACAACGCCATCAACCTCGACGGCGGCGGCTCCTCGACGCTCGTCGCCCGCGAGCCGGGCAGCGACACGACGCAGGTGGAGAACAGCCCGTCCGACGGCACCGAGCGCACCGTCCCCAACGGCCTCGCCTTCACCGCCCCCGACGGCAGCGGCGAGCTCAAGGGCTACTGGGTCGAGACCGCCGTGAACCCCGGCTCCGCGCCCACCGCCGACCCGGTCAGGGGCGGCCACCCCGAGCGCGTGTTCCCGGGACTCACCCGCCGCCTCACCGCGGCCGGGTACGACGAGACGTACGGTCCCGCGGCGGGCACACCGCGCTGGTACGCGGAGAATCCGCTGGTCGGCCACGCCGGCCGGGACGGTGTGTTCACCGCGCGCCACGGCGGCAGCACGAAGGTCACCGCGCAGCGCGGAAGCGCCCGCGGCAGCGTCCGGCTGACCGTCCTCGACGAGCTGGACCGGATCACGTCGTCCACCCGGCGGGTCGGTCTCGCCGGCACCCAGGCCTCCGGGCGTTTCGGCATCATCGGCCTCGACGCGCACGGCACCAGCGCACCGATCGAGCCGTCCGACGTCACGCTCGACTACGACCATGCCCTCTTCGCCGTCACACCGGACGCCGAGGGCGGCTTCACCGTGAAGGCGCGCACCACGCAGCCCGCGGCCGGCCAGGTCAGGGTGACCGTGGCGGGCAGGAGCACCGTCCTCGCCGTCACCGTCGGTCTGGCCGAGCAGCAGGAGGCGTCCTTCGACGACGCCGACCGCTGGACGTTCAGCGCCGCCCGCGCCTCCGGCTCGGTCGCGCCGACGGCCGACGGGCACACCGGCACCGGCCTCGGGATCGCCTACGACTTCACCCAGTCCACCGCCACCCGCGCCGCGTACGCCAACCCGCCGGGGCAGCGGATACCCGTCGACGGCCAGCCGCAGTCGTTCGGGCTGTGGATCAAGGGCGACGGCAACGGCGCCTGGCCGACCCTGCACCTGAAGGACTCGGCGGGCTCCGACCAGCTGCTGCGCGGGCCCTACATCACCTGGACCGGCTGGAAGTACGTCGAGTTCGCCGTCCCCGCCGGGATCTCGTACCCGCTGACCGGCTACCGCTTCTACATCGCGGAGACCGGTGCCACCCGCTCGTACACCGGAAAGATCGTCATCGACGACCTCACCGCGAAGGTCCCGCCGGCCGTGGAGCTGCCGGACGAGCCGGTCCACCGGGACCCGCTCGTCGACCCGGCCGCCCGGGTCGAGGGCCGCGACTGGCAGTTCGCGGTGATGTCGGACGCGCAGTTCGTCGCCCGCAGCCCCGAGAGCCCGATCGTCGCCCAGGCCCGGCGCACCCTGCGCGAGATCAAGGCCGCGGGACCGGACTTCCTCGTCATCAACGGCGACCTGGTCGACGAGGGCTCGCCCGATGACCTCGCCTTCGCCCGCACCGTCCTGGAGGAGGAGCTGGGCGACGAACTGCCCTGGTACTACGTGCCGGGCAACCACGAGGTCATGGGCGGGAAGATCGACAACTTCGTGGCCGAATTCGGGCCCGTCCAGCGGACGTTCGACCACGAGGGCACCCGTTTCATCACCCTCGACACCTCCAGCCTCGGGCTGCGGGGCGGCGGCTTCGCCCAGATCAAGGAGCTGCGCCGGCAGCTGGACGCGGCCGCCGCCGACCCGGGGATCGGCTCGGTGATGGTCATCCAGCACGTGCCGCCGCGCGACCCCACGCCGCAGAAAGGCAGCCAACTCGGGGACCGCAAGGAGGCCGCGATGCTGGAGAACTGGCTCGCCGACTTCCGCCGTACGACGGGGAAGGGCGCGGGGTTCATCGGCAGCCACGTCGGCACGTTCCACGCCGAGCACGTGGACGGAGTCCCGTACCTGATCAACGGCAACTCCGGGAAGAACCCGGCCACTCCCGCGGACAAGGGTGGCTTCACCGGATGGTCGCTGATCGGCGTCGACCAGGTGTCCGAGGCGCAGCAGGCCGCGGCGCGCCGGCAGCCGTGGCGCGGCGGCCCCGACTGGGTGTCCGTTCAGACCAGGGCGCACGTCGACGGCCTGACGCTGACCGCCCCGGCGGCGCTGACCGCCGGGGAGGAGGCCGGCGTCACGGCGACGGTCCTCCAGGGCGAGGGCGCCGGGGCGCGTGCGGTGCCGGTCGGCTTCCCGATGAGCGCGGACTGGAGCGGGTCGCCGAACGTGTACGTCGGCGACCCCGACCGGGCCGGGCCGTGGCACGTCGCGGCGTACGACCCGGCGACGGGCCGCCTCACCGCTCTCCGGCCGGGTACGGGCACGCTCGCGGTGACCGTCAACGGGGCGACGGCCGAGGCCCGCTTCACGGTGGCCCAGCGCGGCCAGGTCCAGGGTGCGGGCCGGCAGGAGGGGCAGGCTCCGGCGGCGTAACCGGAACGGTGGGCGAGCAGTCCGAGGGCGACCCGGGTTCCGGCCGGCGTACCGACCGGCGTTCGGACCGGGGCTCCCGTACGGCGCGGGACGGTTCGGCGGCACGTCTG
>NZ_JBHWKX010000001.1:378093-413642 GCF_042730885.1 Streptomyces sp. NPDC059909
CGGGGGGGGGGGGGGGGGGGGGGGGGGGGGGGGGGGGGGGGGGGGGGGGTGGGGGGTGTTCTCCCTCCCTCTCCTCCCCCCCCCCCCCCCCAACGCCCGCTCGTCCGGAGGAACCTGCATGAGCCGCATGCCCGGCACGGCCCGATGCGCCCGCGCCCTGCTCTTCGTCGTGGGCGCGTCGAGCGTCGTCCCCGTCGTGTGGCTGACAGTGGTTGCCGCGACGTTCGAGACCGGTGCCCTGGGCGAGCTCATCCTGGGCATGCTGCTCCTCGCGGCGCTTCCGTTCGCGCTGCTGGCCGTGGCCTCGTTCGTCATCGCGGCGAAGTTCGCCGACGGCGGCAACAAGGTCCGCGTCGGCGCGGTCGTCATCGGCTGGGTGATCGTCGTCGGCAGCGCGGTCGCCGTCCTGGCCGGATACGGAACGGGGGGTGCCGGCGTCGCGGCGGGCGCTCTGCTGACGGCCCTCTCGACCAGGGAGGGCACCAGGGACTGGTTCGACCGTGCGCGCCTCCTGTCGTCACCGCACGAGGGCGACCCGGGTTCCGGCCGGCGTACCGACCGGCGTTCGGACCGGGGCTCCCGTACGGCGCGGGACGGTTCGGCGGCAGGTCTGGACGGTGAGGTGGTGTGAGGCGAGGAAGGCCCACATGGCCGGCGCCATCGTCTGCGCCAGGTCGTCGGCGGTGCGCATCTCGCCGGAGAGGCTGACCTTGGCGAGGTGCCCATGGGGGAGGGCGCGGGCGATCTCCTCGGCCGAGGCCGCGGGCTCAGGCTCGTCGCTTCCGGGAACGACCAGTGTCGGTACCGGGATGGAGGCGAGGTCGGCGACGCTGGTGAAGGCCCGGTCGCGGCCGATCGCGCAGGCGGCGGCGATGCTGGCGGGGTCCGAGCGGGTCATGGCGTCACGGACCAGATTCCTGATCACCGGCGCGAGATCGGGCAGGACGGCCTTCCAGGCGGCGTCGATCCCCTCCTGCATGACGCGCGCGGCGAAGTTCTCCATCATCGCCGTCTCGGGCTCCTTGACGGCGTCCTCGATGTCGTCGACGTCGATGACGACCGCGGCCCGTATGTGCTGCGGGTGCTTCGCGGCCGTACGGAGCGTGATGGTGCCGCCCAGGCCCGTGCCGCCCAGGGCCGCCGTGCCGAGGCCCAGATGGCCGAGCAGTGCCGTGACGTCGTCGGCGTACTGCGCCCAGGTGTGCCGGGCGGGGTCGGTGCACACCGAGCGCCCGTAGCCGCGTACGTCCGGCAGGACGACGGTGTAGCTCTCCGCGAGCCGGCGGGCCAGCGGCACGAGACTGTGGTGGTCCGGGCCCCCGTCGTGCAGGAGGATCAGGGCCGGTCCCGTCCCGAGCGTGGCGGCGTGCAGGGCGCATCCGTCGTTGCCGTGGTAGCTGAACGTGTCCATGAGTCCTCCAGGGTGGGGCCCACCCGGTCAGCTGATCAGGCGAGCGGGGCCGGTGGCGGCATACAGCAGGTACTCCATGGGTCCGCGCCGGAAGAACCGGGTCCGGGCGAGGGCGAGGAGCACGGCTGCTGCGACGAGGCCGACGAGGGCCGGCAGGGCGGCGGCGTCCGGGACGGCGTCGCCCAGGGCAGCGATGGCGATGATGTGTCCGACGTAAGCGGTGAGGGAGAGGCACAGGAGGACGCGCCGGAGAGCGGGTGGCATGCCTCTGCCGGGGCGCCTGCCCCGGACGCGGGGCCCGCACCAGGAGTGGAGCCTCCCGTCGCTGACGGCACGGCCGACAGCACGTCCTGTTCCATGTGTTCCAGCCTTGGGGAAGCTGTCGCCTGCAACCATCCGGCAGTCGTCCGGAACCGCCCCGCCGACCGGCTGACGCGACCCCCGCCACTCGGCCGGTTCCGGCGACCGGCGGAGCGCCGGGAGAATCAGGGCATCTTCCCGGCAGGGAATCCCCCCGGCATACGGCAGGGCGCCCGTCGGCGTGGTACGAATCGGACAGTGGTCCGACGGCGAGTGGAGCACACGTGATCCGGGTAATGGTGGTCGACGACGAGGCCCTGATCCGTACGGGCTTCCAGCGCATCCTCGACGCGGCGGAGGACATCGAGGTCGTCGCGGCGGTACCTGGTGGCCAGGCGGTCCCGACGGCGCGGGACACGCGCCCCGACCTCGTACTCCTGGACATCCGGATGCCCGACGTGGACGGACTCACCGTCCTGGCCTGCCTTCGCCGGCTGCCGCACCCTCCGGTGGTGGCCATGCTCACGACCTTCGACATGGACGAGTACGTCGCTGCGGCCCTTCGCTCGGGCGCCGCAGGATTCCTGCTCAAGGACACCGACCCCGAGGAGCTGCCGTTCCTGGTGCGGGCCCTGGCCGACGGCGGCACCGTACTGTCGTCGAAGGTCACCCGGACGGTCGTGGACGGCTACCTCGAGGCCGGTCCCCAGGAGCCCGCCGCCCGCAGCCTCTGCCGGCTGACCGAACGCGAGCGAGCCGTACTCGTCCTCGTAGCCGAGGGACTGTCCAACGCCGACATCGCCGCACGGATGCACCTGAGCACCGGCACGGTCAAGGACCACGTGAGCGCCATCCTCACCAAACTGGAGGTGGGCGGACGCGTCCAGGCCGCCCTGCTCGCCGAGCGGGCCGGCCTGCTCAAGCCGCCGCAGGAGCAGCAGGACCAGCCGCATCTGCAGTGCCGGCCGGACCAGCCGCCCGAACAGCCCCAGCAGCACCTGGAGGAGGAATGACTCCCCGCCGCATACCCGTCCCGCTGCTGGACGCCGCTCTCGTCGCGGCCTCGCTGATCGACGCCTGGGTCCACTTCGAGCCCGACGAGCCGCTCCGCATGGTCTGCGCCTTCGGCGCCGCCGTCGCCCTTCTGCTGCGCCACCGCCTGCCGCTGCCGACCTTCCTGCTCACCCTGCCCTCCGTCCTGCTGACCGACGCGATCTTCGCCGGTCTGGCCGCGCTGTACACACTCGCCTCGGTCTCCCGCAAACGCGTCCTGCTGGCCGTCTGTGCCCTGGCGTTCACGATCAGTCGTGTCACCTCGTGGCCGTCACCGGAGTTCGACCTGCTGGACACCTCGACCCTGATCGCTCTCGGCTACACGGCGGCCACGGCTGCCGCTCCCGTCTTCCTCGGCCAGCTCGTCCAGGCCCGGCGTGATCTGTCGCTGCGGCTCGCCGAGATCTCCGAGGCGCGTGACCACGAGCGGATGCTGACCGCCCAGACCGTGCTGGCCAGGGAGCGTGCCCAGCTCGCCCGGGAGATGCACGACGTGGTCTCCCACCAGGTC
Organism: Streptomyces sp. NPDC059909; assembly: GCF_042730885.1. Lineage (NCBI taxonomy): Bacteria > Bacillati > Actinomycetota > Actinomycetes > Kitasatosporales > Streptomycetaceae > Streptomyces > Streptomyces sp. NPDC059909. The sequence goes on from NZ_JBHWKX010000001.1 coordinate 381,369, forward strand.
AGCCTGATCGCGGTGCGGGCCGGGGCGCTCCAGGTCGGCAGCCAGGACTCCGAGGTCAAGGAAGCGGCGGCCACGATCCGGCGGCTGAGCGTGCAGACCCTGGACGAGCTACGGCACATGGTCAGCCTCCTGCGCGCCTCCGGCGGCCGCCTCACGGAGCTGACCCCGCAGCCGTCCCTGGCCGACCTCCCGCGGCTGGTCAGCAGCAGCGGCATCGAGGCCGAGCTGCAGACCGACGTCCCCGACGGCCTTCCGCAGACCGTCCAGCGCGCCATCTACCGCACCGTCCAGGAAGCACTGACGAACGTACGCAAGCACGCCCCCGGCGCGACCGCGACGGTCCGCGTCCGCCGCGAGGACGACACCGTCCGTGTCGCGGTCGTCAACACCGCGCCGACCCAGCCCGCGCTCCCCCTGCCCAGTGCGCACTACGGCCTGGTCGGCCTGCGCCAGCGCGCCGCGCTCCTCGGCGGCACGGTCACCTCCGGCCCGACGGCCGACGGCGGCTTCGAGCTCCACCTGGAACTTCCGGCCGACGGCACGGCGTGAGCGGCACACAGGGCGGCCGGCGGAGCGGCAAACCGAGTTGACGCTCCGAGGCGCGCTCGGATTGGCTGCTGCGATGTCCGACCTCCGGTTCCAACAGCCGCACGGCGACGCCGCACTCGAGGAGTGGCGGTACATCCACAACATGATCATCCCGACCCACGTCCTGTCCCTGGACGAGGTCCGGGAACGCGCTGGGCGCAACCACCTGGAGGTCGCCCTCCTCGGTGACGTGCCCGTGGGCTGCAGCACGGTGCGTCCGCCCACGGACGACACGGCGACGGCGACCGTCATCGCCCGCGTGCTCGCCGCTCACCGTGGGCGGGGGTTCGGCGAGGAGCTCTATGAGCGCGGCCTCGCCCGGGCGCGGGAGCTCGGTGCCGAGGTGATCGAGACCGTCGTCCTGTCGTCCAACGGGGACGGGCTGCGGTTCGCGCTGAAGCACGGGTTCGTCGAGATCGAGCGCTATCTGCTGCCGGGGGACACCATCCCGTGGATCGACCTGCGGCTCTCCTGACCGCGTTGCGCGCCTGCTCGGTCGCGGCGGTGCCATGTCGCGACCGGGTGGTCAGGTGAATCGCCCATGCGTCAGGGCTGGTCGGGCGCGGGGTCCAGATGCGGAAGGTGATGGCCGAGGCGTTCCCGCTTGGTCCGCAGGTAGGAGATGTTCTCTTCGCGCGGCGGTATCAGCAGCGGAACCTGCTCGGTGACTTTGATGCCGTGCTGCAGCAGGGCATCGCGCTTGCGCGGGTTGTTCGACAGCAGTCGTACGGATCGCACGCCGAGGTCGTGCAGGATGTCCGCCGCGACCCGGTAGTCGCGGGCGTCGTCCGGGAGCCCGAGCGCGAGATTCGCCTCGACCGTGTCCATGCCCTCCGCCTGGAGCCGCATCGCCCGGAGCTTGGCCAACAGGCCGATCCCCCGTCCTTCGTGGCCCTGGAGGTAGACGAGAACTCCGCGCCCCTCGGTCACGATCGTGCGCAGGGCCGCGGACAACTGATCCCCGCACTCGCAGTGCTTGGATCCGAAGGCATCGCCGGTCAGACACTCGGAGTGAACACGGGTGAGCGTTCCGTCTCCTTCGATATCGCCGTGCACCAAAGCTATTTGTTCGTCCCCGCGAATGCGGTCCAGGTATCCGACGGCGAGAAAATCACCGTGCTCGGTGGACAGTTGGACATCTGCCACGCGTTCGACGCCTGATGAACGAGCACTCTCACGGTGTACGTCATCGATATCTGTCATGGTCCGATCATATCGGGTAGCCTCTGGCGACGGGACAATGATTCGCGAAAGGGCGTCAACCGGCTTGTCCGGCAGTGAGGTTCGAAGCATCGGTGCACCACGAAAGGATGGTCGGAAAGATGAGTGGCCCGCACGTGCGACCGTCGGAACCGGGCCTGTTGCCGCTGGGCGCGACGACGGAGGACGTGAGGGCCGGCCGGGCCGGCATGGCTGTCCTTCCCATCGGCAGCTTCGAGCAACACGGGCCGTTCCTCCCCCTGATGACGGACACGGTCATCGCTTGCGCCATCGCCCGGGAGGTCGCCGCCGCGTATCCGGTGCTCCGACTCCCCCCGGTGACGGTCTCGTGCTCGCACGAGCACGCCGCCTGGCCGGGAACCGTCAGCATTTCCGCCGCGACCCTCTACGCCGTCGTGCGGGACATCGCCGGATCGCTCCGCCGCTCCGGTATCAACAGCCTGGTTCTGATCAACGGCCACGGCGGAAACTACGTACTGCGCAACGTGGTTCAGGAGTCGGCCGGCAGCGGCACCCGTATGGCGCTTTTCCCGGGCACGGGCGACTGGAGTGCGGCGAGGGAAAGAGCCGGTGTGCAGACGTCGTCGTACAGCGATATGCACGCGGGAGAACTGGAAACCTCCATACTGCTGCACGACCGTCCCGAACTGGTCCGGCCCGGCTATGAGACCTCCGATTTTCTCGCCGACGACAGGGAGCATTTTCTGACTCTCGGTATGCGGGCCTATACGGAGTCCGGTGTGGTCGGCCGGCCATCAATGGCATCGGCTGCGAAGGGCAAGGAATTGCTGGCCGGTCTCGTCGATTCCTTCGCGGGATACTTTTCGCTCCTGACCGCGGCGGACCCCCCGGCCCCGGCGGACTCCCCGGTCCCGGCGGACTCCCCGGTCCCGGCGGACTCCCCGGCCCCGGCGGACCTCCCGGTCCCGGCAGACCTCCGGCAGCCTGCCGACGACCGGCCGGAGACACGGTGACCGGCCGCGCCGCCGAGCACCGCGCCGGCACGCTCGACGCATCGGAGGCCTGGGAGCGGCTGCTCGGCATCCGGTCCGAGGCGGACGCCGAGGCCGCCGGACTGCTCAAGGGTGCGGACGGCCGGCCTGGGTGGCGGGACGCCTCGCCCGAGGCCGATGTTCTCGCCGACCGCTATCTGTCGCTCTGCCTGGCCGGCCCGCGCTTCACGTTCGCGCAGCTGGGGCAGAGCCTGGACGGCTTCATCGCGACCCGTAAGGGCGACGCCGACTACGTCACCGGCGAGGAGGACCGCGAACATCTGCACCGGCTGCGCGCGCTCGCCGACGCGGTGGTCGTGGGGGCCGGCACCGCCGTCGCGGACGATCCCCGGCTGACGGTCCGTGCCTGTACCGGTGCCAACCCGGTGCGCGTCGTCCTCGACCCGCACCGCCGGGTGCCGCTGCGGCGCCGGGTGTTCACCGACGGGGCGGCACCGACCCTGTGGGTGGTGGGCGCCGAAGGCGAGCGCGGACAGGCCACCGCGGACATGGCCGGCGCCGACGGCGTCGACGTACTGGTCCTGCCCGGCAGCGCCGCGTTCACCCCTCGGCGCCTGGTGGGGGAGCTCGCCCGACGCGGCCTGGGCCGCGTGCTCGTCGAGGGCGGCGGCATCACCGTGTCCCGCTTCCTCCACGCGCGTGCCCTCCACCGGCTCTACGTCACCGTGGCACCGGTTCTGCTCGGCGACGGCATCCCGGGGCTCGGCTTCCCCGGTCCCGAGCTGATGAGGGACGCGCTCCGTCCGCCGACGCGACGCGCTGCCCTCGGCGAGGACACCCTCTTCGAACTCGACCTGCGGGCGCCGCATTCCGGCGAACCACTGGGTGACCAGCACCGCGACACCGGGCAGGCTCGCGGCGAAGGCGAGCAGTCCGTACACCACGGCGACGGTCAGCCCCTGGGCGGCGCCCATGCCCGCGGCTCCGAAGGCCCATGCCAGGACGCCCTCCCTGGGTCCCCAGCCGCCGACGTTCAGCGGCAGCGCCATGGCGAGCAGGGCCAGCACCATCAGGGGGAGCAACCGGGCCGCCGGTGCGGTTGATCCCGCGGCCCGGGCGGCGAGCAGGAACATGCCGAGATGGCCCGCCAGCACCACCACGGACGAGATCAGCACCCCCGGCCAGCTCCCACGCGCGAGCAGCCCGAGGCGCGCCTCGGACAGCGTGGCGCGGATCGCGCGTTGCCGGCGCGAGGCGCCCGGCTTTCCGTGGAACCGGACAGCGCCGACGATCACGAGACCGCACACCGCAGCGAGGGCCACCGCGGCGGCCGGCGCCGCGGCGACGTGGGCGACCTCCGGCAGGGGGACCGAGGGGTGCGTGATCAGGAGTGTCACGCCGACCGCGGCGAGTACCGCCTGCCCCGCGACCCGTTCGAGGACGACCGCGCGGACGCCCCGGCCGAGGTCACCGGCGCTCCGCCCGTGCCGTACCGCGCGGTGCACGTCGCCCAGGACGCCGCCGGGCAACGCGGCGTTCAGGAACAGAGCGCGGTAGTAGTCGGCGACGGCCCGGCCGAGCGGCAGCCGGATGCTCAGCCCCCGGGACACCAGGCACCAGCGCCACGCGCTGAACACGGTGGTGAGCAGGCCGAGACCGAGAGCGGCCAGGAGCGTGGGGCCGTCGATCCCGCTCAGCCCGTCCAGGATGGCGCCGGTGCCCTGCCACCACAGCACCACCGCGAGGACGCCGGCCCCGACGGCCATGCCGAGGCGGGCCCGGACCGCCCGAAGGATCATGAGGTGCCGCCCGTTTGCCGGGGCACGGCCAGCAGATCGCTGTGGTGCACCACCACCCGCAGCTCACCCGCCTCGCAGGCCGCCAGACGGCGCCGCAGATACGCGTCGGCACGTGCCGCGAGGTCCGGTCGCTGCTCCTGGGCAGCGCCGACCCAGCCCCGTAGCCACTGCGCCGTCAGCGCGGACGCATCGGCGCCCGGCTCCGTGTCCTCGGCGGTCGCGGAGACCCGGGCAGCGGGCTCGAGCCGCCACGGGCTGGCGTGCACCCGTACAGCCATGCCATGGCGTGCGAAGGCCACGGAGGCCGCGGCGGCGGCGTCGGGGCCGAGGAGCCGGCGGCCGTGATCCACGCGGCGCTGGTGGGCGTTGAACGCATCGGTGATCTCGGCGTCCATCGGGTCGGCCGGGGTGAGGTCGACCCGCCCCATCACCGAGAGCGCCAGCAGTGCGGGGCAGCCTGCCCCGGCGCAGGCCGCGACGAGCCTGTCCAACTCGTCGCGGGTGAGCAGGTCCAGCAGGGCGGATGCCGTCACCAGCGAGGTGCCGGAGAGGTCGTCCGTGGTCAGGCGGGTGATGTCACCGCGCTCCGTCGTGACGGTGATGCGGCTGCCGTCGGCGGCGGTACGGGGCATCTGCGCGGCGGCCAGAGCGAGCAGGCCGGGGTCGTGGTCGTGCAGGATCCAGTGCTGGGGCCCGGCCAGCCGCGGGGCGAGCCAGCGCCCCATGGAGCCGGTGCCGCAGCCGAGGTCGCGGATCACCACCCCCACGTCCCGTCGTGGCGGATGCGCCGGGTCCGCCGGGTCCACGCGGTGCGCCAGGCCTCGTCGCAGCGGGTCGAGGAGTTCGGGTGCGCGCGCGGCCGCGTCGGCGCCCTCCCGCAGTGCCAGCCACTCCGGGGCGTAGCGAGGTCGATCGGTCACGTTCACACTGCCTCCCGGGGTTTCCGACGAAGGTGCTCGAGTGCCCCGGCCAGGCTCCGCGCGGTCGTCTCCCAGCCGGTCAGTGTGATGCGCCGGGCTCGTGCGGCCTGCCGTGAGCGGCGGCGTTCGCCGGGATCGCCGAGCCAGTGGCGCAACGCCGGAGCGAGTGCCGCCGGGTCCTGCGGCGGTACGAGGACGCCCGGCACGCTGTCGTCGGGCGCTTGCCCGACCGCCTCCGGAACCCCGCCGACGGCCGTCGCCAGTACGGGAATGCCGCGGGCGAGCGCCTCGGTCACGGCCATGCCGTACGTCTCGGCGTACGAGGTGAGCACGAGGAGATCGGCGGCGGCGTAGCTCGCGTCCAACTCGTCGCCGGACCGGGGGCCCGCGAGCTCCACCCGGTCACCGAGGCCGAGCTTCTCGATCAACTCCCGGAGGCGGGCCACGTAACCGGGATCCTGGCCCAGCGCACCGACACAGACACAGCTCCACGGCAGGTCGGCGACCTCCGCGAGCGCCGGCACCAACCGGTCCTGTCCCTTGCGCGGGGTCACCGAGGCGACACACAGCAGACGCGGGGTGCCGCCGGGGCCGGACGCGGTGCCGGTGGCCAGTGGGGCGATGTCGGCACCGGGGACGGCGACGTGGACCCGGCCGGGGTCGAGTCCGTGGTGCTCGACGAGACTGCGGGCCGCCCAGTCGCTGGTGGCCACCACCGCCGCCACGGCCCGCAGCGTCCTCCGCTCCGCTGCGTCCAGAGCCGCTGCCGGAAGCGGGGCGAGTCCCGTCTCGGCACCCAGGGGAAGGTGCATCAACACCACCAGGCGCAGCCGTCCGGCCTCGGGAACGACGATGTCGGGGACGCCGCAGGCGACGAGCCCGTCGAGCAGGACGAGGCTGCCGTCCGGCGACTCCCTCAGGATCCGGGCCAGTTCGGCGCGCGCGGCGGCCCGGGGCTGCGGCCAGTCCCCTGCAACGGCGTGTTCGTGGACCTGCCAGCCGAGCCGGGGCAGTTCCCGGCACAGCCTGCGGTCGTAGGTGTTGCCGCCGCTCGGCGCCGCCGGATCGTCGACGCCACCGGGCATCACCACCCGCACCGAGCGCCCGTGCAGTGTGGCGTCGGCCGCCTCGCTCACAGAGCCCGCTCGTAACTCGCCCACGCGATATGCGATTCGTGCAGGGTGACCGTGATGCCGGCCAGCCCGCGGGCGCCCTCGCCCAGGGCCCCGGCGTGGACCCGGTCGGCCAGGCGGTCGGCGATGACCTTGGCCAGGAACTCCGTCGAGGTGTTGATGCCGGCGAACTCGGACATGTCGTCGAGGTTGTGGTAGTTGAACTCGCCCACCACACGTCCCAGTTCACCGGTGGCCAGGCCGATGTCGACGACGAGGTTGTCGGCGTCCAGCTCGGGACGGCGGAAGGTGGCGTCCACGAGGTACGTCGCGCCGTGCAGACGTTGCGCGGGTCCGAAGACCTCCCCGCGGAAACTGTGAGCGATCATGAGGTGCTCGCGGACGGTGACGCTGAACAACGGTGGTGACCTCCCGGTCCGATGCATCCGGCCGCTGGCGGCCCTTGTCCCTCAGTACGGCCGCGGCCTGCTGCACGTTCAAGTCGCCGCACGTTCGAGCGGCGCGTACACAACGCGGTGGCACAACCCGGGAAGGTCGCCGGCGGCGATCCTGGGCAGCACCGACGGCAGCTCCTCGAAGGCGCACTCACCGGTGAGCAGTGCGTCGAAGACGGGGTCGGCCAGCAGATCGAGCGAGAGCGCGAGCCGGTCGGCGAAGGTCCGCCGGGAGCGGCGGGCCTCGGACACCCTCCCCACCTGGCTGCCGCGCAGGACCAGACGACCGGAGTGGAAGGCCTCCCCCAGGGGCAGGCTGATCCGCCGGTCGCCGTACCAGCTCAGTTCCAGGACCGTCCCCTCCGGGGCGAGGAGCTCCAACGAGCGGGCGAGTCCGGCCTCGGTGGCGCTGGCGTGGACCACGAGATCGCAGTCGCCCAAGGCGTCCTCGGGGAGCGCGAAGCCGACGCCCAGCGCCTCGGCGACGGCGGCCCGTGCCGGCTCGGCGTCGACCAGCTGGACGCGTACGCCCGGGTACTTTGCGAGCAGGGCGGCGACGGAGCAGCCGATCATGCCGGCGCCGACGACGGCGATCCGGTCGCCGACCAGTGGTGCCGCGTCCCACAGGGCGTTCACCGCGGTCTCCACCGTGCCGGCCAGCACGGCCCGCCCCGCGGGGACGGTCTCCGGCACCGGGGTCACGGCACTCGCCGGGACGACGTACCGGCTCTGGTGCGGGTAGAGGCAGAAGACCGTGCGGCCGACGAGGTGTTCCGGTCCTTCCTCGACGAGACCGACGTTGAGATAGCCGTACTTGACCGGTCCGGGGAACTCGCCGTCCTGGAACGGCGCCCGCATCGCGGTGTGCTGGCTCTCCGGGACACCGCCGCGGAAGACGAGGCTCTCCGTGCCGCGGCTCACGCCGGAATAGAGCGTGCGCACCACGACGTCGTCGTGGGCCGGTTCCGGCAGGGGAACGTCCCGTATCTCGCTGTGGCCGGGGGAGCGGAGCCAGAAGGCGCGTGCGGCGCGCTTCATCGGCGACCTCCTGCTGAACGCTCGGGCGTCGGTTTACGTTCTGACAATCACGAGGCCGCGCACACGGTACGCGGCGCCCGTCGACTCTGTCACACGGCTGGAGGAAGGTACCCGCTGGCCATGAGCGTCACATACGAATCCCGGCTGCTGCGCCCGGAGACGACCGCGGGGGCGGCCGCGCAGACACTCCTGCTGGTCCTTCTGGGCATGGTGACCGGCTTGGGGCCCGCCGGCTGGCTGACAGGTCTGGCATTCACGGTCGCGACCTGGGGTGTGCTCACCCGCGCCCTGCGCCGGCCGTGGCGCGGAGCCAGGCCCTTCGGCCCGGCCAACGGAGTGACCCTGGCCCGGACGACGCTCGTCGGGTGTGTGACCGCGCTGGTCGCGGATTCCTTCACGGGCCGGCCCCCGGTCGCGGTCCTGGCCGCCCTCACCACGGTGGCGCTCGTCCTCGACGCCGTCGACGGTCAGGTGGCCCGGCGCACCGGAACGGAGTCCGCCCTGGGGGCCCGGTTCGACATGGAAGTCGATGCCTTCCTCATCCTGGTGCTCAGCGTCCATGTCGCCATGTCGATGGGCGCGTGGGTGCTCGTGATCGGCGCCATGCGCTACGCCTTCGTCCTGGCGGCCCGGGTACTGCCGTGGCTGCACGGGCCGCTTCCGCCGAGCACGGCCCGCAAAACGGTGGCAGCGCTGCAGGGGATCGTCCTTCTCGTGGCCGGCACCGGGACTGTCCCGCGTCCGCTCGCCTACGGGGCGGTCCTCGTGGCGCTGGCGCTGCTCGTCTGGTCGTTCGGGCGCGACATCAGGTGGCTTTGGCGCGTCGGAGTCCGTGACGACGCCGCCGTGGTCCGGTACGCGACGTACGAGAGGGTCTGAAGCCCAGAGGGTCCGAAGCCGAGGGGGTCCGAAGCGTTCTGCCCACGTCGGGTCCGGGGTGCGCCCCCGCGCTCACCGGTTGGGCGGGGAGGGCGGGTTCGGCGCGGACGGTGGGGACAGCGGGGTCGGAGCGGTGCCGGGCTGCGGACCGTAGGCGGTCAGGAAGCGGTCGCGGAAGGCGTCCATGCGCCAGACCGGAGCATCCGGGCCGGGCTTCAGGCCGTCCTGCCAGCCCCAGCCGGAAATCCGCGCCATCACGGCCGGGTCGCGGGCGACGATCGCGATCGGTACGTCCCGGCCGGCGTCGTCGCCGGTGACGGTCGGGACGGGCTGGTGGTCGCCGAGGAAGACGAGCACGGTGTCGTCGTCGCCGTACTTCTCCACGTAGGAGATGAGGCTGCTCAGCGAGTACTCGATGGCGCGCCGGTACTCGGTGCGGACCTGGCCGGGCTCCCTCCACACCTCCTCGGGGTCCCTGCCCTCCTCCTTGATGGCGTGGTAGACCGAGCCGTCACCGATCTCGTTCCAGCCGATCATCCGGGGTATGGGGGCCCAGGGGTTGTGGCTGGAGGTGAGAATGATCTCTGCCATCAGCGGCTCGTGGCCGGGCCGGCCGTGCTCCAGACGCTCGAAGGCCGACAGGCTGTACTGGTCGGGCACGGGTGTCCAGCTGAACTTCGGTCCCTTGTAGCCGAGGTGCCGGGAGTCGTAGACGTGGTCGAGACCGTAGAACGTCCCCTCCGGCCAGGACCGGGTGACGCCCGGCATGATGCCGACCGTCCGCCAGGTGCCCGCGTCCCGGAAGGCGCGGGTGAGGGTCGAACGGTCGCTCGAGGTGAGGTCCTGGTAGCGCTGCTGGTTCTTGATCCAGAGACCGGACGCGAAGGTGGAGTGGGCAAGCCAGCTGCCGCCGCCTGTCGTCGGGGAGGTGAGGAAGGCGCTCCGGGAGGAGAACCCGGCCGCGCGCAGCCGGCTGGTCCCGTCCGCGAGCAGCGCATCCACCTGCGGGGCCATCTCCGGGTCCTGGACGGCGACGCGTCCGTAGCTCTCGACGAAGACGAACATGACGTCCTTGCCCCGCAGCCCGGTCAGCAGCTGGTCGGCCGGGGTGTCGCGGAAGGCGTCGACGGAGGATTCCTCGGCGAACGTCCGCCTGTCCTTCAGGCTCGCTGCCACCTGGTGCACACGGCTCTGGACGAATCCGGCCGTGCCGCTGGACGCGACCGGCACGTCGGCGATCTGCACGCCGAGCGCCACGCAGGTGATCCAGACGGTCCCGAGTACGAGAGTGGTACGGGTCGCCGTGACGCTGTGGCGGACCACGAGGTGGCTCAGTCGCACGACGGCCAGTGCCATGAGGACGAGCAGGGCGAGGACGAGGACCACGGCCCCGGTCACGGCACCGATCGCGCCGGCCCGGCCGATGGAGTCCCCGAGGAACGCCACGGCGTCGTCGAACAGGATCCAGTCGAGCGTCGGGTCGAACGGCCGGTCGAGGGTCGAGGAGAAGCCCATGTCCAGGAACTTCAGGACGGTCAGCAGCCCCAGACCCACCCCGGCGAACGCTGCCACCACACGCCTCGCCCTCGGCCGCAGGACGAGCAGCACGGCGACGCCGAAGATCCCTTCCACCGGGACGCGTGCGAACGCGCTGGGCCCGAGGCGGGTGAGGTCGTCCGGCAGGAGCAGGGCGCACAGCACCAGCACGGCGGACAGTGCGGTCTTCCCCCGCGCCATGGCCCGCGCCCCGGTTCCCGCTCCCGCCGGCTGCTTGCCCGGGCCGGTGCCCAGGGCCGCTGCCGTTTCGTCCCGCGCGTGCTCCGGGGCGCCGGCCGGTGCCTGGCCTTCCCCTGCGACTGCGGTGCGGGCATCTGACAGTTGACGAGAGAGCGTCCTCAGCGACACCGGAAGTCCTTCCATGCGAGCCCGATGGTGCACGGCGGACCGGGCTGGGGAGGCCGGTGCCGCTGCTATTCGTACGCCTGGTCGGCGGCTTCCGTTCAAGCACCGGGGCGCTGCATGGGACACGGAGAAGCCCCAGGCCGTGACCTGGGGCTTCCGGGCATGGCTCAGCCCTTGACGTCCTCCTCCGTGAGCGAGATCGGCTGCGACACGGGCGAGGGCGCGGCCGGGGCCTGCGCGCCCCGCACATGGCCGTTCATGTGGCCGTTCTGGTTCATCGATGCCAGCAGCTGGCGCGCGAGACCGAGCCCGGTGCCGCCCATCGTGAGGGCCTTGGCGAACATCTCCGACATGCCCTCGGCGCCGTTGAGCAGCACCATGTGCTCCACATTGCCGAAGGCACCCGCACCGGCTTCCACGATCTTCGGCCAGTTCTCGGCGAGCTGCTGGGCGACGACGGCCTCCTGGTTCTCCGCGAGTGCCGACGCCCTCGCCTTGATCGCCGTGGCCTCGGCCAGGCCCTTGGCCTTCGCCGACTCGGCTTCCGCGAGCCCTCTGGCCTGGGTCGCCGCCGCTTCGGCCTCACCCGTCGCGCGGGTCGCCGTCGCGGCCGCGGCCCCGCGCGCCTCGGTGGCCTGGGCCTCGGCGGCCGCGGCCGTCTTCACCCGGGTCGCCTCGGCCGCCGCCGCGAGTTCCGTCTCCTTCGCCTTGGCCTGCGCGGCCGAGATGCGCGCGTCGCGCTCGGCCTCGGCCAGCGTCCGCTTCTCGTACGCCATCGCGTCCGCCGGCTTGCGCACGTCCGCCTGGAGCTGCTGCTCGCGGCGGTGCGCCTCCAGCTCGGCGACCCGGGTCTCCTGGACCACGACCTCCTGCCGGGCGGCCGCGTCCGCGAGCGGGCCCGCCTGCCGGGCGGCGGCCGCCGCCTTGTCCCGTTCGGCCTGGTAGCCGGCCTGCAGGATCTCGCTGTCGCGGGTCGCCTCCGCCATGCGGGCGAAGGCGGCCTGCTCGGCCTCCGTCGCCAGCCGGTTCGCCTCGGCCTGCGCGATCCGCGCGTCCCGCTGCACCGCCGCCGCGTGCGGCATGGCGAGGTTCTTGATGTACCCGGTCGGGTCCTCGATCTCGTGGATCTGCAGCGAGTCGACGATCAGGCCGAGCTTCTCCATCTCCGTCCCGCAGGCCGCCCGGGTCTGCCCGGTGAGCTTCTCCCGGTCGCGGATCATGTCCTCGACCGTCAACCCGCCCACGATGGAGCGGAGATGGCCGGCGAAGACGATGTGCACCCGCTCCGGCATCATCCTCTGCTGGTCCAGAAAGCGGCGCGCGGCGTTGGCGATCGACACGAAGTCGTCCCCGACCTTGAAGATGACGACGCCCTTCACCCGCAGTGGAATGCCCTGATGGGTCACACAGTCCACGGACAGTTCTGTCTCGTTGAGGTCCAGCGACAGCTTCCGGACCGCCTGCACGCCGGGCAGGACGAAGGTTCCGCGCCCGGTGACGATACGGAACCCCATCCCCTCACCGAGACCCTCGGTCCTGTGCCGGGAACCGGAGATGACGAGTGCTTCGTTCGGCTCGGCGACCCGCCACATGAGCTTGAACAGGCCGACCAGAACGATGACGGCGGCGAGGACCACTCCCGCCAAGGTGCCGATGACCATCGGCATGCGCCCCCTTAGTACGGTGCCGTTCGGCACCGGTGAGGGGAGTGTGCGCCTGCGTGACCTCCGGGTGAAGCCGTCGACGGGCCCTTGTCGAAACCTTGACGCGCGCGGGGCCGCCTCATGGCCAAATGGGCTGCCGCAAGGCTCAGTTGTCGTACGCGGCGGTGACGTACACCGTGCGCGGCGGCAGATACTCCACGATCATCACCACGGTGCCGGTCTCGATCCTCTCCCGGCCCATCGCGGGGTAGGCCAGGAAGTGCTCCGCCCCTCCCCGGATCTTCACGATGACCTCGCCCACCAGTCCCGGCCCCACCGTCCCGGTCACCCTGCCGGACAGCCCCACCATGTCCTCGCCCATGTCCGGAGGGTAACCGCGATCCAGCCGCGAAGGACCGGCCGGCCGACCTTGTCGGCGGGCAAGTCCCAATGAACGGCTGATAGACAGCGGCCATGACGTACTACGCAGACCTGACCCCGTACACATACGACAGGGACAACTGGCATCCAGAAGCCTCAGGCCTCTGGCACGGCGTCCCGCTCGTGAACATGGGCTGGCTCGACAGCGACATGCCCTACCCCAAGGGCATCGTCCCCGAGGGCCTCGCGGAGACCCTGAAGGCCATGACCCGCACCCACCGGGCCCAGCAGACCCGCGGATACCACCTGTGCCCCTGGTGCGCGTCGCGAACGCGCGCCGGGCACCCCGACGGCCCCAGGGGAAGCGCCGAGATACGCGTGATGGGCAACGGCATCGCGTACGCGGCTCCTGAACTGATCGCCCACTACGTCGAGGCCCACGAGTACGTACCGCCGGCCGACTTCGTGGAGGCGGTGCTGTCCTCCGACGCGTCCGCCTGAGCGCACTTGGCCCACGGAGCCCGGTGACGGGCACCTCCCCGCCGGTCACCCACGGTGCGGAGTGTCAGCCGACGTGGACTCGAGGTCGCCTGGACCGGTCCGGTTCGGCCTCTCGGAGGACCTCGCGGGTGACGGGGGCGACCTCGCCCTGGCCGAAGAGGAAGAAGCGGAGGAAGTTGGCGAAGGGGTTGCCCTCGGTCCACTCGAAGTAGATGTGCGGGCGCTGACCGGAGACGTCGCGTACGTGGAGGAGCAGCGCGGCCAGCGCGTTGGGGATGGAGGAGCTTTCCAGGGTCAGCACGCGGTAGCGGCCGTGCAGCACCTCGCCGCGGACGTTCAGCCCGGCCTCGAACTCCGAGGGGTCGCCGACGGTGACCTCGACGAAGACGAAGTCGTCCTCGGGCGGGATGTCGTTGTCGGCCCGGATCTGGTGGATCTTGTCGCGGTACTCGGCGACGTCGCGCTGGTCGGGTTCGTTGGCGATGAAGCGGATCCTGCGGTGGGAGATGTCGCGGACGAACCGCTCGGCCATGTCGTCCAGCGTCACGCCCGTGACGCGCAGCTCGAAGGCTCGGGCGAGCCGGGACGCCAGGGACAGGATGATGATGCCGGCGATGAAGCAGGCACCGATCTTCACGCCGTCGGGCCGTTCGATGACGTTGAGGGCGGTGGTGTAGAGGAAGACCGCCGAGATGACGGCGAAGGAGATCGTCCAGCCCCGCTGCCCGGCGCGGCTGGCGGCGATGGTCACCGCGATCGAGGCGGAGCAGATCAGGACGAGCACGCCGGTGGCGTACGCGCCGCCCTGGGCGTCGACGTCGGCGTTGAAGATCCAGGTGACGAGGAACGCGACCAGGGTGAAGGTGATCACCATGGGGCGCACGGCGCGCGCCCAGTGCGGGGCCATGCCGTAGCGGGGGAGGTACTGGGGCATGAGGTTCAGCAGCCCGGCCATGGCGGAGGCGCCGGCGAACCAGAGGATGGCGATGGTGGCGACGTCGTAGACGGTGCCGAAGGCGCCTCCGAGGTACTGGTGCGCGAGGTAGGCGAGGGCGCGTCCGTTGGCTTCGCCGCCCGGCTCGAACTCCTTCGCCGGGATGAGCAGGGTGGTGATGAAGCTGGTCGAGATCAGGAACACGCTCATGATCAGCGCGGCGGTGGTGAGCAGCTTCTTGGTGCCGCGGATGCGCCCGGCGGGCTTCTCCTGGGTGTCGCCCGGAGAGCCCTCGACGTGGGGCATGACCGCCACGCCGGTCTCGAAGCCCGACAGGCCGAGCGCGAGCTTGGGGAAGACGATCAGTGCCACGCCGATCATGGCCAGAACGTTTCCGTGCTCGGTGGTCAGGGCCGTGGACCAGTCGGTGACGACGTGCGCCTCGGTGGCGACGTGCCACAGGCCCACGACCACGACGACCACGTTCAGCGCCAGATAGGCCCCGACCAATGCGACGGCGACGCCGATCGCCTCCAGGAAGCCCTTGAGGAAGACCGCCCCGAGCAGCGCGATGAGGAGCAGCGTGACGAGCATCTGCTGTCCGTGCAGGAAGCCGGGCACGTGCGGGTTCTCCACCAGGTGGATGGAGGAGTCCGCCGCCGACAGGGTGATGGTGATGAGGAAGTCGGTGGCGGCGAAGCCGAGCAGGGTCAGGACGAACAGCTTGCCCTTCCAGAACGACAGCAGTCGCTCCAGCATGGCGATCGACCCCTGACCGTGCGGGCTCTCCTCCGCCACCCGCCGGTACACCGGCAGCGCGCCGGCCAGGGTGACGATCACCAGCACGATGGTGGCAATCGGCGACAGGAGTCCCGCCGCGAGTGCGGCGATGCCGGGCTGGTAGCCCAGGGTGGAGAAGTAGTCGACGCCGGTCAGGCACATGACCCGCCACCACCGCTGCCCCTTGTGGGCGGGCTCCGGTTCGGCCTGCGCCCCCTTCTGGTGCCTGGCCATGTCGGACAGGCCCTCCAGCATCCACGCGCGCAGACGGCTCGTACGAGCCTGGGCGGGGGTGGCCATCTGTGCTCCTGACCTACGGCGAACGATTCCGGCCATCACGAAGACGGCGCGATCAGCGTATGCAGGAACGACCCGTCGGCCCAGGCGGTCCCCCGCGCGCCAAGAGGGGGGTGTCGGGCTCTCATGAGGCGGCGCGCGACAGAGCGGACGTGTGTGTGAGAGGTCTGCCAGGCCCCGAATCCGGTCAAGCCCGGCATGACGAGCGCGTACGGCCGCCAGGGGGCATCCGTGCACGCCTCCGCAGGCCGGACAGCTCCGATGTCTCGCCGGGTGTCAAGGATCCGTTAGGAATTCCCAGAGGATTGCACATATTGCCCAATTGCGCCCATAGCCGGCCGCCGTCGTCAGTCCAGTCCGGGGAGAGCACGGCGCGCGGGCGATGAGGCTGCCGGCGCGCCGTTGATCAGGCCCTCCCCCGGGGGGCCGGCCGACGTCCGTCCGGACGGCCGGGCGTCGTGGTCGTTCCGCTCGCTGCGTCCGGGTGCCGAGCGGCCCGGTGCCGAGCGGCCGGTGCGGAACAGCCCGGCACCGACGCGTACGCCTCGCCGGAAACCCACCTGCCCGCGCCGCCCAAGTCGCCTATGGTCAACGGGATTCCTGGCCGAGGCACCGGCCACCCGGCCAGGGCGAGGACCACGACGTGGAGGTTGATGGTGCGCTACCGCGAGCTGGGACGCAGTGGACTGTCCGTGTCCGAGATCGGTTACGGCGCGTGGGGTATCGGCGAGTCCAGCTGGGTGGGGGCCACGGAGGACGAGTCCGTACGCGCCCTCCACCGGGCCGTCGACCTCGGCGTGAACTTCATCGACACCGCCCGCGGCTACGGCGAGAGCGAGCGGATCGTCGGCCGGGTCGTCCGGGAACGGGCCGGTGACGATGTGCGCGTCGCGACCAAGGTGCCGCCGAAGAACGGTGTGTGGCCGCCGCCCGACGGCCTGGACCCGGCCGAGACGTTCCCGGGCGAGCACATCCGCAGGAGCCTGGAGACCAGTCTGCGGTCCAGCGGCCTGGACCACTTCGACGTCCTGCAGTTCCACGTCTGGTCCGACGACTGGGTCGGCCGTGGCGACTGGCTGGAGACGATCGCCGAACTGAAGCAAGAGGGAAAGATCCGCTTGTTCGGCGTCTCCGTCAACGACCACCAGCCAGACAACGCCCTCGCACTCGTCCGCAGCGGCGCCGTGGACAGCGTGCAGGTCATCCACAACATCTTCGACCAGGCGCCCGCCGACGCGCTGCTGCCGGCCTGTGAGGAGCACGGCGTCGGCGTCATCGTTCGGGTGGCGCTGGACGAGGGCGGCCTCACCGGCCGGATCACGGCCGACACGACGTTCCCGGAGTCCGACTGGCGCAACCGCTACTTCCGCGGCGACCGCCCGGCACAGGTCGAACAGCGGGTGGCCGCGATCGTCGCCGACCTCGGCATCGCCCCCGACGAGATCGCCGAGTACGCGCTGCGGTTCGTGCTGAGCTCGGCGGCGGTCTCCACCGTCATCCCCGGAATGCGCACCGTGCGCAACGTCGAACGCAATACGGCGGTGAGCGACGGCCGCCCGCTCACCGCCGACCAGCTCGCCGTGCTGGCCAAGCACCGGTGGCAGCGCAACTTCTACGCCTGATCCCCGGGCACCGTCGTCGTCGGATCCCGGCCGGTGCGCGGGGTCACCCTTCGCACCGCCGGGGCTCGGCCCACGTGATGCCTCCTGCCCGAGGCGACAGGGGGCGTGCCGTTCGGCGCCTCAGTCTTCCTCGTCGGTTCGTTCCAGAACCAGCCCGACGGACCAGTCCGCCAGCCCGTTGCTGTCCTCCAGGTGCAGATGGCTTCCGTCCGGAACGCCGTCCTCGGCGAGCGTGAGCAGATGGCCGGCGAGCGTTCTGAGGCCGGGGGCGTTGGCCTCGATCACGATCTCGCCACCAAGATCCCGGACCTTGATCCACACATCGTCCTCCCAGGCGAAGACCTGCGCGACGCCATCGGTCACGACCGTGACCCGGGTGCTCTCGGACGGGATGCCGTCGGCTTCGGAAGTCATGGCGGACATCATGCCGGTCGGCGCACACGACTCCCGAGGCCCCTCGTGTCTCGTGCACCGCTGCTGTGGCTTCGGCCCAGGATGCCAACGCGTGGGCTCCGGAGCCGTCAGTTCGCCTGCGCCCGTCGAACTCTGCCGGCCCGGCGTGGGTGATCGCTCGTATCACTCGTTCTGCTGCGCATCTTGGGCAGGGTTACGACTGTGATGTCCAGAATTGGCCCCACGAAGTGTTGTGTCTCCTCACAGGGGTGAAAGACGGATGCCGACGTACGTCACGTTGCTGAACTGGACCGATCAGGGGATCCGGGGCTACAAGGACACCACGCAGCGCGCCGAGGCCTTCGCCGCAGCGGCACAGAAGCTCGGGGCGAAGCTCCTGAACATCTACTGGACCGTCGGTCCGTACGACCTCGTCGCCGTCGTCGAGGCGCCCGACGAGGAGACCGCCACTGCGGTGCTCTTGCAGCTCGGCGGGGTGGGCAACGTCCGTACCACGACCCTGCGGGCCTTCGACCGGGAGGAGATGGGCCGCATCATCGCCAAGGCCACTGGCTGAGGACTTTCACACACCACCACGCCTGAACATGTCCGTCGGAACGCTGCGCCACGAGACGCCCGGACCGGTCCGGGACAACAACGGCCCGCACGCGGCGGGAGGCGAGATGGCCGGTCGGCGGGAGCGGTCGTGGCGGGAGGCCGGGAGGCCAGGAGGCCGCTCCATCGGCTTGGCGCCGGTGATGTGACGGATGACGTCGGCGGTGAGCCGGCGCAGCAGGTCTTGTCTTCGGGGTCAGCCCGATGGCGTTTCCGATTGCCGACGGGACCGTGAAGATCCGCCGGCAGTGCGCGGCCCCGTCCGGGTGAGCGCGACGTCCACCACCCGCTCGTCGTCTGCGCGCCGCTCCCGCTCGAGCAGCCCCACGGCGCCGAGCAGGGGCCGGTGGACGCCGGTGACGGCAGGGCTCACCGGCGTCGCAGGGTACGGGTGCGCGGCTGTCGTCGTCGCTCATGGCTGCTTCCTTTCCTTGATCGCCGGGTTGGTCGCCCGGGAGACATTGCCGCAGCATCTTCCATGCAAGCAACCACCTCGCTCTCGATTAACTTGTGGACAAGTCAATCGTTCACTATGTTTCTCGGTGTCGCCCCGGGCAGGAAGGTCCGGGGCGGCCAACCGGCCCAGCCTCACCCTCCGCATCCCAAGGGGAGTCACCATGAACCTCAAGACCGTCTTCCGTCCCACCCGCAAGCGCACCGCCGTGCTGGGCGCCGTCGCCGGCGTCGCGGCACTCGCCCTGACGACCACGGCTCCGGCCAACGCCGCCAAGGCCGAGCGCCGCCCGTCGGAGAAGAAGCCCACGGTGGTGCTGGTGCACGGTGCTTTCGCGGACTCCTCCAGCTGGAACGGGGTGGTCAAGCGCCTGCAGCGGGCGGGGTATCCGGTCGTCGCTCCCGCCAACCCGCTGCGCGGGCTGACCAGTGACGCCGAGTACGTCCACAGCGTGCTGAAGAGCGTGCACGGACCGGTCGTGCTCGTCGGCCACTCCTACGGCGGCGCCGTGATCAGCGAGGCTGCCGCCGACGACCCACAGGTCAAGGCGCTGGTCTACATCGCCGCCTTCACCCCCGAGAAGGGCGAGAGCGCGCTGGAACTGTCCAGCAAGTTCCCCGGGAGCACTCTCGGCCCCACCCTCAACTCCGTGCCCTTCCCGCTCCCCGGCGGTGGCACCGGCACCGACCTGTACATCAACGCCGACAAGTTCCACGACCAGTTCGCCGCCGACGTGCCGACGTCGGTCACCGACCTGATGGCCGCCACCCAGCGCCCCGTGGCCGCCTCGGCCCTGGAGGAGAAGGCCACCAAGGCCGCCTGGAAGACCATCCCTTCCTGGAGCCTCGTCGCCACCGAGGACTACAACATCCCGCCGGCCGCGCAGCGCTTCATGGCCCAGCGGGCCGGCTCGCACACCGTCGAGGTCAAGGCGTCCCACGCGGTCTCGGTCTCCCGCCCGGGCGCCGTCACCCGCGTGATCGAGCAGGCCGCCCAGGCCACCGCCCGCTGACCCCGGCACGCCCTGGCGCTATTGACCGCTGCTCACCGCTCCGAAGGGCACGGACGGGGCACGGGTCGGTGGGGGTTCGAGCGGCAGCCACTTCTGTGGGCCGTCCGTGGGTACGGGAGCCCACGTCTGCTTGTGCCTGCCGCCAGATCACCCACACCACGCTGAATAGTCACCAGGGCCAGGACGTACGGACGTGTCTCAGCGGCACCGAGGGGAACGACCGATGGACAGCGAAGGACATCCGCATCGGAGGGCTTTGCTTGCCTGCGGTCTCGCGGTCGCCGCGGGCGCGCTGACGGCGTGCTCATCGACGAGCGCCTCCCTGGGGGCGCCGACCGCCCCGACGACGGATGCGCGGCCGACCACGCCGGAGGCAGCCTTCGCGAGACTGGTGGACGGAAACAAGCGTTGGGTGAGCGGAGACCTCCGGCATCCCGACCGGGATCCGGACCGGCGCCAGCTCGTAGCCGAGAAGCAGGAACCGTACGGGGTGATCCTCTCGTGCATCGACTCCCGGGTGCCGCCTGAACTCCTCTTCGACACCGGGCTGGGTGACCTCTACGTCATGCGCACGGGCGGGCAGGCGGTCGGCCCGGTGGTCATTGGTTCCGTGGAGTACGGGCCCATGACGAGTGGCACCCCGCTGATCGTGGTCCTCGGGCATCAGCGTTGCGGCGCCGTCGAGGCGGCGTACAAGTCCATGCGTGACGGCGAACCGCTGTCCGGCAACCTGGAGGCGATCGCCAAGGCTCTGCGGCCGGCGTACGAGCAGGCGGTCGAGGAAGGCGGTGCCGACCCGGTCGAGACCATGGCCCGCGCCCAGGTCGAGCAGACCGCGGCCGACCTACGCTCCAACCAGGACCTCGCCCCTCTCGTGAAGAAGGGCGCCCTTGCCGTGGTCGGCGCCTACTACTCGCTCGACACCGGCCGGGTGGAAGTCCTGACCGGCGCGCCCTCCTGAACCGGTCGGATGACCGGGGCACCCCGGGAGCCGGCCTCGACTCACCCATTCGGAGTAGCGTGCCGCGCTTCGAGTCGCACTTCACCCGTTCGGAGGGGTCAATGGTGAGGAGCAGGCACCGGACAGCGGATGCACCGGACCTGCGGATTCACCGAACAGGCAGGTCCGTCGGACTCCCGGACCCACTGGACAGGACGGGTCCCGGACCACTCCTCACCTCGAGGGGCTGATGCGATGGGAACTGTTGGCTCCACCGATGCCCTCATGGACCTTCACACCGGTGACCCCTACCCGGTCTATGAGCGCCTGCGCGAGACGGAACCGGTGTACCGGATCCGGGAGGGCGCATATCTGCTGTCCCGCTACCAGGACTGCCTTCGCGTCCTGGCCGATCGTGAGAGCTTCCTGGCGCCGGGCGGCCCCGGGTCTTCCGTCGGTACGGCGGACCGGCCGGCGCCCGTGCTGTCCCGCGTCATGAGTTCACAGAACCCGCCACGGCACACCAGGATGCGTGCCGCGGTGGCCCGGCGGTTCGTCGAGCATGTCCGAGGCCGGCAGACCTGGATCAGCGGGCGCTGCGACCAACTCCTCGACCCCGTTGTGGAGTCCCTCAGGGACGGCGCGACCGACATGAGCGGGCTCGCCGAGGCGCTTCCCCGCGACACGATCATGCACATCCTGGGCCTGCCGCAGGACGATCGACTCCTCGTGTCGACACTGGTCGCAGGCATCTTCCCCACCTCCGGGCCGTTGCCGGACCCGGACAGCGGCGGCGCCGCGGCGATGCAGCGGCTCACCGCCTACCTGCAGGAGGAAGTGGTTCGACGGCGCCGCAGGCCCGGTGATGATCTGATGTCCGAAATGGTCCGGGCGCACACCCGCCGTGCCGGTGCCCTGCCCCATGACGAACTCATCGGCATTCTCACGGGACTCGTCGTCGCCGGGTACCCGCAGATCGCCGCGGGTATCGAGACCGGCATCGTCCTGATGAGCCGCCACCCGCAGCAGGCGACGTTCCTGGACGGCCCTGCCACCACCCGGCTGTTCATCGACGAGGTGCTCCGCTACGACGCTCCGGTGCAGTTCACCCCCGCACCCAGGATCCCCGCGAGAACGGTCGTCATCAGCGGGGTGCCGGTGCCGGAGGGCGCACACGTCTGGGCGGCGCTCAGTGCCGCCAACCGGGATCCCGGCGTGTTCCCCGAGCCCAACGAGTTCCGTCCGGGGCGAGGCGGACCACGCCATCTGAGTTTCGGCGGCGGTGCGCACTACTGCCTCGGCGCGGAACTGGTGCACCTGGAGATGTCGATGCTGCTGCGGCGGCTCCGGCAGCGGGCTCCGGATCTCATGCCGGCACGATCGCCCGTCCAGCGACTCGGGCGGCTGCGCGGGTTCACCTCTGTTCCCGTCATACGCCCGGAAAGGGAGTCATGATGAGCGCCAGAGATGTCAGCGAACACGCCGACGGCGTCCATGTGTTCATGGAGAGTGCCGCCTGTGCCGCGTTCCTCGACGCCGCCGTCCGCGTCTACGGGACGGTCAGGCCCGGCTTGCCGTATGCGTGCTTCGGCGTGCTGGTGGGCAGCGTTCGCGACCACACCGCCCGCATCGAGCGGGTCGCCTTCGGCCGTAACGTCCGGGCGAGGGACACCGCGGCCCTGGGAGAGTTCTCGGAGTCCATCGTTCCCTGCTTCGGAACGGCCTACGAGAACCCCCATCGCGGATACTGGTGCGACTCCGCCGACCTGCTCCGCATCATGCGGGATGCCGAAGCCGCCGGACTCGAGATTCTCGGTTCGGTACACCTCCACCCCGACTGGCACAACATCGACTCTCCCGGCGGCACCGGTGCGCCACTGAGCGAGCATCCGACGAAGATGGACACCTACGTCTTCGCCAGCACCGGCTGGCCGGTCAATCTGATCTGCTACCTGGAGCGCCGGAACGGCTGCATCTATCACTCGTGGGGCGCATGGAGTCCATGCGCCGCAGACCCCTCCACCCCCCACTGCGACGCACTGCCAGTGCGCCTGGCCCTGCCCACTGCCGGATGAGTTCACGGGACGCAGACGATCCTGCCGCACATGGAGGTCCCATGAATGCCGACCAGACCGACACCGCTGTCTCCTGCCCTGCGCCGGCCGCACACACGGCCGCGGAGGGTGCTGGCGACCTCATGCACCAGAAGGGCTTTGTCAGCGCCCCGTACGCGCTGCTCGCCCAGCTCCGGTCCGAGAGGCCCGTACGGCGTGTGACGTTCGCCGGTGTTCCCGTATGGCTGGTCACGCGCCACGAGGACATCCGCACGGTGAGCAGGGATCCACGGCTGAGCAACGATCCGCGGCGCGCCGGCAGGGCGGTGCGGGCCGCTCCCTGGGTCTTCGCCAACGAGACGTACACCGTCACGCGGAACATGCTCCGCTGCGATCCCCCGGACCACACAAGACTGCGGGCGCTGGTGGCAGGGGAGTTCACGCCAGGCCGGATCGACGCCCTGTGTCCGAGAATCCAGGAGATCACCGATGATCTCGTGTCCGCGTTCCTTCCGCTGGGGCGCTGCGACGTCATCTCCGACTTCGCCAAACGCCTGCCCCTCACGGTCATTTCGGAGGTACTGGGCGTGCCCACCGAGGGTCGGGACACCTTCGCCCGGCTGGCGACCGTCTACGTGGAGATGAGCGAGGGCGACCACGGGCGAACGCCTCAGGCGGCCTCGGGCATGCGGGACTACCTCGCCGGGCTGCTCAAGGCCAGGAGGGAGTCCGCGGCCGATGCCGGGGACCTGCTGGGGCGGCTTCTTGCGGCCGGTCACGAGGAGGACGAGCTGATCAGCATGTCCTTCCTCCTCCTGGTGGCGGGCTTCGAGACGACCGCCAACCTCATCGGCAGCGGGGTGCTGGCGCTGCTGGAACACCCCGGGCAGCTGGAGGTGCTCCGGAGGGAGCCGTCCCTGATGGAGCAGGCGATCGAGGAGATGCTGCGCTACAACGGCCCCATCAAGATGGCGCCCGTACTGCGGTTCACGACCTGCGACATACGGATCGGGGACGTCACCGTCCCCGGTGGCGGGGAGGCCGTGCTGCTGTCCTACGGCGCGGGCAACCGCGATCCGGACCGCTTCGCCGAACCCGACCGCTTCGACATCCTCCGCGACAGCCGAGGGCACCTCGGTTTCGGACACGGGGTTCACCACTGCCTGGGCGCGCCGCTCGGGAGAGCGGAGGCCACGATCGCGCTCCGCACCCTTCTGGAGCGGTGCGACGAACTGGCTCTCGCGGTCGGTCCCTCCGAACTGACCTGGGGACACAGCCGGTTCATGCGCGGACTGACCAGCCTGCCGGTCACCTTCCGGCCCGCTGTGCAAAGGCCCTGCTCATGACGACGCCACGGCCCCGCGCACTCGTGACCGGAGCCTCCCGCGGCATCGGCGCGGCCATCGCGCGCGCGCTCGCACCCACCCACGACGTGCTCCTCGGCGGCCGGGACCCCCGGTCCCTCGAGGCACTCGCACGCGAGTTGCCGGGGCGGGCCCGCCCATGGGTGGCCGACCTGTCGCACCCTGACGGACTCGCCGAGGCCACAGCGGGCGTCGACCGTCTGGACGTGCTGGTGCACAACGCGGCCGTCGCCGAGCCCGGCACGATCGCCCGTACCCCGCTGGACGTGTGGCAGCGGGTCTTCGCGGTCAATCTCTTCTCGGCCGCGGAACTCACTCGTCTGCTCCTGCCGTCCCTCCGCCACAGCCGAGGTCACGTGGTACTGATCAACGCGGGATCCGGGCTCCGGATCACGTCGAACCGCGGCCCTTACGTCGCCAGCAAGCACGCCTTGCGCGGGTTCGCGGACGCCCTGCGAACCGAGGAGAAACTCAACGGAGTCCGAGTGACCTCCATCCATCCGGGCCCGACCGACACCGATCTGCAGCGCAGCGCGGCCGAACGTGCGGGCCGCGAGTACCACCCGGACCAGTTCCTACGACCGGAGTCGGTGGCCGCTGTCGTGCTGAACGCGGTACTGGCGCCCTCGGACGCGACGGTGACCGACACCGTCATCGACCGCTGAGCCGGAGCGCTCGGTGGGTCGTGGTGCGGACGAATCCGTGCAGCCCGGTCGGTTCCTGGTGCGACGGGGGCTTGTCGCCGGGGCCGATCGGTGGGAGACCGCGGCGCCTGGACGTGCGTGTCGCGGTGGATGCTCCGGGGTGGGACGCTCGCGCCGTCGACGTGACCGTTGGATGGCCGGGCAGGTCACCCGTTGGACCCGCCGACGCTGAACAGGCTGGGGGGCCTGCCCACCCCTCACCCGTTGCAACCCCCTCCGGCACATCGGCAGCCGGAGCGTGATGGGTCCCACAGGTATGGGACCTGATCAGCTTCGCGCCATCATGATGAGCGATGTCGGCACAGCGCTCATGCCGCTCACGGCGAAGAAGCCGCCCACGACACGCACGAAGCCTTGAGGTACCGATCGCGCTTGCTCCTGCTGTCGATGCCCAGCGGTCCGGTCCCGGAGCTCCGGGCTCAGGGCCGGCGGCCAAGAGCTGCGCCGAGCGCCGCGATCCAGACCAGCAGCAGGGGCAGTGATATGAACGCCATCGGGGTCAGGGCGGTGGACAGCAGCAGGTAGCCGATGCCGGAAGCGGTGATCGTGGCGGCGAGGGCCCAGCCGGTGACGGCCTCCCAGCGCCGCAGCAGTGTGCCGTGCCGCGAGGCCACGCAGGCAGCGGCGGCGAGCGCGGCGAGCGCGAACATCTTGACGCCGTCCACGCGCTGGACCGCCTCGAACAGCGCGCCGGTCCTGCCCGGTGACGCCGGATCGGCTCCGGACACGGCGATCAGCTCCAGGACGAGTTGTACGAACGCGAGTGCGGCCGCAGCCGTCCCGGTCCATCCGGCGAAGCGAGCCGCAGCGACGCCGGTGCGGCGGGCCCAGCCGAGCAGTCCGGATCCGACGGCCGCAAGGCCGACGGCCGCCACACCGTGCACGAGCAGCGCCTGGGCGATCGCCTGGAGGGGCCGGTCGGCGTACGCGATCGCGATCCGGGCGTGTGTGTCACCGACTTCGGGCGTGGCGCCCCATGCGGCAGTGAGCCCGAGGATCCACGCCGCGGCGTGTGTGTATCCGGCGGCGCGGGAGGCGGTGCCGGTAGCCGGCCCCGTAGCGATCGTGGTCATGCGGTGTCTCCCTGGGTTTTGTCGTGGATGGCCTGGGCGAACGCCTCGCAGCCGGTGCGCCAAGCGGCGTCCAGGTCTGCGCCGGGCGGGAAACGGCCGTCGAGTTCGAGCACGACCATGCCGTGCGCGAATGCCCAGAGTGAGCGGGCGATGTCGACGTCGCCGTGCGCCGCGCGGACCAGCGGCATCGCCGCACGGTCCTCGAGCCCTTCGGGCAGTGCGGTGCGAGCGAGTGGCCGGGCGTGGGTGATGCGGTAGAGATGCGGGTTGGCGAGGGCGTGCCGCCGGTAGGCACGGGCGAGCGCAAGCAGGGGCGGTTCGACGCCGGTCTCGGCTTCGGCGGCCTCCAGTTCCTGCGCCAGCTGGGCCATGCCCTGCGCCTGGAGCGCGGCCTCGACAGCGGCCTTGTCGGGAAAATGCTTGTACAGGGACGGTGCCCGGATGCCGACGCGCTCGGCGATGCGCCGCATCGACAACGCGTCCGGCCCTTCGGCGTCGAGCAGTTCCCGTGCGGCGGCCGTGATCTGCTGCGCGCGGTCAGCCACGGCGCGCCGTCCGTGCGATCGCGATGCCGGTGGGCCGGCCGGGTCCGGCGACCGGCATCCGCACGGTAGGCGGGGCCGGGAATGCGGCGGGCACGCCGCAAGGGGCTCCCGCGGTGCGCTCCGCACGGTGCCGCGGGAACAGGTCCGGTCCGGCGAGGAACGCGAGCACGACAGCGGCCGGCGGGCCGTGCGGCGCATCCCTGGGGACCGCGAACGCCCCGGGGAGGAGGGCGGGTGCCTGCCATGCGCCCCGCAGGGGCAGGGGCGGGACACCGTTGCGCAGGGTGCTGGTGGTGGTGATCACGGCGGCCTTTCCGAGGCGAAACCGATCGCTTGGGCTAACGGTGTTAGCCATATGGCTTTACGTTACGGCTAACGGCGTTAGCCGTCAAGTCTGGAGGGTGTCCGGCTCCGACGTGTCGAGCCTGATCGCCGAGGGTCTGCTCGACGAGCTCCACCTCCCAGACACAGGTCACTCGGGAGGTGTCCCAGCTGTCCGACTCCGATTCCCAGCGAGGTGAACGTCATGCGTGAGCGGTATCTCTCCGTCGCGGAGGTCGCTGAAGTCCTCGGAACCGCCGAGCGTTTCCCCGACGGCCCGTTGCGGAGCGGCGCATCACCTTCGTGAAGGCCGGACGTACGCCGTCGCCCCTGGTTCCACGGCCACCGAAACGTTCCTGGGCGGCATGGAGCACGCCCCCGCCGAGGTCGTCGCCGAGTTCAACTCCTTGGGCCCGATGAACCGCCTCGGCCGGCCGCTGGGAATCGCCAAGTGGGCGTCCCACGCGGCCGGCCGAGCCGCCGTATCCGTGTCGCCCCGCCGCGGTGACCACGGGGACGTGGACTCCTTGGAGCACCAGCAGAACGGCTGCGCCTCACCCGGGATCGATCCGCTGTCGACCGTGGTTCACCGCTCATTCCGGTGCCCTTCCGCCAGGCGTGCGGGAACTGCGGTGCGGGGAAGTTCAACGCTGCTCTACGATCGCTCGGCCTGCGTCGGCCGGCAACTGCAGACCCGCAGCACTGGCCCGAAAGCACCGACGTGCCGACGCACATCAATGGGAGGGGATCACAACACATGCAGAACCGTTCTCTGCGGGGGGTGGCGACGCTCGTCGGCCTCGTGCTCGCCGGCTCCGGCCTGGCCACCGTGAACGCCGCTCCGGCGGCCGCGGGCGCGTACGACTGCCCGGCGGGCTACTGGTGCGGCTGGTCGGGCGAGAGCGCGACCGGGCAGATGTACAAGACGAACAAGAGCGTCGCGGACCTGGGCAGCTGGGACAACAAGATCCGCTCGTACGTCAACCGGACAACGTCGATCGCCTGCGTCTACGAGGACAAGAACTACGAGCCGTGGGGCGGCTACTTCCCCGCGGATCCCGCCGGCCCCGGCGAGTACCACTCGTACCCGACCGCGACGACCAGCTCGGTCAAGTTCGTCCGCACCGAGCGCGAGTGCAGCCAGCCCGCCTACCCGCACTGGTACTCCGAGACCTCCCCCAAGGCCTTGGGCTTCGGTGACATGAACGGCGACCGCAAGGCCGACGTCATCGCCCGCGACAAGGCCGGCCGGCTGTGGTTCACGCCAGGCGACGGCACCGGCCGGCTCATCGGCACGGGCGGCTGGAACGGCATGAACGCTCTCACCCGGCACGGCGACTTCAGTCGTGACGGCCGCGAGGACCTCATTGCCGGCGAGGCGTCCACGGGCAAGCTGTGGCTCTACCCGGGCACCGGGACCGGCTCCCTCGGCACCCGCAAGCTGATCGGCACGGGCGGCTGGAACGGCATGCGCAACATCACCGCCTTCGGCGACCTGACCGGTGACGGCCGCTCCGACCTGATCGCGGTCGAGAAGGCCACGGGCAAGCTGTACCTGTACCCGGGCACCTCCACCGGCACGCTCGGCTCGCGCAAGCTGATCGGCACGGGCGGCTGGAACGCCATGAACGCACTCGTCGGCGTGGGCGACATGAACGGCGACGGCCGCCCCGACATCTACGCGCGCGAGGCGGCCACCGGCAAGCTGTGGCTCTACCCGGGCCGCTCCGCCGCCCTCGGCGGGCGCGTCCTGGCAGGCAATGGCGGCTGGAACGCCATGGCCAACCTCATTGCGACCGGCGACTTCTCCGGCGACGGGCGTCCCGATCTCGCCGCCGTGACCAACGAGAAGTACGTGATCGACGGCTACTCGGGCCACCTCGGCTGGCTGGTCACCTACCGGGGACTGGGCAACGGCCTCCTGTCGGGCGGCGAGCGGACCGACGGCGAGTGGTGGGGCCTCAACGGCTTCTGCTAGGCCCCGGTCGGCTTCTGCCGAGCCCGTGATCTCAGGGGGTGTCCGGTGGATCTTGCTGCGATGGTCCACTGGTGCACGCTCGCTTGTCCGCCGACCACCGGCGGGTCTCCACGTCTCCGGGAGATCCGCCGGTGGCTGTTCATGGTCGGCCTGCTGTCGGCATCACCATCCGTGGTCGTCGCCGCCCCAATCATCGTCGTCGTCATCGTTGTCGCGGCCGAATATCTGGCCAACAGGACATCAAATGATCAACGTGGCGTTCCGATGGCGGCCGTCGTCCGGCACCGCGCTGACCTTCTCGAACACTTGGTGTACGGCTGGCCTTAGGCCCGCGCCGCCGCCGTGGTCGCACTCTCGGCCGCCGCCGGCTGGAGCGCTCCAACCTGACCGTGCCGTCTGCCGCCGGGAAGGGCGCCTCCGTCGGCAGCGTCGGCGACGCGTTGGGACAACGCCCTGGTTGGCGTGGTCGGTGCCGTCGAGGGTGAAACAGCGCAAGGCTGCGAACTGGGCCTCGATGCGGTTCAGCCAGGAGCTGCTGGTCGGGGTGCAGGCGATCTCGACGTTGTTGGCCTCTGCCCAGACGGCGACGCGGCGGCACCGCTCGGTGGTCAGGTGCGGGGAGTAGTTGTCGCACACGATCGCCAGGCGGACTGCCGGTGGGAGTCGGCAGCGGTTGCCGCCACGTACCGGACAGTTCCGTGATGGCGGTCGGCTTCCCCAGGTCGGTCAACTCTTTCCCGACGGGTCCGTGCGGGTGGCGACCGAAGGAGTGCTTATGGTGGCCCGCTCTATCGGCCGTGACCTGCGAAAATGGCTC
Organism: Streptomyces sp. NPDC059909; assembly: GCF_042730885.1. NCBI lineage: Bacteria > Bacillati > Actinomycetota > Actinomycetes > Kitasatosporales > Streptomycetaceae > Streptomyces > Streptomyces sp. NPDC059909. The sequence goes on from NZ_JBHWKX010000001.1 coordinate 410,664, forward strand.
ATGGGCGAATGCGGCCCCCCTGGGCGCCGGAGCGGGCTGGGCGAGAGTGTGACTTTCTGTGAGGGACAGCTGCGCACCTCACTCAGGAGACAGCCGAGCCATGTTCGAGCCCCGCCCGTTTGACGACGACCGGCCGATGACGGCTCCAACTGGGTGCTCCGGCCGGCGCCGTGCCAGTGCCCGGTCGCTGCCCGCACTCATCGTTCTCGTCATCGGAGGACTCTTCGTCTTTTCCACCTCCACAACGGCCGCCGCACCCGGAACACCGAGGCGAGCGATGGAATCGACCACCTCGACCAGTTCGAACGCGTCGAAGACGTCGACCAGCTCGACCTGTGAGGAAGCCAGACCCACCAAAGTGGGCACCGAGAGGAACGACGTCATCTTCGGGACCCCCGGCAACGATGTGATCTTCGCGCTCGGAGGCAATGACACGGTCTACGGGATCGGGGGGAACGACCTCATCTGCGGTGGCTCGGGCAACGACACTCTCAACGGTGACAGGGACAACGATCAGCTCTTCGGTGGCTCGGGCGACGACCAGCTCTTCGGCGGCTGGGACAACGACGAACTTGGTGGTGAATCGGGCAACGACGAGCTCCGCGGTGAAACAGGCAACGACGAGCTTTCCGGTGGCTCGGGCAACGACCGGCTCTCCGGTTTCCTGGGCAACGACGCTTTGTTCGGTGGAAGGGGCAACGACGAGCTCCGCGGTGGAAGGGGCAACGACGAACTCTTCGGTAACGCGGGTAACGACCATCTCTTCGGGGAAGCCGACGATGACGACCTGGACGGCGGATCAGGCACGAACCGCAACAATGGCGGATCCGGAATCAACACCTGCGTCGACCCAAGCAATGGCCCCGGCTGCAACGACTGAACCCGGCCGCGCCCGGAACGCCCGACCAATGCGGCACGGAGGCGCTGTTCGGTGTTGAACACGGTCTCCCGCTGGTCGCTATCGCCGAAGCCGTCGCTGCCAAGTCCAACAGCCGGCTGCCTTCGGAGTCGATCACCACACAGTGGTGGTGGGTCTTGCCTGTATCCACTCCCGCCCATACCTGCGGCACGGCCACTCCCGCGAGTTCGACGCTGATGTGTTTGCCCTCAACGACCTCGCCGGCCTGGCCCTACACAGCGATGAGTTCGTACGTCCTGATCAGCGGCCGAGTCGTTGGTGGGCGCCAGGCGGCCTTGTGTGGTGCGGTCACTGAGCGTCAGAAGCCGTCTCTCAACCGAACGTGATCGTTTGATTCTTGCTGATCAGGCATGGTTTCGCTCGGGGTGAGGGAGGGATGCGGCGTCTTGTGTCCGCTTCATGACCGAGGGGTGCGCGGTGGCGTCGGTGCTGGGAATGCTGGAGGAGCGGGAAACGGCTGCCCGTGTGCGGGTGGAGGGCCTGCAGGAAGAAGTCGCGCGGCTGGTTGTGGTGTTGGAGGCCGCGGAGCTCGAGCTCGACCGACGAGTGATCGCGCGGGAGGAGCTGGTCGAGGCCCTGGCTGTGTCCGCGGCCGAGACGACTGCCGTGACCGAGGCCGAGGCGGAACAGGAAACGATGCCATCGACCGTGCCGGTGCCGGGCTCGACGGTGCCGTCCTGGCGGGACGGGCTGCCGGTGACGGTGCTGGCGCCGGACTACCAGCGGATTCTGGGCGTGGTGGAGGAGCGGCGATCAGCGGGCATGGGACCGCTCAAGGCCAAGGAGATCGCGGTGGGGCTGGGCCTTGGGACGACGCCGGCGAAGGTCGAGGGGGTGCGCTCGAAGGCCAGGCGCCTGGCAGAGCGCGGGTGGCTCCTGCAGGAGACGTCGGGGATGTTCAGTGCCGGCCGGCGGCCGGTGGCCGTGCCAGACGCCGGCCCATCCGCGTGACCATCGACCACCGGATCATCGCCTCGCTGGAAGCGGGCAGAGTCTCGTAATCACGGGCCAGACGGCGGGAGTTCATCAGCCACGCGAACGTGCGCTCTGCCACCCAGCGTCTGGGGAGCACCACGAACCCTGTCATGTCGTCGGTGCGCTTGACGATCTCCAAGGTCAGGGCGAGTTTGTCCCGGCGCCAGCCAACGAGGGAGCCGGTGTAGCCGCCGTCGGCCCAGACGAGGGTGATGTCGCGGTGCAGACGGCGCAGCCGGGTCAGCAGGCCCGTGGCGGCGTCCCGGTCGCCGATGTTCGCGGCGGTGACCGCGACGACCAGGAGCAGGCCGAGGCAGTCGGTCACGATGTGCCGTTTGCGCCCGGGCACCTTCTTCCCGCCGTCGTAGCCGCGTGAGGAGGCCGGGACTGTCGCGGCGGCCCGCACCGACTGCGCGTCGATGATCCCCGCCGTGGGCTCGGCCTCACGGCCCTCGCGCTCCCGGACCCTCCCGCGCAGCCGGTCATGGAACTCGGCGATCAGCCCGTGCTCGCGCCAGCGGCGGAAGAAGGCGTAAACCCGGCCCCAATCAGGGAAGTCCGCGGGCATCGCCCGCCACGAGATCCCGCCCGCGACCAGGTAGCGGATCGCGTCCAGCATCTGGCGGTGGCAATAGCCCTCGGGCTGCCCGCCTCTGCCCTGGAGCCAGGCCGGCACCGGCAGCAAAGGCCGGATGGCCGCCCACTCTGCGTCCGTCATGTCCGACGGATACCGGCGCACCCGGTCCGGATTGTCGGCCGCGTTGCCGTACACGTGCGCGAGGCAATCACACGACCGTGCAGGCGAGTTGAAGTCAACGGGCATGGGCGCGTACAACAACGACAACAGGGCCTCCGGGAACCGCTCGGAATGGGATCGCACCCCCGAGCTACCAGGAGGCCCTGCCTTCATGCGCGTACGGCCGGAAGATCACCCGACCAGGAACTCCGTTCGACTTGCACGTTCCAAGATCGGTTGAGAGACGGCTTCTTAGCTTGACTCTGTCGGGGATCTTGGAGTCGTCGAGGTCAGCTGCCCAGGCTTCGCCACGACTTCGGCCGGGGGATCTCGCGCCGGTCGAGGTAGT
>NZ_JBHWKX010000002.1:0-249565 GCF_042730885.1 Streptomyces sp. NPDC059909
GACCTGCGCACGTCCCCTGCCTCCGCAGCCGGGCCTGCAGGCACGGACGCACCCCGCTCGAGTCCCGTGTCCCGGCCGCCGGCCCGGCCACGGCCACGGTCGCGGCCGCGCTCACCGGCACGGTCGCGCACGAGCGGGATCCACGGCAGTACGGCGACGGCGGCGACCAGGGCCCACACCCCGAGGCCGGTGCGCCAACTGCCGCCCAGCGCCTCGGTCATGGGCACGGTGGCGGCCGCGGCGAGTGCGGTCCCGAGCGACAGGGCCATGGAGTAGAGCCCGGTGACGCTGCCGACGCGCTCCGGGAAGTACCGCTTGACGATCACCGGCATCAGGACGTTGCTGACGGCGATGCCCATGAGCGCGAGCGCGCTGGCGGCGAGGAAGCCGGGGGTGCCGCTCGCGAAGGGCCGTACCAGCAGGCCCGCGGTGATCGCCACCATGCCGGCACAGACGATCGCGGTGGGCCCGAAGCGGCGGGCGAGCCGCGGCGCGGCGAGGCCGAAGACCGCGAAGCACAGCGGCGGTACGGAGGTGAGGATCCCGGCCACGCTGCCGCTCATGTGGAGCCCTCCCCGCACCTCCTCGAGCAGCGCGCCGAGGCTGGTGATGGCGGGGCGGAGATTGAGGGCGGTGAGGACGAGTCCGACGAGGACGAGACGGGTGAGCCAGACTGAGGGCTTCCCGGCGGGAGAATCGGTGAAGGCACGCACTGCCGTGGCGGCGGGGCTCAGGGTCCTGGTACGGGTCCGGGTCTCGTCGGGCATGGGGCCATCATAGAATCATGGGATGATTAATTGTCCAATCCCGAACGAATCTCGTGGACAAGGAGCACCATGGCGCTGACCTCTCCCCGGCGCTCCGCACTCTCGGACCAGGTGATCACCGAGCTGCGGAACCAGATCACCTCGGGCGAGTGGCCGGTGGGCTCACGGATCCCGACCGAGCCGGAGCTGGTCGAGCAGCTGGGCGTGGCCCGGAACACGGTCCGCGAGGCGGTGCGCGCGCTCGCGCACAACGGCCTGCTGGACATCCGCCAGGGCTCGGGCACCTATGTCGTGGCGACGAGCGAGCTGGCCGGGGTCATGCACCGGAGGTTCGCCGACGCAGATCCGCGCCATGTCGCGGAGGTGCGCTCCACCCTCGAGTCGTCGGCGGCACGACTGGCCGCCGAGCGCCGCACGGAGCGGGATCTGAAGCAGCTGGACGCGCTGCTGGCGCGCCGCGAGGAGGCCTGGGAGACGGGCGACGCGGAGCGGTTCGTCACCGCCGACGCGACCTTCCACCTGGCCGTGGTCGCCGCGTCCCACAACGAGGTCCTGACCGGGCTCTACGCGGACCTCGGTGATCTGCTGCGCGACTGGCTCCGCGACGACGTGGGCCATGAGCTTCGGCCGGAGCACCACATGGACCATGCACGGCTGGTCGAGGCGATCCGCGAGGGCGCCGGGGCCACCGCCGCGTCGGAGGCCGCGAGCTACCCCTTCATGTGCCTGCGCAAGCCGGCGGACGGGGCGGAGGCGTAAGACCCCGCGGACCCGGACCCGGACCGCCGGACCATCGGACCCTCGGACCCTCGGACCCTCGGACCATCGGACTCGGACCGCTCAGGAGACGCGTACGTGGCTCACCCAGGCGGTGCGTATCTCCTTCCAGCAGCGCTCGGTGAGCGTGGCGTGGGCGGTCGGAGCGACATCGACGGCATGACTGTCCGCATCGAGGTCCCACCACCGCTCGCACTCGACGTGCAGCTGGACCCGATCCGTGTCGGGATAGGGGTTGCGGCAGTACGCCGTGGCACGCGAGCCCTCGACGACGACGTCGCAGGCGGCTCCGAACGGCCGCGGGGCGGACTCCCCGGGCGACAGCGAGGCGGCCTTGGAGACCGGCAGGAGCAGGGTCGCCAGCACCCCGAGTGCGGACATGGAACGCCAGGTCGTACGCACAGCAGACCTCCTCGGCCGTACTGCGGTATGCACCGCTGCTGCACCACAAGGGAGGGATTGCCCCTCCAGCCTCGCCGCTCGGCGCCCCGGGCGCCCGTTCCACTACTCCGAACGGGCGATGCCCCGGCCACCCGCACACAGCGGGTGACCGGGGCATCACGGGCGTACGGGTGAATCCGTACTCACAGGTAACGGTGCGTTACGCGCCCATCATGTGTACGCCGCCGTCGACGTGGACGATCTCGCCCGTCGTCTTCGGGAACCAGTCCGAGAGCAGCGCGACGACACCGCGGCCGGTGGGCTCCGGGTCGGACATGTCCCACTCCAGCGGGGAGCGGTGGTTCCAGACGTCCGCGAGCTCGCCGAATCCCGGGATGGACTTGGCGGCCATCGAGCCGATCGGTCCGGCCGAGATCAGGTTGCACCGGACGTTCTGCTTGCCCAGGTCGCGGGCGAGGTAGCGGGAGGTGGCCTCCAGCGCCGCCTTCGCCGGGCCCATCCAGTCGTACTGCGGCCAGGCGAACTGCGCGTCGAAGGTCAGGCCGACCACCGATGCGCCCTCGTGCGGGAACAGCGGCAGGCAGGCCATGGTGAGCGACTTCAGCGAGAACGCCGAGACGTGCATCGCGGTCGAGACGGACTCGAACGGCGTGTTCAGGAAGTTGCCGCCGAGCGCGTCCTGCGGCGCGAAGCCGATGGAGTGCACGACACCGTCCAGGCCGCCGAGCTCCTCACGGACCAGGTCGGCGAGGCGGCCGAGGTGCTCGTCGTTGGTGACGTCGAGCTCGATGACCTTGGCGGGCTTGGGGAGCTTCCTGGCGATCCGCTCGGTCAGGGTGGGCCGCGGGAAGGCTGTCAGGATGATCTCCGCACCCTGCTCCTGGGCCAGCTTCGCGGTGTGGAAGGCGATGGAGGACTCCATCAGCACACCGGTGATGAGGATGCGCTTGCTGGCGAGGATTCCACTCATGTGATCAGTGACCCATGCCCAATCCGCCGTCAACCGGGATGACGGCTCCAGTGATGTACGAGGCGTCGTCGGAGGCGAGGAACTTCACCGCGGCGGCGATCTCCTCCGGCTGCGCGTAGCGGCCGAGCGGCACCTGCGAGACGATGCCCGCGCGCTGCTCGTCGCTGAGCACCTTGGTCATGTCGGTGTCGACAAAGCCGGGTGCGACGACGTTGAAGGTGATGTTCCGCGATCCGAGTTCGCGGGCGAGGGAGCGGGCGAAGCCGACGAGACCGGCCTTGGAGGCGGCGTAGTTGGCCTGGCCCGCCGAGCCGAGCAGCCCGACCACGGACGAGATCAGGACGACACGGCCCTTCTTGGCGCGCAGCATGCCGCGGTTGGCGCGCTTCACGACCCGGAAGGTGCCGGTGAGGTTGGTGTCCAGGACGGAGGTGAAGTCGTCCTCGGACATCCGCATCAGCAGCTGGTCCCTGGTGACACCGGCATTGGCCACCAGCACCTCAACGGGACCGTGCTTGTCCTCGATCTCCTTGTAGGCCTGCTCCACCTGCTCGGCGTCGGTGATGTCGCAGCGGACCGCCAGGCAGCCCAGCTTGGTGAGCTCCTCCGGCGGCTCGCCCGACCGGTACGTGATCGCGACCTTGTCGCCGGCGTCGGCGAAAGCGCGGGCGATGGCGAGGCCGATGCCCCGGTTTCCTCCGGTGACGAGAACCGAGCGGCTCAACGGATCACCCTTTCGATAGCGGTCTGGTACCCGAAAACCTATCGGTACCGCCCGGCATCGGGGGAATCGGCCACCGACAGTGGCGCCGAGTGTCTGCTGTGGGGACCCTACAGTCGGTGTCCCCCGTGGCCGGGACGCGCGCCGATGCGGCCCTGTCCGGCACCGACGGCGGCGACGACTGTGGAAACTCCCTCGGAACTGTCCTGGGCGCGTGCTTGACTTCGCGTAGTGATCCGAGCACGCACGCGTGAAAAGGAGAGGCCGCCTGTGGCCCATGACATCGATCAGACGTTTCTCGCGCTGCCGCTGCGGGCGCTCGCCGACGCGGCACTCGCGCGGGCCCGTGCGCTGGGCGCCGAGCATGCCGACTTCCGGCTGGAGCGGGTGCGCAGTGCGGCGTGGCGGCTGAGGGACGCGAAGCCCGCCGGCTCGTCCGACACGACCGATCTCGGGTATGCGGTGCGGGTGGTGCACGGCGGGGCGTGGGGTTTCGCGTCCGGCGTGGATCTGACCATGGACGCCGCCGCCCGGGTCGCGGGCCAGGCGGTGGCGATGGCGAAGCTGTCCGCCCAGGTGATCGCGGCGGCCGGTTCGGACGAGCGGGTGGAGCTCGCCGAGGAGCCGGTCCACGCGGAGCGGACGTGGGTCTCGTCGTACGAGATCGACCCGTTCACCGTCGCCGACGAGGAGAAGTCCGGGCTGCTCACGGACTGGAGTGCCCGGCTGCTGGGCGCGGAGGGCGTGGCGCACGTGGACGCCTCGCTGCTGACCGTGCACGAGAACAAGTTCTATGCGGACACGGCCGGCACGGTCACCACCCAGCAGCGGGTGCGGCTGCACCCGCAGCTCACGGCCGTCGCGGTGGACGGGACGACCGGTGAGTTCGACTCGATGCGGACAATCGCGCCGCCCGTGGGCCGCGGCTGGGAGTATCTGACCGGCACGGGCTGGGACTGGGACTCCGAGCTGGAGGAGATCCCGGTGCTGCTCGCCGAGAAGATGCGCGCACCGAGCGTCGAGGCGGGGCGGTACGACCTGGTCGTGGACCCGTCCAATCTGTGGCTGACGATCCACGAGTCGATCGGCCACGCGACGGAGCTGGACCGGGCGCTGGGCTACGAGGCGGCGTACGCGGGGACGTCCTTCGCGACCTTCGACCAGCTGGGCAAGCTGCGGTACGGCTCGCCGGTGATGAACGTGACGGGCGACAGGACCGCGGAGCACGGTCTGGCCACGATCGGGTACGACGACGAGGGCGTCGAGGCACAGAGCTGGGATCTCGTCCGGGAGGGCACGCTCGTCGGCTACCAGCTGGACCGGCGCATCGCGAGGCTGACGGGCCTCGGCCGGTCCAACGGCTGCGCCTTCGCGGACTCCCCCGGGCATGTCCCGGTGCAGCGGATGGCGAACGTGTCGCTGCAGCCGGAGCCCGGCGGTCTGTCGACGGAGGACCTGATCGGGGGTGTGGAGCGCGGGATCTTCGTGGTCGGCGACCGGTCCTGGTCGATCGACATGCAGCGCTACAACTTCCAGTTCACGGGGCAGCGGTTCTTCCGGATCGAGAACGGCCGGCTGGCCGGTCAGCTGCGCGACGTCGCCTACCAGGCGACGACGACGGACTTCTGGGGCTCGATGGAGAAGGTCGGCGGCCCGCAGACGTACGTCCTGGGCGGCGCCTTCAATTGCGGCAAGGCCCAGCCGGGCCAGGTGGCGGCGGTCTCGCACGGCTGCCCGTCCGCCCTGTTCCGCGGCGTGAACATTTTGAACACGACGCAGGAGGCAGGCCGATGAGCACCGGTCGCGCCCACGTCCCAGGAACGCACAGCCCGAAGACCCCGCAGGAGGCCGGTCGATGAGCCCCGTCAGCAAGCCGCACGAGATCGTCGAGCGTGCCCTCGAGCTGTCCACCGCCGACGGCTGCGTGGTCATCGCCGACGAGCACTCGTCCGCCAATCTCCGCTGGGCGGGGAACGCGCTGACCACGAACGGCGTCACCCGCGGCCGCACCCTCACCGTCATCGCCACGGTCGACGGGACGCAGGGCACCGCGTCCGGTGTGGTGTCGCGGTCGGCCGTGACGGCAGAGGACCTGGAGCCTCTGGTGCGGGCGGCGGAGGCCGCCGCCCGGGCGGCCGGGCCCGCCGAGGACGCGCAGCCACTGGTGACCGGCGTGCCGGTCGCCGGTGACTTCACGGACGCGCCGGCCGAGACGTCGTCGGCCGTCTTCGCGGACTTCGCTCCCGCGCTGGGCGAGGCGTTCGCCCGGGCCCGTTCGGGCGGCCGTGAGCTGTACGGCTTCGCCCATCACACGCTGACCTCGACGTATCTCGGTACGTCCACGGGTGTGCGGCTCCGCCACGACCAGCCCACCGGCACGCTGGAGCTCAACGCCAAGTCCCCTGACCGGACCCGTTCCGCCTGGGCGGGCCGGGCGACGCGGGACTTCAAGGACGTGGACCCGGCCGCGCTGGACGCGGAGCTGGCGACGCGCCTGGGCTGGGCCGAGCGGCGGATCGAGCTGCCCGCCGGCCGGTACGAGACGCTGCTGCCGCCCACGGCCGTGGCGGACCTGCTGATCTACCAGCTGTGGTCGTCGACCGGCCGGGACGCCGCGGAGGGCCGCACGGTCTTCTCGAAGCCCGGCGGCGGCACCCGTATCGGCGAGACCCTGTCCGAGCTGCCGCTCACGCTGCGCAGCGACCCTCACGAGCCCGGTCTGGAGTCCGCGCCGTTCGTGATCGCGCACGCCTCCGGCGACGACGCCTCGGTCTTCGACAACGGTCTCCCGCTGTCCGCGACCGAGTGGGTCCGGGAAGGGAAGCTGGACCGGCTGGTCACCACCCGGCACAGCGCGGGCCTGACCGGCCTGCCGGTCTCCCCCGGTGTCGGCAACCTGATCCTGGAGGGCGGCGGTGAGCGCTCCCTGGAGGACATGGTCGCGAGCACGGAGCGCGGGCTGCTGCTGACCTGCCTCTGGTACATCCGCGAGGTCGACCCGGCGACGCTGCTGCTGACCGGGCTGACCAGGGACGGCGTCTATCTCGTCGAGAACGGCGAGGTGGTCGGCGAAGTGAACAACTTCCGGTTCAACGAGTCGCCCGTCGATCTGCTGTCGCGGGCCGCCGAGGCAGGCCGGACGGAGCGGACGCTGCCGCGCGAGTGGAGCGACTGGTTCACCAGGGCCGCGATGCCCGCGCTCCGGGTCCCCGATTTCAATATGAGTTCGGTCAGCCAGGGCGTATAACCTCGGAGACGTCCGCGAGGACGTTCGCGAGGACATTCGCGAGGACACCCGTAAGCACACCTGAGGAGACGAGAGAGACGTGACGGACATCGTCGACGAACTGCAGTGGCGGGGGCTGATCGCCCTGTCCACTGACGAGGACGCACTGCGCAAGGCGTTCGCGGACGGTCCCGTCACGTTCTATTGCGGCTTCGACCCGACCGCGCCCAGCCTGCACCTGGGGAATCTGGTCCAGATCCTGACCATGCGCCGGATCCAGCAGGCGGGCAACCGCCCGCTGGGTCTGGTCGGCGGTGCGACGGGCCTGATCGGTGACCCGAAGCCGAACGCCGAGCGCACGCTCAACGCGCCGGACGTCGTCGCGGCCTGGGTGGGACGGCTGCGCGGGCAGATCGAGCGGTTCCTCGACTTCGACGGTCCGCACGCCGCGACCATGGTCAACAACCTGGACTGGACGGCGGGCCTGTCGGCGATCGACTTCCTGCGTGACGTCGGCAAGCACTTCCGGGTCAACAAGATGATCGCGAAGGAGGCGGTCGCCCGGCGGCTGAACTCCGACGCGGGCATCAGCTACACCGAGTTCAGCTACCAGATCCTGCAGGGCATGGACTTCCTCGAGCTGTACCGGCGGTACGGCTGCGTCCTGCAGACCGGCGGCAGCGACCAGTGGGGCAATCTCACCGCGGGCGCCGATCTGATCCACAAGGTCGAGCCGCATGCCGCGGTGCACGCCCTGGCCACTCCGCTGATCACCAAGGCGGACGGCACGAAGTTCGGCAAGACGGAGTCCGGCACGGTCTGGCTGGATGCCGAGCTGACCACGCCGTACGCGTTCTACCAGTTCTGGCTGAACGCGGACGACCGCGACGTCTCCAAGTTCCTGCGGATCTTCAGCTTCAAGTCCCGCGAGGAGATCGAGGAGCTGGAGCGGCTGACCGAGGAGCGTCCGCAGGCGCGGGCGGCCCAGCGGGCGCTGGCGGAGGAGCTGACGACGCTGGTGCACGGCGCCGACCAGTGCGCGGCGGCCGTGGGCGCCTCGAAGGCGCTGTTCGGGCAGGGCGAGCTGACCGAGCTCGACGAGCCGACGTTGCGGGCGGCGCTCGCCGAGCTGCCGCAGGCGCGGGTGGCCGAGCTGGCTCCGGTCGTGGACCTCTTCGCCGAGGTCGGTCTGGTGGCCAGCAAGTCGGCGGCCCGCCGCACCGTGAAGGAAGGCGGGGCCTACGTGAACAACGTGAAGGTCACGGCCGAGGACGCGGTCCCGGCCCAGGACGATCTGCTGCACAGCCGCTGGCTCGTGCTGCGCCGCGGCAAGAAGAATCTGGCGGCCGTCGAGGTCGCGGCCGGCTGACCCCGCGCACAGGACGCGGCAGCGGCCGGGTGGGTACCGATCCCCACCCGGCCGCTGTCGTACCGGGATGTCGTGCCGAGGCCGCGCCCGTGCTCACGCCGTTCACCGTGGCCCGCCCCGGATCGCGCCGATCACGAGGCCCGTGGCGACGTCGAGGAGCGTGTGTCGTACCGGGGCCGCCCGGCGCCGGTCAGGCGTGCTGCTTTCTGCGGCGCAAGGCCATGTAGGCCATGTCGCCGAACCCGACGACGACCAGCGCAGCGACGATCTGCAGCGCGTGCCGTCCCCAGTCGATGCCCGGGGTCTCGCCGATGCCGAACGCCACGGCGAGGGAGTTGCCGACGATCCCGCCGATGATGCCGAAGATCGTGATGAGCCAGAGCGGGCTGTGCTGCTTCCCCGGCAGGATCGCCTTCGCCAGCAATCCGAGCACGAACCCGACAATGATCGCCCACAACCAGCCCATGGCTGCCTCCTGGTTCGGATTGACGTGAGCAGTTACGGGACAGTCTCGACGTATACGCCATACGGCGCATGTCGGACAGCTCCGTACCTGGTACGGCGGCGGGTGTATGCCCAGGTAAGCGGTGACCCGGTCTCGAACGCGTCGCAGCCGCGGCGTACCGTGGAGCCAGGACCGGGCCGGGGAGAGTCCGGCGTGGCGGTCGGGCGGTGGAATGTCATGCGGAAGCGGAGTACGGCGGAAGTCTTCCGGATCACCGGAGCCCGCAAGGGCCTCGCCGACGATGTGCGCGGCCGGCAGCGCCGCTACGTCATCTCGATGTCGATCCGGACCGTGTCGGTGATCCTGGCCGCGGTGCTCTGGAACGTCGAGCGGCATGTGGCGATCGTGGCGCTGGTGCTGGGTGCGCTGCTGCCCTACATCTCCGTGGTGATCGCCAATGCCGGCCGGGAAAACGCGCCGTCCCTGCCGTCGACGTTCATCGCCCCACCGGTGCGGCCGATGCTCGGCGCGGGCGGATCCGCGGCCGGCACGGCGACCCCCGCAGCGGAGGCTGGCGGACCCGGAGCGGAGGAACAGGCGGAACGGCCCGCCCATCAGAGCTGACGCCGCTGGGCCCCCGGGGGCCGGTGCGCCGCGGGCCTCGAGGCCCGGAAACCAGGCTCCGCGAAGCTCAAGAAAAGCTCAGATCAATCGTGAAGTTCCAGTGCACCGCAGCCGGTCCTGCGTGACATACTGCCTGTGCGCTCCGCATCCCCCGTCGGAGCGACGGACCGACGCCGGGCAGCTCCCCCCGTGGCTGCTCGGCGTCGCCATGTGGGGAGCCGTTGATCGTCGGCGATCGTGGACAATGATCGAATGAGTGACGAGACCCCGATCTGTTCCGCCAAGGGCTGCCGTGCCGCCGCCGTCTGGGTGCTGGCGTGGAACAACCCGAAGCTGCACACGCCGGAGCGCCGCAAGACCTGGCTCGCGTGCGACGAACACCGCCAGCACCTGTCAGAGTTCCTGGGTGTCCGGGGTTTCCTGAAGGACGTCGTGACGCTCGACGAGTGGGAGCGGGACTCAGCCGCCGATGGCTGACATGGGGCGCTCGGGCTGAAGGAACGACGGGTCGTCGAGACCGGACCCGGCCTTCTTGCCCCACATCGCGAGCTTCCAGATCCGGGCGACCTCCTCGTCCGGCGCGCCGGAGCGCAGGGCCCCGCGCAGATCGGTCTCCTCCTGCGCGAAGAGACAGGTGCGGACCTGTCCGTCGGCGGTGAGCCGGGTGCGGTCGCAGGCGCGGCAGAACGGGCGGGTGACGGAGCCGATGACCCCGACCCGATGCGGTCCGCCGTCCACGACCCAGCGCTCGGCGGGTGCGGATCCGCGGGCCTCGTCGCCCTCAGGGGTGAGGCTGAAGCGCGTACGCAGCGATTCCAGGATGTCACCCGCGGTGATCATGCCGTCGCGCTTCCAGCCGTGCTGGGCGTCCAGCGGCATCTGTTCGATGAACCGCAGCTCGTAGTCGTGCTCCACGGCCCAGGCGAGCAGGTCGGGGGCCTCGTCGTCGTTGAGCCCGGGCATCAGGACCGTGTTGACCTTCACGGGGGTCAGTCCGGCGTCGCGCGCGGCCTCCAGCCCCTCCAGGACGTCGTGGTGGCGGTCGCGGCGGGTGAGGGTCTTGAAGACGTCGGGGCGCAGGGTGTCCAGCGAGACGTTGACCCGGTCCAGGCCGGCGGCCTTGAGCGCGGTCGCGGTGCGCTTCAGGCCTATGCCGTTGGTGGTCAGCGACATCTTCGGACGCGGCTCGAGCGCGGCGCAGCGCTCGACGATGCCGACCAGTCCGGGCCGCAGCAGCGGCTCTCCGCCGGTGAAGCGGACCTCGGTGATCCCCAGGTCCGTGACGGCGATACGGATCAGCCGGACGATCTCGTCGTCGGTGAGCAGGGTCGACTTCGTCAGCCACTGCAGCCCCTCTTCGGGCATGCAGTACGCACAGCGCAGATTGCACCGGTCCGTGAGCGAAACCCTCAGGTCAGTGGCCACACGGCCGTAGGTGTCGATGAGCACTGCGGGCCCCCTCCCCGGTGTCCGGAAGTTGTACAGGAACTCGTGTATACAGCCGAGCCTACGTGACACCTGCGACATCGACAGGTGCTGATTACCACGACGAACGACGCGGCCGCGTCGTAGGACCCTACGACGCGGCCGCGCTCATCGGTATGACAGAACGCTCCTCAGTGGGCGCCCACGCCTGTGAGCGACTTGACCTCGAGCTCCGCGTACTTGCCCTTGTCCGGCTCCTCCTTGGAGAACAGGGAGCCCATCCAGCCGAGCAGGAAGCCCAGCGGGATGGAGACCAGGCCGGGGTTGTCCAGAGGGAACCAGGCGAAGTCCACCGACGGGAACATCGACGTGGGCTTGCCCGAGACGACCCCGGAGAACAGCACCAGCACGACCGACGAGATCAGGCCACCGTAGATCGACCAGAGGGCGCCCTGCGTGGTGAACCTCTTCCAGAAGAGGCTGAAGAGGATCGTCGGCAGATTCGCGGAGGCGGCGACCGCGAAGGCGAGTGCGACCAGGCCTGCCACGTTCAGATCGCGGGCCAGTGCGCCGAGCGCGATGGAGACGATGCCGATCAGGACCGTGGCCCAGCGGGCCGCGCGGACCTCTTCCTGCTCGGTGGCCTGTCCCCTGCGGATGACGTTGGCGTAGATGTCGTGCGCGAAGGACGACGAGGACGCCAGGGTCAGTCCGGCGACGACGGCGAGGATGGTGGCGAAGGCGACCGCGGAGATCACGGCGAGCAGGATCGCGCCGCCCGCCGAGTCGACCCCGCCGATGTGGAGCGCGAGCAGCGGTGCCGCCGTGTTCCCGGCCTTGTTGGAGGCGGTGATCTCCTCGGGTCCGACGAGCGCCGCGGCACCGAAGCCGAGCGCGATCGTCATCAGGTAGAAGGCGCCGATGATGCCGATGGCCCAGATGACGGACTTACGGGCGGCCTTGGCGGTCGGCACCGTGTAGAAGCGGATGAGGATGTGCGGCAGGCCCGCGGTGCCCAGCACCAGTGCGATGCCGAGCGAGATGAAGTCCAGCTTGGAGGTGCCGGTGGCGCCGTACTTGAGGCCGGGCTCCAGGAACGCCGCGCCCTTGCCGCTCTGCTCGGCGGCCCTGCCGAGCAGGTCGGAGACGTTGAAGTTGAACTTCCACAGCACCAGGAACGTGATGAGCAGGGTGCCCGCGATGAGCAGGACGGCCTTGACCATCTGCACCCAGGTGGTGCCCTTCATCCCGCCGATCGTGACGTACACGATCATCAGGACGCCGACGAGGGCGACGATCGCGATCTTTCCGGCGTCGGTGGTGATGCCGAGCAGCAGCGAGACGAGCACGCCCGCACCCGCCATCTGGGCGAGCAGGTAGAAGATCGAGACGACGATGGTGGAGGTGCCGGCGGCGGTACGCACCGGGCGCTGGCGCATGCGGTACGCGAGGACGTCGCCCATGGTGAACCGGCCGGAGTTGCGCAGCGGTTCGGCGACGAGCAGCAGGGCGACCAGCCAGGCGACCAGGAAGCCGACGGAGTACAGGAAGCCGTCGTACCCGAAGAGGGCGATGGCACCGGCGATGCCCAGGAAGGACGCGGCGGACATGTAGTCGCCGGAGATGGCGAGGCCGTTCTGGAAGCCGGTGAACTGGCGGCCGCCCGCGTAGAAGTCGGCGGCGCTCTTGGTCTGCCGGCCGGCCCAGACGGTGATGAACAGCGTCGCGACGACGAAGGCGGCGAAGAGCGAGATGATCAGCGGCCGGTGCTCGGAGGTGGCACTCGATGCCGCGAGCTGGACGCTCTGGAGGGTGGTGCTGCTCATGCGTCGGCCTCCATACGGGACTTGATCGCTTCCGCCTTGGGGTCGAGCTTCTCGGCCGCGTGCCGCGAGTAGAACCAGGCGATGAGGAACGTGGTGGCGAACTGGGCGAGCCCGAGGACGAGCGCCACGTTGATGTTGCCGAAGAGCTTGGTGCCCATGAAGCCGCCCGCGTAGTTGGACAGCAGGACGTACAGCAGGTACCAGGCGATGAAGGCGACGGTCAGGGGGAAGGCGAAGGAGCGGTACGTGCGGCGCAGTTCGCCGAATTCCGCACTCTCCTGCACCTCGGCGAACTGCTCCGTCGTGGGCTGTGCAGGACTGGTGTCCGTACCGCCCTTGGGCGGCGGTGCATCGGTAGCCACGGAATCTCCTCGCGACGCGGGTGCGGTAGTCATGGGTACGGGGACCTCACGGGGGAGGAAGTGATGGTGCTCCACTCCCTGACAACGGCACGGACGCGACAGCGAAGCGGTTCACTTCCGGTCCCTTCTCGTCAGGGTTTTCCATCGGAAGTCGTTGATGTACCCCGATGATCGGGATAACTTCACTCGTCATGTACCCGCCCATTCGCACCGGGTGTCTGGGCGGCTTTACGGATGATGTGGAGAACCCATGGCTCATCTGCGATCCAGACGGACGCGCGCAATAGCTCTGCCCGCCGGTCTGGCGCTCACGGCCTCGCTCGGTTTCCTGCCCTCGGGTGCGGCGTCGGCCGCTTCCCTCGACGACGCCACCCCGGCCGCGGTCACCACCGACGGTCCCAAGCTGTCGTACGTCGTCAACACGCATGGCGGTCACTCCACTGCCAAGGCCGTGAAGAGGGCGATCGCGAAGGCCGGCGGCACGGTGGTGATCGCCTACGACCAGATCGGCGTCATCGTCGTCCACTCGCAGAACCCCGACTTCGCGGAGCAGATCCGCACGGTCAAGGGCGTCACCTCGGCGGGCGCCACCCGCACCAACCCGCTGGCCCCGCAGACCGACACGGCCATCGACGTGGAGCAGCCCCTCGGCAGCGCCGAGGCGGCCCAGGCGGCGGCCGAGGCCACGGACGAGCAGGACCCGTTCGAGCCGCTGCAGTGGGACCTGCCCGCCATCAAGGCGGACAAGGCCCACCAGAAGACGCTGGGGAGCAGGAACGTCACCGTCGCCGTCATCGACACGGGCGTCGACGACACGCACCCCGACCTCGCGCCGAACTTCGACGTCGAGGCGTCCGCCAACTGTGTGTCCGGCGCGCCGGACACCACCCCCGGCTCGTGGCGTCCGGCCGTGGGCGAGAGCGACCACGGCACCCATGTGGCGGGCACCATCGCCGCCGCGAAGAACGGCGTCGGCGTGACCGGCGTCGCCCCCGGCGTCAAGGTGTCGGGCATCAAGGTGGCCAACCCCGACGGCTTCTTCTACACGGAGTCGGTCGTCTGCGGGTTCGTCTGGGCCGCCGAGCACGGTGTCGACGTCACCAACAACAGCTACTACACGGACCCGTGGCTGTTCGCCTGCAAGACCGACGAGGACCAGAAGGCCCTGCTCGAGTCAGTCACGCGGGCCGCGCGGTACGCCGAGCGCAAGGGCGCGGTCAATGTCGCCGCGGCCGGCAACTCGCGGATGGACCTGGCCGCGGACGAGCTCACCGACACCACCAGCCCCAACGACACCACGCCGGTGACGCGCGTCATCAACCCGCGCGACTGCCTCGACTACCCGACCATGCTGCCGGGTGTCGTGACCGTCTCCGCGACCGGTGCCAAGGGCCTGAAGTCGTCGTACTCGAACTACGGCAACGGCACCATCGACATCGCCGCGCCCGGCGGCGACTCGACGGCCTTTCAGAAGCCGGACGCCCCGGCCACGAGCGGCCTGATCCTGTCGACGGTGATGAACGGCGGCTACGGCTACAAGGCCGGTACGTCGATGGCGTCCCCGCATGTCGCGGGCGTCGCCGCGCTCATCAAGTCGACGCACCCGCGCGCCTCGGCGGCCGAGGTCAAGGCGCTGCTGTACGCGCAGGCCGACGACACGGCGTGCGGCGCTCCGTACGACATCAACGGTGACGGCACGATCGACGCCGTGTGCGAAGGCGGCACGAGCAAGAACGGGTTCTACGGGACCGGGATGACGGACGCGCTGGACGCGGTTCGCCGGTAACCGAGCTCTGCTGGGGGCCCGGACGTGGGGGATCGCGTCCGGGCCCTTCCCTTGCCGTCGTTGTCGTGCCGTCGTTGTCGTGCCGGCGCTGCTGTTCCGTCGCGCCCGTCCCATGGAGTGGCACGGAGTGCCATAGTGCGACCATGATGACCGACACTTCTTCGCACGGGACTTCGGACGGCCGTTCGGACCGGACTTCGCGCGGGGCCGAGCAGCTGTGGGCGGCTCTCGGCGGTGACCCCGAGCTGATGGGCCGTATCGCGTACAGCGGCCCACGGGGTCTGCTCGCTGCCCGGCTTCCCGTCATGGAACTGGCCCGTGCCACGGTTGCGGTGTGCGCGCTCGCGGCGGCGGAGTACGCCGCGCGCGGCGCCGGAGGCCCGGTCCCCGCCGTGCGCGTCGACGACGCCGCGGTCGCCACGGCCTTCGTCAGCGAGCGGCATCTTCTGGTGGACGGGCGGGCTCCGGTGACGTTCGCCCCGCTGTCCCGGTTCTGGCGCACGGCCGACGGCTGGGTACGTACGCACGCCAACTACCCGCACCACCGGGCGGCGCTGCTCACCGCGCTGGACACCGACGAGGACGGGGTGGAGAGCGCGCTGGCCGCGCGGCGGTCGCTGGACGTCGAGGAGGCGGTGTACGCGGCGGGCGGCCTCGCCGTCGCCCTGCGCACCCCCGGGGAGTGGGCGGCGCACCCGCAGGGCGTGCTGGCGGCCCGGCGGCCGCTGCTGACGCGGGAGCGGCTCGACGACACGGCCCCGCGGCGCCGTTCGCGCCCGCTGCGGGTGCTCGACCTGACCCGGGTCATCGCGGGCCCGGTCGCCACGCGGACGCTCGCGCTGCTCGGCGCGGATGTACTGCGCATCGACCCGCCCCGGCTGCCGGAGCTCCCCGACCAGCACGCCGACACCGGCTTCGGCAAGCGGTCCACGACGCTGGACCTCGACAGTCCGGCGGACCGGCGGACCCTGGACGAACTCCTCGACGCGGCCGACGTCCTGGTCACCGGCTACCGCCCGGGCGCGCTGGACGGCTACGGCCTCACCCGGCCCGGTCTGGTCGTCGCACAGCTGTCGGCGTGGGGCGACGACGGGCCGTGGGGCGGTCGGCGCGGCTTCGACAGTCTCGTACAGGTGGCGAGCGGGATCGCGGTCGTCGAGGGATCCCCGGACCGTCCGGGCGCCCTGCCCGCGCAGGCACTCGACCACGGCACCGGGTACCTGCTCGCGGCGGCGGTGCTGCGGTCGCTGACCGAGCAGGAGAGGGAGGGCGGCACGCGTCTCGTACGGCTGGCGCTGGCGCGTACGGCGCGCTTCCTGACGCACGGTCTGTCGCCGGCGGCGCCCGGGGGCGGCGCGGACGACGGCGACGCGGCCTACGGTCCCGGCCGCCGGCTGGCCGGGACCGACAGCCCGCTCGGCAGGCTGCGGTACGCGCTGCCGCCGGTTTCGTTCGCGGGCGCCCCGGAGGACTGGTCACGCCCGCCGGGCAAGTGGGGTGCGGACGCGCCGAGGTGGGCGTAGGCCGCCTTCGGCGGGCTTCTCTCCCCGCCCCCTTCCTGCCCTGGAGGCATGCCATCGGGCCAAGACTCCGCGACGCGCCCACCATTGGCCCCTGACGTCCGGCGGCCGCGGATCGAGCCATCCTCGACGGAGCTGAGCGGATGAGTAGCTGAGGAGCTGAGGCTCACCCAGCTTGCTCTGGACGGTGACGAAGCCACGGACAGGAGAAGTCATGCCGCACTCATCGAAGGCACCCCGGCATCTGAGCGGTCTGCGGAACGCTCGCTATGGCGAGATCCTGCTCATCTCGCCGGACGAGGGCGGAGCTCTCAAGGCGGCGGTCTACAACACTCTCGGTCTCAATGACTGTCCGCCCGAGCGGTGGAAGGCGCTCGACCCCCGCTCGCTGGCGGAAGAGTTCCGGGTGCCGATGGTGTTTCTGAACGGCCCGCGCTTCTGGGTGGTCGACGAGATCACGGCGTTCGCGTGGGGGGACACAGCCGTGTTCGACGGCCTGGAGGCCCGCCTGGTGGCGGAGCTCCGCATCCCCCAGGAGCTCGGCTTCACCAGCACACAGTCCAAGAACTTCTACGTCGATGCCACGGTCGAACGGGACACGGAGTACGTCCTGCACAGCGGTGAACCCGTCCACGAACTGCTCGCTCCGGGCGATCGGACCTACGTCATGCAGACGTACTCCCATATCGTGGACGACAGCCTGACGATGGACTCCCTGGCCGTGCTCGGCGAACGGCTGCAGCTCCCGCAAGGCTGGCGGTACCGGGTCCGCACCCCGGAGGACGACCTGACCATTCGCACGGTCGAGGGCGAGGCCCACGTCGTGCAGGACGAGCTGCAGAACACGTACATGCTCGTCCCCCGCTGAGTGGCTGCCGAGGCCCCGTTCGCGGGTGACTCCTGTGCCGGCGGGGTGGGAAAGGCCTGCGGCAGGCACCACCACGCCCACCCTCGCCGCACACGTCGCGCTACGGCTTGACCAGCACCTTCAGTGCCGTGCGTTCGTCCATGGCCTTGTAGCCGTCGGGGACACCGTCCAGTCCGACCGTGAGGTCGAAGACCGGGGACGGGTCGACGGTCCCGTCCAGGACGTCCGGCAGCAGCTCGGGGATGTACGCGCGGACGGGCGCGACCCCGCCCCGCAGCGCGATGTTGCGGTCGAACATGAGGCTGAGGTCCAGGCCGGTGCCGCTGCCGTGCGGGACGCCGACGTAGCCGATGGCGCCACCGTCGCGGGCGATCCCGACGGCAGTGCGCATGGACTGCTCGGTGCCGACGGCCTCGATGACGGCGTGCGCGCCCTGGCCGTCGGTCAGCTCACGCACCGCCGCCACGGCCTCGTCCCCGCGCGCCGCGACGACGTCCGTGGCCCCGAAGGTCCTGGCGATGTCCGTCCGCACCTGGTGGCGGCCGAGCGCGATGATCCGCTCGGCGCCCAGCCGCCTCGCGGCGAGCACCCCGCACAGGCCGACCGCGCCGTCGCCGACGACCGCGACGGTGCTGCCGCGGGTGACGCCCGCGCCGATGGCGGCATGGTGGCCGGTGCCCAGGACGTCGGAGAGCGCGAGGAGCGCGGTGAGCAGCCGGTCGTCGGAGGCGGCGCCGGCGGGGAGCTTGACGAGGGTGCCGTCGGCGAAGGGCACGCGCACGGCCTCGCCCTGGCCGCCGTCGGAGCCGGGCGAGCCCCAGAAGCCGCCGCGCGGACACGACGTCTGCAGGCCCTCGGCGCAGTACTCGCAGGTGCCGTCGGACCAGACGAACGGCGCGACGACCAGGTCGCCGGGTGCGAACCCGGACACCTCGGCGCCCGCCTCCTCGACGATGCCCAGGAACTCATGGCCGATGCGCTGCCCGGGCTGCCGTTCCGCCTCGCCGCGGTACGCCCACAGATCGCTGCCGCAGATGCAGGCCCGCAGGACCCTCACCACGACGTCCGTCGGCTGCTGCAGCTCCGGGTCGGGAACGTCCTCCACGCGCATGTCGAACGGGGCGTGGATCGTGGTGGCGCGCATGACGGGCGTGTCCTTGCTTCTCAGACGGCAGTACGGGCCTCACGGTACGCCCGGTCGGGTGCGGACGCGCACCCGAATGCGCCCAGGGCGCCCGTCACCAGCAGGTACTGGGCCCCCACGTACGTGAGCATGATCCAGAAGTCGGACGCCGGAAGCTGCGGCCATTCGGCGATCCCGGTCGCCAGGATCATGTCGGAGACCAGGAACAGCGCCCCGCCCACCCCGGCGGTCCGCCCGAGCGCGCTCGACCGGTAGGCCATGGCGGTCAGGAGCAGCGAGTAGACGCCGACGGGGATCCGCAGCCCGGCCGGCAGGTCCGTCCAGAGCAGCCCCATGGCGGCGACGAGGAACGCGCCGTACGCGAGGCCCAGCGCCGGGCTCGTACGCCCCCGGCCGAAGAGGGCGAGGTAGCAGACGTGCCCGGCGGCGAAGAGCCCCATCCCGACGAGGAAGGCCCAGTCGGCGCCGGCCATCAGGAACACGTCGCCGCCCCAGCCGCAGAGCAGCGCCGCGACGAGTAGCCGGGGCGCGCCCCGGGTCGCCGCGTACGCCGCGAGGAGCGACATCAGCAGCGGCTTGGCGATCAGATGGCCGGTCTCCCGGCCGGCGAGCTGCGCGCCGAGCTCGAGCAGGACGGCGGCCCCGAAGAGGGCCTGCAGGATCCGGGCGAGGTTCTCCCGGCCGCCGCGGCGGCCGGGGCCCGGCCGGGCGGCAGCGCCCGGCTCTCCGGCGGCGGAGGCGGGCGCGCTCACGCGGCGCGCTCCGCGGTGGCCGGCCGACCGGGCGCCGGGGTGTCCCCGGAGCTTCCCGGCCCGTCAGGACGCGGCTCCCATCCGGGTCCCCGGAACAGCCGCCCGGCGCGCTCGTGCCAGGTGCTCGCGGCGCGTACGTCGCGGGCGATGGCGACGTACTCGTGCGTGGCGACGCGCAGGGGGTTGTACGTCCGGATGTTCTTGGTGAGCCCGTACACGGGCCGCTCGGTCTCGGCCGCGAAGGACCGGAAGAGCCGGTCCCAGACGATCAGGATCCCGCCGAAGTTCCGGTCCAGGTAGCCGCCTTGGGACGCGTGGTGGACCCGGTGGTGGGAGGGGGTGTTGAGCACGAACTCGAAGGGCCGCGGCAGCCGGTCGATCCGCTCGGTGTGGATCCAGAACTGGTAGACGAGGTTCACGGAGGAGCAGAACGCGAGGGCGGCCGGGTGGACGCCGCAGGCGATCACCGGGAGGTAGAACGGCCAGGAGGTGAACCCGGTCCACGGCTGCCGCAGCGCGGTGCTGAGGTTGAACTTCCGGCTGGAGTGGTGCACGACGTGGCAGGCCCACAGGATCCGGATGACGTGATGGCCGCGGTGGGACCAGTAGTAGAAGAAGTCCTGCGCGAGCAGCATCAGCGGGATGGTCCACCACAGGACGGGGACGCGGAGCGGGGTGAGTTCGTACACCGCGGCGTAGATCGCGACGACCGGGATCTTCCAGAGGACGTCGAAGAAGAGGCTGCCGAGCCCCATGCTGATGCTGGTGGCGGCGTCCTTCGCCTCGTAGCCGGCGGCGTCGTCGTCGGGATGGAGCCGGTAGCTCACCATCTCCAGGACGGTGAGCAGGACGAAGGCCGGTATCGACCACAGCACGACATCGGGCAGGTTGGACGGCATGCGGGCACCGTAGAGGTGCGTGCGGCAGCTCGGCTAGATGCCGTTACCAACAAGTATGCGAGACAAGCTGTCAGCGACTTTTGGCCACTTCCGCCAAGCGGGTCCGGGGCCGGTTCGTGCGCCATAGAGTGATCTCCGTGGTGCAGGGACTGGAAGTCGCGCTGGCACGGCTCGCCGGCACGGTGATCGGTTCCGTGGCCAGATCACTCCTCGCGCCCCGCCCGGGTGCGGGTCTCGTACGGGCGCCGCTGCGCCCCCTCCCCCGCCCGGCCGGGCCCGACCGGCTGGCCAAGGTGCTGGGCGGCCGCCTCCAGGACGCGTACGGCGGGCTGCCGGAGCACGAGCGGCTGGCGGCCGTCGACGCGGTGCGGGACAGCTTCGCCGCGGCGGGGGTCATCGACGCCGAGCGGCTCTTCGCCGTCGGTCTCGACCCGGAGCGCCTGCGGGACACACTGCGCCGCGTGCCGGAGGCCGCCGGGCTGAGCGCGCGTGCGGACGAGCTGTACGAGGAACTGCTCGGCCTCTGCTGCACCCATCTGGTCGAACAGGTCACCGCGCAGCCGTCGTTCGCGGCGCGTGCGGCGGTGGAGCAGACACGCGCCGCGGGGCGGACCCTGGACGCGGTGGAGGCGCTGGCCGCGCAGGCGGCCCGCACCCCGGCCGCGGCGGCCCTGGAGTTCGAGCAGCGGTACGCGGAGTACGTGGCGGCGACGCACGGACGCCTGGAGCTGTTCGGGCTGACGCTGGGGCGGTCGGCGCGGGAGTGGCCGCTGGACACGGCGTACATCAGCCTGGGGGTGAGCGGGGACGCGGGCCACCAGGAGGGGTTCGAGCTGCCGCACACGGGCCAGGCCACCGTGAAGGCGGAGCAGATGCTGGCCGCAGCGGACCGGCTGGTGCTGCGCGGTCCGGCCGGATCGGGCAAGAGCACGCTGGTGCAGTGGCTGGCGCTGAACGCCGCCCGGCGCGGCTTCGACGGCGCTCTGGCGGACTGGAACCGGTGCATTCCGTTCGTCCTGCGGCTGCGCGCCTTCACGTCGGCCGACGCACTGCCGACTCCCGAGGACTTCCTGCGGGCGAGCGGGGTGCCGCTGAGCGCACCCGCGGGATGGGCCGAGGATCTGCTTGCCGGGGGCCGGGCACTGGTCCTGGTCGACGGCGTGGACGAGGTGCCCACGCGGCTGCGGCAGCGCACGGAGTCCTGGCTGAGGTCACTGGTCACGGCCTTCCCGCAGGCCCGCTACGTGGTGACGACCCGGCCGTCCGTGGTGCCCGGGGACTGGCCGGCACGGCAGGGATTCACGGCGCACTCGCTGCTGCCGATGGACCGGGACGACATCCGGGCGTTCATCGGCCACTGGCACGAAGCGGCCCGGCTGGAGTGCCCCGACGGCACCGAGCGCGACCAGTTGGAGGCGTACGAGGCCTCCCTGCTCCAGGCCGTGTCCACCCGCAGGGACCTCGGCAGGCTCGCCACCAACCCGCTGATGTGCGCACTGCTGTGCGCGCTGAACCGCGACCGCCGGATGCAACTGCCGCGTGCCCGCAAGGAGCTGTACGACGCGGCGCTCGACATGCTCCTCGTACGGCGTGACACGGAACGGGAGATCATCGGGGTCGAGGGCGTCGACCTCACCCGCGAGGAGCAGACGGCGCTGCTGCAGCGGCTCGCGTACTGGCTCATCCGCAACGGCCAGTGGGAGGCCGACCGGGCGGAAGCCGTCGAGATGGTGGCCGAGTGGCTCACGTCGATGCCGCAGGTGCGGGGCACGGCCGAGCAGGTGTTCTCGCATCTGCTGATCCGCAGCGGGCTGCTGTGCGAACCGGCGCCGGGTGCGGTGGACTTCGTGCACCGCACCTTCCAGGACTATCTGGGCGCGAAGGCGGCGGTGGAGGCGCGGGACTTCGGGGTGCTGGTGCGCAACGCGCACGACGACCAGTGGGACGACGTCGTCCAGATGGCGGTGGGGCATGCCCGGGCGGAGGAACGGGCCCGGCTGCTGAAGCAGTTGCTGCGCCGCGCCGACCGTGCGCCGAAACTGCGCCACCGGCTGGTGCTGCTGGCGGCGGCGTGCCTGGAGCATGCGCCGGAACTGGACCCGGAGGTGCGGGTCACGGTCCGGGCGCGCACGCGGGAGCTGGTGCCGCCGCGCAGCCTCGAGCAGGCGGAGGAACTGGCGAAGGTCGGCCCCCTCGTGCTGGAGCTGCTGCCGGGTCCGGAGGAGGGGCTGGACGAGGACGCGGCGGCGGCGGTGGTGCGGACGGCGGCGCTGGTGGGCGGCGACGCCGGCATGGAAGTCGTCGCCCGCTTCCGGGAGGACGAGCGCTATCCGGTGTGTCTCCAGCTGTCCCATGCCTGGCGCCTGTTCGACACCGAGGACTACGCGAGGGCGGTGGTGGCCGGCGGGACATGGGAGCACAGCTACCTGCACGTACGTACGGTGGAGCAGCTGTCCGCGCTGCGGCATGCACCGAAGGCCCGGAGTGTCCATCTGACGGGTGATCACACCGATCTCACCGCGCTGCACGTCCTGCGGAATCCGCGGGCGTTCCTGTTCCACAAGAACGCCGGCCTGACGGACCTTTCACCGCTGGGCAGGTTCCCCGGTCTCAAGGGGATCGCCTTCGATCAGTGCACCGGGCTGACCGACCTGTCACCGGTCGCGGGGCCGGCGCTGGAGCAGCTGTACCTCCACGAGATGGGGCCGGACGTACGCCTGGAACCGCTGCGGGAGATGACCGGGCTCGACCGCGCCGTGTTCGGCTACGCCGTTCCGGTACGCACCGTCGGCGAACTGCCGATCGGCCCCCAGCTCACCGAACTCGGGCTGCTCCCGGGCTCGCAGGACGTGCGGCTCGACGGGATCGAACGCTGGCCAGAGCTCCGCGACCTCACGGTGGTGGGCGACAGGCAGGGCCGGCAGGTCGCCGCGATGCCCTCACTCGCCGGGCTGACCCGCCTGCGGTTCCAGATGCAGAGCTCGCTCGACCTGCGCCGGATCGTTCACCTGACCGAACTGGACCGGCTGATCATGTGGCGCTGCGAGGTGCCGAGCGGGCTCGACGCGCTGCGGGAGCTGCCCGGGCTGACGTCGCTCTGGCTCTCGGAGTGCACAGGGCCCGAGGGGGGACTGGACCTGCGGCCGCTGCTCGGCCTGGAACAGTTGGTGCTCACCCTGAGCGGCGGCACGCCCGTGACCGGCGATGAGCTGTTCCCGCCCGGTCGTATCGTGCGCCGCGGCCAGGGCGGTGCCGGACGACAGGGTTAGACCCCCGCCGCCCCCAGCAACGACCCCGCCGCGTACGTCACCCCCATCGCCAGCGCTCCCCCGCCCACGTTCCGCACCATCGCCGGCCGTGCCGGCGCCGCCCCCAGCCGGGCGCTCCACCAGCCGGTGAAGGTCAGGGCGACGAGGACCGACACCACGGTCACCCACAGCCGGGACGAGGACGGCGGCAGCACCATCGCCAGCAGGGGGAGCAGGGCCCCGGCCGTGAAGGCGAGGAAGCTCGCGCCGGCCGCCTGCCAGGGGCTGGTCAGCTCGTCCGGGTTGATACCGAGCTCGACCCGCGCATGGGCGCGCAGGGCGTCGCGTTCGGTGAGCTGGATCGCGGCCTCGCGGGCGAGATCGCGGGTGAGGCCGCGTTCCTCCAGCAGGTCGGTGAGCTCGTCGAGTTCGGCCTCCGGCTCCTCGCGCAGCTCACGCTTCTCGACCGCCAGCGCCGCCTTCTCCGAGTCGCGCTGGGTGGAGACCGAGACGTACTCGCCGGCCGCCATGGACATGGAGCCGGCGAGCAGTCCGGCGAGGCCGGCCGTGAGCAGGGCCGCCCGGTCGCTGGTCGCGCCCGCGACGCCGACGACGAGGCCCGCCGTGGACACGATGCCGTCGTTGGCGCCGAGGACCGCGGCACGCAGCCAGTTGAGGCGGATGCCGAGGGATTCGCCGTGGGGCTCATGGTGCGTCGGTTCGGTCACCCGGGGAGGGTCTCATCCCGGGCGGTCACCAGACGCGCACCGACCCGCCCGGTGCGAAGGCGGGGCTGGTGGCGTCGGCCGGGACCTCCTTCAGGGGTTCGGCGATCTCCTCGACGGTCGGGCCGTGGACGGCGGCGATCCCGTCGAGGAAGGCGAGGTCGAAGCCGTACACCCGGGCCGCGTTGCCGCCCGTCATCGCCGCGATCTCGTCGCGGGGCAGTCCCGCGTAGGCGATGCGGAGGCCTTCGCGGGAGTACGGGGTCGTCCCCTCGTCGTGCGGGTAGTCACAGCCCCACATGATCTTGTCGAGGCCGATCCGGTCGCGCAGCGGCACCTCGTGGGGGCGCATGAAGCTCGCGCCGACGAAACAGTTGTCGCGCCAGACCTCGCTGGGCCCCTTGCCCATGGAGGCGGCGAGTCCCGCACCGAATTTGGACTCCGCGGTGGAGGCCCGGGAGGCCGCGGCGACGAGCCGGCCGTGGTAGTAGTCCAGCATCTCGACGACCGCCGGGATCCAGCCCGAGCCCTGCTCGGTCAGCACGAGCTTCAGCCCCGGGTGGCGGCGGAAGGCGCCGCCGAAGATCAGGTGCCAGAGCGCCCGGTGCGAGAACCACGTCGTCTCCACCATGAACACGGCCCGCGCGGCGGGTTCGTCGCCCAGCGGCGGGGACGCGGAGCCCCCGTGGTGGTTGACCGGTACGTCGAGCTCCTCGCACACCGCCCACAGCGCGTCGTACGTGGCCGAGTACAGCTCGGGGATGCCCGAGCCGGGCGGGGCGCCTGGCAGCAGGATGCCGCCGGTGAGGCCGGCCTCCTTGGTCCGGCGGATCTCCGCGACGGCCTCGTCCACGTCGTTCAGCAGGATCTGTGCGACACCCGCCCGTCGCCCCGGGACGAGGGAGCAGAAGTCGGCGAGCCAGCGGTTGTGGGCACGCAGCCCGGCCCACCGCTGCTCGTACTCCTCGCGCGTCGGCGCCGGTGCCATCAGCGAGGCGGACGGGAAGAAGGGCGGGATGGTGTTGGGGAAGACGACCTCGGCGACGATGCCGTCGGCCTCCAGTTCGGCGACCCTGCGGTCCGAGTTCCAGTTGCGGTCCGCGGTGTCGGCGAGCAGGTCCTCGTACGGATTGACGTACGTCGCCGCCCACGCGTCGAAGTCGTCGTGGTACCGCTTCTCCAGGTACGGCTTGTAGTCGAGCAGGTCCGCGCCGGCATGGCAGTCGGCGGAGATGACCGTGTAGCGGTCGCCCATCGGTCAGTTCACCCCCAGGACCGGGAAGTCGTGGTCGGTCAGCCAGTGGCGGCCGACCTCGCGCGAGCGCGCCCAGGACGCCTCGACCGCCGCCTGATCGTCGGGCTGGCCCAGGTCGGCCGGGGTCGGGCCGATCCGGCGTGCGATCGGCGCGAGCCCGGCGGTGTCGAAGCCGAACACCTCGGCGGCCGCGAGGCCGAGGATGCGGCGGGTCTCGGCGACCGGGATGTCGTGGAAGGTGTTCTTCAGCCAGGCGCGGGTGTTCGGCCAGGTGCCTTCGGGGTGCGGGAAGTCGGAGCCCCAGAGGATGTTGTCGATGCCGATCTCGTACCGCTGGGCGAGTTCGCGGCGCTTGGTGTTGGTGGCGCAGATGAAGACCTGCCGGTCCAGGTACTGGCTCGGCGGACGCCGCAGCTCGGCGAAGGGCGAGAGTTTCTTGCCGCCGTGCGCGCCGAGATAGAGCCGGTCCATGAACCAGAGCAGATTCGGCAGCCACCAGCAGCCCGACTCCGCGACGCCGAATTTCAGGCCGGGGTGCCGCTCGAAGACCCCGGACCAGAGCAGGAACCACAGGGGCCGGGCGGGCCACCAGGTCACCTCGGACACGTAGATCCCGAGGTGGTCGCCGTACTCGTGGCGCGGGGCGGCGCCCGAGTGGGTGACGAGCGGCATGGCGGTCTCGGCGGCGGCCGCCCAGACCGGGTCGTAACGCCGGTCGTGGTACGGGGCCTTGTCCACCCACATCGACGGGATCATCAGCGCGCCGAGCCCGGACTCCTTGGCCCGGTGGATCTCGGCGACGACCTTGTCGACCCCACCGGTGACGGGGAGCAGCGCGACTCCGCAGTGCCGTTCAGGGTTCTCGGACACGAAGTCCGCCAGCCAGCGATTGTGCGCCTGCGCACCCGCCATGCCGAGGTCCGGGTCCTGGTCTCCGGAGAGCCCGAGGCCGACGCCGAAGGGAGCGGCGGTCCGGCTGTCGACGGCGTCCGCGTCGGGGAAGACGACCTCGGCGGCCACCCCGTCACCGTCGAGTTCCTTCAGCCGCTGCGCGGTGTCCCAGCCGCCGCGCAGGCCTTCCTCGTTGTCGCTGAACCATTTGTTCGCGAAGGCCTCGTTGCGTACGCCGAGCCGGGTCATCTCCTCCCGGCGGCGGTCGCGCCCGGCGAGGAACTCGTCGAAGTCGCGGTGGAAGCGGGCGTCGAGGTAGGGCCGGTACCGCTCGGTGGGCAGCCCGGCGTGGCAGTCGGAGGAGATGATCAGGTAGGGGTCGTTCGGGTGCGGGTCCTTCGTGTGCGGTTCGTTCGGGTCCGTCATCACGGCTCCCTCGGTCAGGAATGCGAGCGCGGTCAGTCGAGAATGAAGCTCTCCAGGTACGACGGGTCGGCGCGGTCGAGCATCGACTGCGACCTCGCCCGGATCTGGCGGTCGCTGTGCTCGCTCGCCGGGAGCATCCAGAAGCGGTCGGCCCTGATCCCGTCCACGACGTGCTCGGCGACCTCCTCCACCGGCGTGAACGTCACCTCGTTCCCGGCTGCCCTCATCGCCGCCTCCCACTGGTCGAGGCTGCGGTACGGGGTCCTGCGCGGCCGCTCCTTGGCGTAGCGCGAGGGCCTGTTGCGGTGCGACTCCCACAGGCCGGTGCGGAGCATGTGCGGGCCGGGGAAGAGCACGGAGGCCCCCACTGCGGCTCCCTCGGCCCGCAGGTGCGCGTAGAGCGACTCGGTCATCGTCACGACGGCCGCCTTGGTGACGGCGTACACGGACGCGGTGGGCAGCGGGGCGATCCCGCCGTCGCCGGACGAGGTGTTCACGACGTGGCCGGGCTCGCCACCGGCGATCATGCGCGGGACGAAGGCCTGGATGCCGTGGAAGACGCCCCACACATTGACCGCGAAGGCCCACTTCCAGTCGTTCGGCTCGTGCTCCCACATCCGGCCCTCGGCTCCGGAGCCGACCCCCGCGTTGTTGCACAGGACATGGACGGCGCCGAAGGTCTCGTACGCGGTGTCGGCGAGCCGCTGCACGGAGTCGCGGTCCGACACGTCGACGACCCGCCCGAGGACGTGCGCGCCGTCCGCGGCGAGATCGTCCTCGGCCTTGCGCAGGGCGGCCTCCTCGACATCCGCGAGGACGACCCGCAGCCCCTCGGCGGCGAACCGCCGCGCCATCGCCAGCCCGATGCCGCTCGCCGCGCCGGTGACGACGGCGACCTGTCCCTCCTCGAGCCTCACCGGACGCTCCCCTCCGGCGGCCCGTCGAGGATCTGCTGCGGGTCGTCGTACCGCTGGTGGATGTACGGCAGAAGGGCCTGGGCGCTGACGCGTTCGACCACGCGCCCCTTCTGGTCGGTGGTCTTCTCGCCGATGGTGAGCTCCACGATTGTGCGTACGGGCAGGTCGGCGACCGGGTCGTACATCGACTCGCGCAGGACGACGTCGCCGGTGAGCCGCTCCAGCCTGCGGAACTTCTCGTTGCGTACGCAGTGGACGAGGACCGGGTCGGTGTCGAAGCCGGTACCGCCGCCGTCCACCGCCGGAAGGAACTTGAAGTAGAAGTCGACCTTCTCGGTGGGCCCGGGCAGCGGCAGCGGCCCGGACACCGCGCCCCGGACCTCGACGAACGCGATGCCGTGCCGGGCGAGGGACGCCCGTACGACCAGGCCGTCGCGCTCGACGCCGACCTCGCCCAGCTTCTTCGGCTCGCCGAAGACCTCACGGCCGCCGATGAGGGCGCGCTCATGGGTCATCGGCATGACGAGCGGATACCAGCCCTGCTGGTCGCCGTGGGCGGCGGCGACGGCGACCGAGCCCGCGCCGAGAGGATAGCCGGGGAGGTCGACCTTGCTGATGTTGGCCCGTACGAGCGGGCGTTCGGTGGGTTTGAGCGGCGGCGGCAGGACGGCCGCGACCGCGTCCGGGTCGGTCTCCCACACCGCCACGACGCCCGTGGACCAGATGTCGGGGAGCTTGGCACCGGCTGCGCGGGCGGCCGCGATCTCGGCCTCGGTGCGCGCGCCGTACCGTACGCGTGCCATGTCGTACCACCCTTCGTCGGGGCGCGTTCCCTGATGCGGGCTGCACAGTTACACGTGCCGGGCGAAGGGTCCAGAGACGTGCGCATCCGAGTCGGAACGCCCATTCGGGTGAACGCACCGGAGAAGCGGTCGACTTGAGGCAAGAGATTCGTACTGTCGTGCATGCACATCGCAGTTCGCCCGCGGCGTCGAGTGGCACCGCCCCCGTACCACCGGAGGATGGTGCGGGGCATCGGACCAGTCAGGCCTGGCCGGACTCGTTGCGCAACAGGGACTCCGCCCGCCGCGAACTGGATCACACGCAGGACGTGTGCCGCCGCCGCGGTGCGTACGCGGGGAACCAGGTCACCCAAGACCGTTCGGGGTGACCCGCTGCACAAGAGCTAGCCCCGCCTCGTAGCGCCAAGGAACGGTAAAGAGCCGTGCACGCCCCGGAGCAGGGGGGCGCCGACCCCGAATCTGGTCGGGCCTGTGAAGGGCCGTGCCGAGCCACACAGCTTCAGATCGTCGGCTTCGTCCTCGTCGAGCGGAACCGGGAGCGCGCGCCCGTGCAGTCCCCGGGCGAGGAGGAGCTGTGGGCCACCGAGACCGCCGAGCACGATCCGGCCCTGGCCCGTGCGCTGGCCCGGCGCGCCGATCCGGAGAAGCTCTTCGCCGTCTCCGTGAAAGCACTGGTGGAGTCGCTGCTCGCGCACGGGAACTGACGGAATCACCTGTCCGTGCCGGGGAACACGTACCAGCTGTACATCGACCAGGTGTTCACGCTGCTCCTGCAGTGGCCCGATCAGCGTGCGTGCTGTGCGGCACGGTCGGCGGCGTGCGCCCGGTCGCGCCGTGCGCGCATCTCGTGTGCCGGACCTGCTGGGACGGCGCGGACTACTCCGGCTGCCCGGTCTGCCACCGCCGCATCGACCGCACGGACCCCTTCTTCCGGCCGTACCGGCCCGCCGCACGCAAGGCCGACGGCTACGCGGGCCCGCTGAAGCCCCTCGCGCTCGGTATCGACGCGGGCGCCGACACGGCCAGGGCCCTGGAGAAGCTGCTCGCCCGCCGCACGCCGCTGCCACCGCGGGACCGGGACGACGTGAAGGTGCTCCTCGCGCACGCCCCGGCCGATCTCGACTGGCTGCCGGACGACATTCCCGTACCCGAGACCAAGGCCCTCGTCCTGGGCACGCTCCTGCTGGACCGGCGCACGCGCGAGACCGCACGGCCGCTGCTGCCCGCGTACCTGACCACCACGACCGATGTGCTGCGGCTGCTGTGCGTCTGGTCGGGCGGTGAGGCCGATCTGCTCGAGGAGCGGCGGTTCCGGTCGCTGCCGCGCGGGCTGCGGCGCGAACTGCTGGGCGTGCTCGACGCGCTGGACCCGACGTCACTCGTCGAGGACCTGCTGCGTCACTCGATGCGGTGGAAGCGGGCGGCGGAGATCCTTCACCCGTACGAGCGGTACGAGCGCCACCCGAGTGCGGCGCTCGCGTTCGCTGTGGTGCGTGCCACCGACCTGTCCGCAGGGCCGATGGGCGAGGCACTGCTGCGCACGGCAGCCGGGCATCCGGGGGCGGTACGGATCGACGACGCCGGCATCGGCGCCGGCGTCCGGGTCAAGCCGAACACCTGGACGGGACGGGTCGGGTCGGCGCTCGCCGAGCGCGAGCTGGACACGGCCGTCCGTCTCCTCGCGCAACGGCCCGGCGAGCTGCTGCGCCGGCTCGACCACGTCCTGCGTCTGCACGAGGACGGCGAGCCGTCGTCCGCGGTGCTGAACGTCCTGGAGCACGGGCTGGCCAAGGCGGGTCCCGGTCCCCTGCCGGCCGCGCTCGGACGGATGAGGATCCGTCAGCTGCCGGGCGAGCGCCGGGGTTCTTCCCGCGCGGCCAGGTGGCGCATTCGTACACGCTGGACGACACGCGCGCCCCGCTGCCCGCGGCCACGGTCGAGCGGGTGTGCGCGCTGCTGGAGCGCGAGGTCGTGCGCCGGCTGTCCGGTGCGTCCCGGTTCGACGTGGCCGTGCTGGACGCGGACCTGGCAGGTCTCACCGTCCCTGCGGCCGAGAGCAGGGCGGCGAGGGCGCTGGTCTCCCTGCCGCGCGGCAGCACCCAGCCGCTGCCGCAGGGCGAGGTCCGCGCCGATCTGGGCCGGATCGGCAAGGACCTGTACCAGTACTTCACGGCGGGCCGTACGACCCTGTGGGACCTGGCGGTCTGGCATGCGGCCGCGCGCACGGACGAGGTGGCGGTGGTGCGGCGCGAGGAGCTGTGGCACTACCGGCGGCGCGAGGGCGAGCAGCGCACGGACTTCGCCGCCCGTGTGCGGGGGCTGACGGAGCCGCAGGGCCGGGGCAGGGCCGTCGACGCGGAGCAGGTCGCGCAGGGGCGCGAGGTGCTGCTCGCGCTGGTGCAGGGCGACCTGGCACCGTCGGGTGCCGCCCGGTCCGTATACCGGCTGCTGCCGGGGCCTGTTGACAGCTGCGGGCTGGAACAACTGGCGGCGGGGGACCTTGTGGCGGCGCTCGGCTGACCGGTCGCTCCGGCCGACCGGTCACCACCGGCCCGGGACAGGCGTGTCAGTGGTGGCCCGTAAGCTCTGTGACCATGCTCGACGACCGTACGACAGCTGCAGCGTGGCCGGCCGCGTATCCCCAGGGGTACGCGGTCGTCGACGTGGAGACCACCGGACTCGCCCGCGACGACCGGATAGTGTCGGCTGCCGTCTACCGGCTGGACGCCCAGGGAAACGTCGAGGACCACTGGTACACGCTGGTGAATCCGGAGCGGGATCCGGGCCCGGTGTGGATCCACGGCCTGACGAGCGACCTGCTGGAGAGCGCGCCCCTTTTTACCGATATCGCCCATGAGTTCGCCCACCGGCTGGACGGCCGGGTCCTCGTCGCGCACAACGCGATCTTCGACTGGTCGATGATCGCGAGGGAGTACGCACGGGCGGAGCGCGTCGCACCGGTGCGCCAGCGGCTCTGCACGATCGCGCTGTCCAAGGAGCTCGCGCTCCCGCTGCCCAACCACAAGCTGGAGTCGCTCGCCGCCCACTTCGGCGTCGTGCAGCAGCGCGCGCACAACGCGCTGGACGACGCGCGGGTACTGGCCGAGGCGTTCCGGCCGAGTCTGCACGCGGCCGCAGAGCGCGGGGTGCGACTGCCCCTGCTGGAGTGCCGGCCGCTGACCGAGTGGTCGTCCGCGCCCACCGCTCCGCGCATCGGCCACCAGGCGTCGGGGTCCTCGTACCGGCTGAACAGCTGGCGCCCGTCCCGCCGACGGCCTGCGTGTCCGTACCCCAACCCGGGCCGCTATGAAGCGGACAAACCACTCAAGCAGGGCATGAGGGTGGCGTTTTCGGGCGACACCTCCATCGAGCGCGAGCTACTGGAGGACCGTGCGATCGAGGCAGGGCTTCATGTCGCGACGAGCGTCTCCCGGCTGACGAGCCTGCTCGTCACCAACGACCCCGACGCGGCGACCTCGAAGACGGTCAGGGCGAAGTCGTACGGGACGCCGATCGTCGACGAGGCGGCGTTCACACAGCTCCTGAGGGACGTGGCCCCGGCGGAGGAATGACGTCCGCGCCGAGGCCGTCCCGGCGCTCGGTGACGGCCCGCATGGTCCGGACGCCGGCTCCCGCGTCCGCGTGGTCGGCCGGTCTGCGCCCGTGACGTCCCGGGCAGGGCTCGCTGCGCCGGTCGGGTGCAGCCGCGCCGACCCGCCAGCAGGGATCTTGCTCCGGCGCCCCGCGCTCCGCAGCATGCGGCGCATGGCACGTTGCGAGGTCTGCGGAAACGACTACGGCATGTCCTTCGAGGTGCACGCGCAGGGCGCGGTGCACGTCTTCGACTGCTTCTCCTGCGCCATCCACCGGATGGCGCCCGTCTGTGAACACTGCCGGGTCCAGATCATCGGCCAGGGCGTCGAGGCCGACGGCCACTGGTACTGCGGCGCCCACTGCGCCCGCGCGGAGGGAAGGACGGGCATCGTCGACAAGGTCTGAGCCACCGACCGCGGGTCCGCACCCTCGGACTCCCCCGGCCTCATCCGGACCCCTCCGGATTCCCCGGGCTCCCCGACCCCTCCCTCCGAGCACCCCATGGCCGAGTTGTACGGTCATGGGGTGTACCGCTTCCTGTTGTCCCGGCAGTGGGTGATCCTCACCCTCGTCAGCCTCGTCCTCATCCCCGTGATCGTCGAGCTGGGCTTCTGGCAGCTGCACCGGCACCAGCACCGGGTCGCGCAGAACAAGCTGATCGCGGACAACCTCTCCGCCCGGCCCGTCCCGGTCACCGAGCTGACGTCCCCCGGAAACACCGTGCCGCGCGCCGACTACTGGCGGCGGGTCACCGCGACCGGCACCTACGACACCGCCCACGAGGTCGTCGTACGCCGCCGCACGAACGCCGACGACCGGGTCGGCTTCCACGTACTGACCCCCCTGGTCCTCGCCGACGGCCGCGCGGTCCTCGTGAACCGGGGCTGGGTGCCCGCCGCGGCCGACCAGGCGGCCTTCCCCGAGGTGCCGCCGGCGCCCAAGGGCGAGGTGAACGTCACCGGGCGGCTCATGGCCGACCAGACGACGGGCTCCAGCGGGATCAAGGATCTCTCCGGGCTGCCGCCCCGCCAGATCATGCTGATCAACAGCGGGCAGCAGGCGAAGAGCCTCGGCCGGCCCGTGCTCGGCGGCTATCTGGAGCAGACCGCGCCGGAACCCGCCGGGGGCTCGCCCGAGCTGATCCCCGACCCCGACCACGACTCCATCGGCCCGCACATGGCGTACGCCGTCCAGTGGTGGCTGTTCGGGGCCGGTGTGCCCGTCGGCTGGGGGATCCTCGTGCGCCGCGAGAAGCGTGACCGGGCGGCGGCCGCGGGCGAGCCGGAGGCGGCGGAGCCCGTGACGACGGCCGCGTAACGGACGACGGCCGCTAAAGCCCCCGGACTGTCGCCGGCCACACACGAGACGGCAGGATAGGGCCCATGGATCTTGGACTGAAGGACCGTGTGTACGTCGTCACCGGAGCGACGCGGGGGCTGGGGAACGCGGCGGCGCGGGCCCTGGCCGCGGACGGCGCGAAGCTGGTCATCACGGGGCGGGAACAGAAGTCGGTCACGGAAGCCGCCGCCGAACTGGGCCCGCACGCGGTCGGCGTCGCCGTGGACAACGCCGACCCGGCCGTCGCCGAGCGTCTGATCACGGCGGCGCGGGAGCACTTCGGCCGCTTCGACGGCATCCTCATCAGCGTCGGCGGCCCGGCGCCCGGCTTCGTCGCAGACAACACGGACGAGCAGTGGCGGTCGGCGTTCGACACGGTCTTCCTGGGTGCGGTGCGGCTGGCGCGGGGCGCGGCGGAGGCGCTCGGCGAGGGCGGGGTCATCGGGTTCGTGCTGTCGGGCTCGGTCCATGAGCCGATCCCGGGCCTGACCATCTCCAACGGTCTCCGCCCCGGCCTGGCCGGCTTCGCCAAGTCCATCGCCGACGAACTGGGCCCGCGCGGCATTCGGGTCGTCGGGCTGCTCCCGTCCCGCATCGACACGGATCGCGTCCGCGAACTCGACGCCCTCTCGGGCGATGCGGACGCGGCCCGAGCGGCCAACGAGTCCCGCATTCCGCTGCGGCGCTACGGCACTCCGGAGGAGTTCGGCCGTACGGCGGCGTTCCTGCTGTCCCCGGCCGCGTCGTACCTGACGGGCATCATGGTCCCGGTGGACGGCGGGGCCCGGCACGGCTTCTGAGCACGGCGCCGGGGCGGCGTCCGGGCCGGAGCCGCTTTCGTGGGGGGTGTGCACGCACACATAACCGGTGGCTGCTCGCGCCCGATGTGTCGCGAGCGGCCACCGGCCGGTGAGCGCCGGAGTGCATCACTCCTGGGGGTATATGTCCCCCGCACCCATGGCGCTCTCCTGCTCGCTCTGCTCCTGCAGCCTGCGGGCCTTGTCCTGGAGCCGCTGCCGCTCCTCCGGGTCGGTCGCCCTTTCCGCAGCCTGCTTCAATTCCTCTGCCTTCTGACGCATCTGCCGGACGCGCCCACCGGATTCACCTGCAACGCTCATGGTCACTCCTCGGACGTCGGGATGAGCGGGCACCACCAGCCAACCAGCGCCCCCGCACGCCCGCATCCCGAACGATTGCCCAGCGCGATCCCCCCAGGTCGTCCCCTGCACCCCGCTACGCCACGCGATGCGGGCAGGGGCAACGCCGACCGAGCCGATGTTCAGCCCGTGCGGCGTTCGAGGACGGACGATCGGAGCCGCCCGCGCGGTACCGGGCACGCCTCCCCGGGCGTTCGGGGCGGAGCCCCGGTGGGGTTCGGGCGAGAGCCCTGGGACCT
Organism: Streptomyces sp. NPDC059909; assembly: GCF_042730885.1. NCBI lineage: Bacteria > Bacillati > Actinomycetota > Actinomycetes > Kitasatosporales > Streptomycetaceae > Streptomyces > Streptomyces sp. NPDC059909. The sequence goes on from NZ_JBHWKX010000002.1 coordinate 34,477, forward strand.
GGAGCAGGGTCGTCACGTCACCCGGCGCGCCCGGTGCTTCTCCGCGCGCAGGCGAACCTCCGACGGCAGCGACGCGAGCCCCGCCGAGTCGCGCGCATGGGTCAGCGCCTCCATCGAGAGGCGGCGGAGCGTCTCGCCCGGGGACGCGTAGGGCTCAAGGAGGAGTCGGACACGGGCCGTCGGGGCCGTGCGGCGTCCGTGGAGGGCGATCTGCGCGCGGGCCACCCCCTCCAGGTCCTCCGCCTCGCCCCCGAGGACGGCCTCCAGCGCGCGCCCCCTGAGCAGCGCGCCCTCACCGTCGCCGCTCTCGACCAGCACCTCCGCGAGGCGGGAGCGGCGCAGCTGCGCCAGGAGCCACCACAGGGCGAGCAGCACGAGGACCGCGAGCGCCGCGATGGCGACCGGCCACCACCAGCCCTCGGCCCGCCACCGCTGCCGCGCGCCGGCGCTCAGCAGGACGTCGTCCGGACCCGACCAGGGCCACCACGACGGCACCCCGAGGCCGAGCCCGGCGGCGAGCACTGCTCCCCCGGCCGCCAGCAGCACCAGCCCGGCGAGGCCCAGCAGCACACGATTGACGACGCCCAGCATCCCGGTCACCCCTTCTTCGCGGGCCGTCGGACGACCACGGACAGCGCCGGCGGATGCGCCAGCCCCAGTTCCCGGATGGCCGCACCGAGCACCGCGTCCATATCGGCGCGTACGTCGTCGAGTTCACGGAAGTGGGACACCGCCCGCACACCGACCCGCCGCCGCCCCATCCGGACCCGTACGGACTGCACCCCGGACACCTCCGTCGCCCGGTCGCGCAGCACCAGCGCGGCGGCCTCCCGGTCCAACCCGGCCCGTACGTCCTTGTCGGCCGCGTCCCGCCGCATCGGCAGCAGTCCCCGCAGCCCGGGCGTCACGGCGAGCACCATCAGCCACACGCCGAGGGCCATCGCGACGCCCGCGCCCACCAGCACCCAGGTGTTGTCGAGGGGCCACCGCTCCAGCTGGTCGGCGAGCGACCGGCGCCAGGCCATGGCCGGCCGCTCCGCCCGTACCGCCACGACGTCGTACAGGAGCAGCCCCGTGCCGGCGGCCACCACCACCGCGAGCAGCCCGGCCGGGATCCGCCGCTTGGACCAGAAGCGTCCGCGGCGGTCGTGCCCGTCCGCCGCGGCGGGCCGGTACGCGGCGGCGGAGGCCGACTGGTCCAGCTCCTTCTCCTTCACGGACTCCTTCACGGACCCCGGCACCGGTCCGGTTCCCTCGACGGGTTCGGTCATCGGAGCCTCCCCTGGGCCGCCCGGCGCGTGTGGACGGAGTGCAGCCGCTCGACCTGTACGTCGACCTCGGGCACCTTCATCCCCGCCAACGCCTCTACCCGCTGCGTGACACGGCCACGCACGGCACCGCACTGCGCGCCGATGTCGGAGGGGTATTCGAGTTCGAGACTGATCCGCACGCGGGCGTGGTCATGGTGCACCGTGACCGTGGCATGGGGGGCCTCCGCCCCCTCCGGTACGTGTACGAGGGCTTCCCGCGCCGCCTGCGCGGCGATCTTCGCGACGACCCGGTCGGCGATCGTCGTCGCTCCCCGCTCGGCCGCCTCGATGTCCTTCGTCGCCACGGGCGGAGTCGACTCCGCGGCCACGCCGTGTCACCTCCGCCGGTCGCCGTGCTCGCGTCCCCGGAAGAAGTCGCCCGGTTCGAGGTCGCCGTCCAGGACGCGGCCGACCACGAACCCGACCGCGCCGAGCGCGGCCACGAGGAGAAAGGCCCCGAAACCGCCGAAGTAACCGGCGAAGCCGAGCGCCATGCCGGCCAGCAGGCCGGCCACCGCCATGCTCATCGTGAGCTCCTCTCGTGAGCTCGCTCCGCTACTGGATCCGCGGCTCCGGCTCTTCTTCTTCCTCTTCCGGCAGTTTCACGTCGCTGACCGCGATGTTGACCTCGACGACCTCGAGTCCGGTCATGCGTTCCACCGCGGCTACGACGTTCTCGCGGACGGCACGGGCCACGTCCGAGATCGACACCCCGTAGTCGACGACGATCTCCAGGTCGATCGCCGACTGGACCTCCCCCACCTCGGCCTTCACCCCACGGGTGGCGCTGGAACGCCCGCCGCCACCGGGCACGCGGTCGCGCATGGCCCCGAACGTACGGGAGATTCCGCTGCCCATGGCGTGGACGCCGAGCACTTCCCGGGCCGCGAGTCCGGCGATCTTCTCGACCACGCCGTCGGCGATGGTGGTACGCCCTCGGGTGCCCGGGTCTCCGCCGCCCCGCCTGACCGGGCCGGACGGCTCCTTCTTGACATTGACATCGGTCTCGGTCATGGCCATACGTCCCTTCGGGGCGGTGGTGGACTTCTGACTCCGCTGACCACACTAAGTGCGCTTGCCCCGTCTCGCGCCGGGGATGCGGCAGGCTGGAGCAATGACGAGGCGGAAGCCGTGAGGGGGCGCGGGCGATGACGACGGCGGGATGGGCCGGGGCGGTACGTGCCCGGCTGGCCCTGGGCAGGCTCCTCCCCCTCGGCGGCGCGGCGGACGGCGCCTGGCTGACGGAGCGCGCGGCGGAGGCGGTGCTGCGCGCGGTGGCGGCGCGGGAGGTGCGCGGCGCCGTGCTGGGCCGGCTGCGGATCGCGCTCGCCGATCCGGAGCTGGCTGCGGAACCCGTGGTCCCGCCCCCGCCCGGGGCCCTGCCGCCGGGCCTGTTGCGTATCGAGGCGGATTTCGCGGCGGCCCCTGACGAGCCGATCCCGGCCGTGGCGGACCGTCTTCGCGCGGCCCTCCACACCGCGGCCGTGGAGCGGCTGGACCTCGCCGTGACGGAGATCGATCTGCGGGTGACGGCGCTGCTGGACGCCGTACCGAAGCCGGAGCCGGCGAGTCCGCCGGCCGGCGTGCCCGCGGTGGGGCCGCAGGGCGAGGTGGGCACCACGGCAGCCGCCGTGCCGGGAGTCGCCCGCCTCACGGGCACGCTGGGTGTGCCGGTCCGTATCGAGGAGTCGTCCGTGCGCGTCGAATGCGCGACGGCACGCGGCCACCACCCCTTGGCGGTGGCGCTGGCCGTCCGGGAGGCGGTCACTCCGGTGCTCCCGTCGCCCGTGCCGGTGGCGGTCCTGATCACGGACGTGCCCACCGGGGCCTGAGGACACTGCGGCGTGCGCCCCGCCGCGCGGCGAGGCACGGCGGGGGCACAGGTGCGGTGCGCGCCGTCGGATCAGTCCGCGAGGCCCGCGAGGTCCCGCAGGCGCCGGGCCTGGGCGGCCCGCTCGGCCGTCCGCTGCTCCTCGTACGTACGCTCCTGGGCTCCCCGCAGCAGCGCCTTGGTCTCGATCACCGCGTCACGCGGCGCGGCGAGCAGCGCGGCCGCCAAGTCGCGTACGGACGCGTCGAGTTCGGCGGCGGGCACGACGAGGTTGGCGAGACCGATCCGCTCCGCCTCATCGGCCTGGACGAAGCGTCCGGTGGCGCAGATCTCGAGCGCGCGGGCGTAGCCGACGAGCGAGACGAGCGGGTGGGTCCCGGTGAGGTCGGGGACCAGTCCGAGACTGGTCTCGCGCATGGCGAACTGCACGTCCTGTGCGGCGATCCGCAGATCGCAGGCGAGGGCGAGCTGGAACCCGGCACCGATCGCATGGCCCTGGACCGCCGCGATCGACACGATGTCGTTGCGGCGCCACCAGGTGAAAGCCTCCTGGTACTCGGCGATGACCGCGTCCAGCTCCTCGTCCGAGCCGCGCGCGAGGTCGAGGAACGACGGCTCTCCGTCGAAGCCCTCGGGCGTGAATGCCTGCCGGTCGAGCCCCGCGGAGAAGGACTTGCCCTCACCGCGCAGCACGACGACCCGCACGTTGCCCGGCAGTGACCGCCCGGCCTCCGCCAACGCCCGCCAGAGAGCGGGGGATTGGGCATTGCGCTTGTCCGGGTTGGTGAGGGTCACCGTGGCCACCGCGTCTTCGACGGTGAGCCGTACGCCGTCCTTGTCGAGCACAGAGTCCAACGAGTCGAGCGAAGTCATGAGGTGCCTCCGGTTCCGGTGCGGTGCAGTCCGTACAGCGACGGTTAAGTGACTGCACAGTAACCACCCGGCCGACCCCGCGGTCGACCGGGTGGCCGGCACCGGAAACGGCCGGCCGGCCTCACACGCCGCTCTCGGCAGCTGCCCGCTCCGGCCGTCAGGCCGAGGCGGCCTTCTTGCCGCGCGTCGCTCCGCCGCGTCCCCGCAGCGTGACTCCGGATTCGCTGAGCATCCGGTGGACGAATCCGTAGGAGCGGCCGGTCTCTTCGGCCAGCGCCCGGATGCTCGCACCGGAGTCGTACTTCTTCTTCAGGTCTGCCGCGAGCTTGTCGCGCGCGGCGCCGGTCACCCGGCTGCCCTTCTTCAGAGTCTCGGCCACCCGTGCCTCCTCATGGGAAGTGCGCTCTGGACTCTCATGATCACCCCTCAAGGGCTTCATGGCCACCCATTCGACAAGGTCCGTACGACAAGCTTTGGCGGCCGCACGGCCGCCGTCACGACCGGAATCTGGGATTCCGGGGTTGACTGCCGAGACGTTTCGGCGTCTCGGAGGGTGAAATTCCAGGTCAGGGCGGCTGTGGTCCGGACGGGGCGGTTCCGGGTGCCGGGCAGGCCACGGCGGACCGTTTCGACAGATCGCCACGCCGGAGTACGAGACGCACTCACTCAGATGAAGGATCACTCATGAGCCGAATGATCCATACGAAGTGGATCAGGCCCGCCCGGCCAGAGCAGGGCGGGCCGGAACGCGGCCAGGCAGGGCCACGACCGGTGGCGACGGAGCCGGTCACACCGTGACCGGGCAGCTCCGCGACCGGCCGCGACAGGGTGTCCGACCATGGCCGGCCGGCGTCCGGCCGGTGGCGGCACCGTGGCCGGGCGGCCCGGGTCGGGTCGGGTCGGGTCGGGTCGGGTCGGGTCGGGTCAGGTCAGGCGAGCGCGACGAGGTCCGCGTAGTCCGCGCCCCACAGGTCCTCGATGCCGTCCGGCAGCAGGATGATCCGCTCCGGGCTCAGCGCCTCGACCGCGCCCTCGTCGTGCGTGACCAGCACGACCGCGCCCTTGTAGGTGCGCAGCGCGCCCAGGATCTCCTCGCGGCTGGCCGGGTCCAGGTTGTTGGTCGGCTCGTCGAGCAGCAGCACGTTCGCCGACGAGACCACCAGCGTCGCAAGGGCCAGCCGGGTCTTCTCACCGCCGGAGAGCACCCCGGCCGGCTTGTCGACGTCGTCGCCGGAGAACAGGAAGGAGCCCAGCACCTTGCGGACCTCGACCAGGTCGAGGTCGGGCGCGGCGGAGCGCATGTTCTCCAGCACCGTGCGGTCCGGGTCGAGGGTCTCGTGCTCCTGGGCGTAGTAGCCCAGCTTGAGGCCGTGTCCCTCGACGACCTGGCCGGTGTCGGGCGTCTCGACCCCGCCGAGGAGGCGCAGCAGCGTGGTCTTGCCGGCGCCGTTGAGGCCGAGGATGACGACGCGGGACCCCTTGTCGATCGCGAGGTCCACGTCGGTGAAGATTTCGAGGGAGCCGTACGACTTGGACAGGCTCTCGGCCGTGAGCGGCGTCCTGCCGCAGGGCGCGGGCTCGGGGAAGCGCAGCTTCGCGACCTTGTCGGCCGCCCGGACGTCCTCGAGGCCGGAGAGCAGCCGCTCGGCGCGGCGCGCCATGTTCTGCGCGGCGACGGTCTTGGTGGCCTTGGCGCGCATCTTGTCGGCCTGGGCGTTGAGCGCGGCGGCCTTCTTCTCCGCGTTCTGCCGCTCCCGCTTGCGGCGCTTCTCGTCGGCCTCGCGCTGCTGCTGGTAGAGCTTCCAGCCCATGTTGTAGATGTCGATCGTCGAGCGGTTCGCGTCGAGGTAGAAGACCTTGTTGACCACCGTCTCGACGAGGTCGACATCGTGGGAGATGACGATGAAGCCGCCGCGGTACGTCTTCAGGTAGTCGCGCAGCCAGACGATCGAGTCCGCGTCGAGGTGGTTGGTCGGCTCGTCGAGGAGCAGCGTGTCGGCGTCCGAGAAGAGGATCCGGGCGAGCTCGACACGGCGGCGCTGACCGCCGGAGAGGGTGTGCAGCGGCTGGCCGAGGACGCGGTCGGGCAGGTTGAGCGCGGCGGCGATGGTGGCGGCCTCGGCCTCCGCCGCGTAACCGCCCTTCGTCAGGAACTCGGTCTCCTGGCGCTCGTACTGCTTCATCGCCTTGTCGCGCGTGGCGCCCTTGCCGCTGGCGATGCGCTGCTCGTTCTCGCGCATCTTGCGGATCAGGAGGTCGAGGCCGCGGGCGGAGAGGATGCGGTCGCGGGCGAGGACGTCGAGGTCGCCCGTGCGCGGGTCCTGCGGGAGGTAGCCGACCTCGCCGGAGCGGGCGATCTGGCCGGAGGCGGGGATGCCTTCGCCCGCGAGGCACTTGGTGAGGGTGGTCTTGCCCGCTCCGTTGCGGCCGACGAGGCCGATGCGGTCGCCCTTGGCGATACGGAAGGTGGCGGACTCGATGAGGACGCGGGCGCCGGCGCGCAGCTCGATGCCGGAAGCGGTGATCACGGTAAAACTCCAGGACGGGACGGACGGCGGAAGGACGACGGGGCGTGCGGCAGCTTCGACGCCGTCTAATCCACGAGGAGAATTGCCATACGGGGCAGTCTACCGGGCATGTGCAACCGGTTTTCTGTGGTTCTCCCCACGGTGGAGCGGTCACCGGGAGCGCGGACGGAGCCCGCGAAGGTCGCAAAACGGGCGGAACATACGGGGCTGATCGATACTCGGGGGCATGCAGTTCGACGACAACGCCGACCTGGACACCTCCGAGGTCAGGGATGTGCGTCGCAGCCGCGTCCCGGGTGGCAGGGCCACCGTCGGGGGCGGCATCGTCGGATTCATCGCACTGATCGTGGGGCTGCTCTTCGGCGTGGGTCCCGACCAGCTCGGCCTCACCGACGGAGGCCAGGAGCCGGCCGTGAGCGCGTCCTCGGCGGCGGAGGTCGACCAGGCCTGCCGCAAGGGTGCGGCCGCGAACCTCCGGGAGGACTGCCGGACCGTCGCGGTGGTCAACAGCGTGCAGGACTTCTGGCGCGCGGAGTACGCGCGGCGCGGCGGGCGCTACTCGGACGCGCCGACCGTGATGTTCACGGGCAGCGTCCGCACCGCCTGCGGCACGGCCACATCGGCGGTCGGGCCGTTCTACTGCCCCGGGGACCATCAGATCTATCTGGACGTGGACTTCTTCAACGACCTGCGGACCAAGTTCGGTTCGAGCGGCGGCCCGTTCGCGCAGGCCTACGTCGTCGCGCACGAGTACGGCCACCACATCCAGAACCAGATGGGCACGCTGGCCCGCGCGCAGGACGGGGGCCAGGGCGCGGGCAGCAACGCCGTGCGCGTGGAACTGCAGGCGGACTGCTACGCCGGGGTATGGGCGCACCACGCCACGACCACGCCGGACGAGAGGACGGGCCGTCCGCTGCTGACACGGCTTACGGACGCCGACATCCAGGACGGTCTGAACGCCGCCGCCGCGGTGGGCGACGACCGGATCCAGGAGCGGTTCCAGGGGCGGGTCACTCCCGAGACGTGGACGCACGGTTCGGCCGCCCAGCGCCAGGAGTGGTTCTACAGGGGTTACCGCACGGGCGACATGGCCCAGTGCAACACCTTCCGCTGACACCTCGCCGCCGCGGACACCTTCGTCTTCCGCCGGCCGGCGCGGACGTCACCTTCCGCCGGCCCGCGCCGACGCCTCCGTCCCTCGGGTGCCGGGCATTGTCGGTGCCCCCTGCCAGACTGAGAGTCAGATCACATTCCTGTCGTCGAGCGAGGAGTTAGGGGTGATCGACATGGCGGAGGCACCGGACATCTGTCCGACGCTGGTGTACGCGGACGCCAAGGCCGCGATCAAGCAGCTCACCGAGGCCTTCGGCTTCACGGCGAACGCCGTGTACGAGGGTGAGGACGGCAGGGTCGTCCACGCCGAGCTGTCGTACGGGAACGGGTTGGTGATGCTCGGCAGCAAGGGCACGGGGAGCCAGTTCGACAAGCTGATGGAGGGCGCCGGGCCGGCCGGCGTCTTCGTGCACGTCGACGACGTGGACGTGCACCACAGCAGGGCCGCGGAGCACGGGGTGGAGATCGTGATGCCGCCCACCGACCAGGACTACGGCTCCCGGGACTACATGACGCGCGACCTGGAGGGCAACGTCTGGAGTTTCGGGACGTACCGGCCGGGGGCGGCGGAGGGCTAGGGGCCCGACCCTGCCGCTTCAGGTCCGCTGCCGGGCGCCTGTCAGGCACCCCCCGTGTGGACCTGGAAGGCCGCCCGCCGGACGGCCTTGGCGAGGGCGGGGTCGGGGTGGGCGGCCGCGAGGGCGACCAGGACCTGCACGGTGCGCGGGTGGCCGACCGCCCTGACCTCGTCCAGCAGGGCGGGGACGGTGCCCTGGACCGCCGAGTCGAGGTGGCGGACCAGCAGTGCGGCCTCGCCGTGGTCGGCGACGGCGGCCGCGGTGTCGACCCAGAGCCAGGTCGCCTCCTTGCGGGTGAGCACCTCGGCGGTGTCCTCGGGGTCCGCTCCCTCGTACTCGGCGAGCCAGAGCAGGGCGTACGGCCGCAGGGACGGCTCCTCGGCCGCTGCGCGGACCCCGGCCTCGGCCGGGGCGCCGACGACCCGGAGCGCCTCGAAGGCGACGCCGCGGAGCAGGGCGTCCTCGCCGCGGGCGGCGGCGAGGAGTTCGGTGACGGCGCTGGAGACGGTACGGGCGGCGAGCCAGGCGCGGTACTCGTCACGGGCGGGGCCGGGGGTGAGCAGGGCGCAGGCGCGGAGCATGTCCTCGGCGGACTGCTCGATATGGCCTGCGGGGCTCTGGGCGGCGACGCAGATCTGCTCGAGCTTGACCCAGACCGCCCAGTTGCCGAGCGGGGTGAGTGTGGCCTGGCCCGGACCGAGGGTGAGGGCGCCGACCGCGGCGAGGCCCTCCAGGGCCCAGTCAAGCAGGGCGGAGAGGGAGACGTCGGAGTCGGCCGCGGCGGGGGCGGTCGCGCCGGGGCCCACCGGGACGGAGTCGGCCGGGACGGAGTCGGGCTGGGGTCCGTAGGGCACTTCGCAGCGCTCCTCGCGGAGTTCCACGACGCGCTGCTGGAGCAGATCGAGCAGGGCCGGTACGAGCACGGGTCCTGCGGAGAGCTGGAGGAGGGAGAGCACCTGGGGGACGGCCTCGACGACCTCCGCGACGGCTGTGGGAGCGACGTCCGCGGGCGCGGGGTGGACGAGGGACCAGGCGTCGAAGAGGGCGACCCAGCCGCGCAGCACGGCGGTGTCGTCGCGGTCCCAGGCGTTCAGCCGCCAGCCGGGGCGCGCGGTGTCGCCGTGGAGCTCCACCAGTCCGGCGAGCCGGGCGCGGTCCCAGCCCGCGCTCACCTGGTCCGGCGTCAACTCCAGTGCGGCCGCGGCCCGTTCCAGCACAGCAGGGCCGACCGCCGCGTCGCGCTCGGCGGCGGCCCAGCGGGCGACACGGACCGCGTCGGCGAGCACCTCGCGCGCCTGGCGGGCCAGTTCCGCGGCCGGAGGAGTGCCCTCGGGCGGGCGCGGAGCGGGGCGCGTACGCCGGTTCGTCACGGCGCGGCGCGCCGTGACGGTGGGGCGGGGGCGGACAAGACGGAGTCTGGAGTCGCGCAGGTTACGGGACGTCACGGGAGCAGTCTTCCCGTTGACGGCCCGAAAGCCCAAACGGAATCCGTGATCTCGCGGAAAGGGGTGGCCGGGAGGCGGCTCCGGAGCGGCTCCGAGGCTGCTCGGAGGTGGCCGCGGGGTTGCCGGACGGGTGGTCAGACGAGGGGGGTGAGAAAGCGGCGGAGGGTCTCCTCGTAGCGGGCCGGGTCCACGTTCCACATGGCGCCGTGCGGGGCGTCGGGCACGGTCTGGAGGCTGACCAGGTCCGGGCGGCGGGCCGCGAGCTCCTGGGACGGGGCCCAGGGCGCGAGTCTGTCGTCAGGGCCGTGGAAGATCAGCGCGGGGACGCGTACGGCGTCCGGGTCGGCGGCCTCCCGCAGCCGGTCGCCGTGCAGCCCGGTGCGGCCCTTGGCCGCGCGCACGGCGAGGGGCAGCAGGAAGGACGGGGTGCGCCGGGCGGTGGCGAGGGCGCGCAGGGTGGTCTCCCAGTCGAGCACCGGGGAGTCCAGGACGAGCCCGGCGATCCGGTCCCGGTACGCCGAGTTCGCGGCGGCGTGCAGGGCCATCGAGGCGCCGGTGGACCAGCCGTGCAGGATGACGCGCTCGGCGCCGCGGCGGACGGCGTACCGGACGGCGGCGTCGAGGTCGCGCCACTCGGAGTCGCCGAGGTGGCCGAGGCCGTCCGGGGAGCCGGGCGCGCCGGGGTCGCCGCGGTAGGTGACGGCCAGCACGGGCAGCTGCCGGCCGACGAGGAAGGGCATGAGGTTCAGGGTGTGCTGCCGCGTGGCGCCGAGGCCGTGCACGGCGATGATCCAGGTGCTGCGGGGGCCGGGGACGAACCAGGCGGGAAGCGAGCCCAGTTCACCGGGGATGTCCACGTCCTCGTGGTCGATGCCGAGGGCGCTGGTCGGGGTGCCGCTGTGCACCTGCGGGGTGAGCCGCACCTTGGTGCCGATGTCGAGGCTGCCGTGCCCCACGCTCTCCAGCCGGCGCACGACGGTGTCCGCCGCGTGCGGCACGTCCTCGAGGACGGGGCCGACGACAGCGTGCACATCGGTGCCGGTGAGTCCGTAGGTACCGGGCCGGAGGGAGACGAGGCTGCGGGTGAGGGTGATCCTGCCCGGTCCTGTGGCGTGCACGGTGAGCCGGGGCTCGCCGGGCAGGGGCCGTCCGGGAGGTGCCTTGAGCGCGGCATCGCTGGCGTAACGTCCCGCCGCGAACGTGGCCGCGCCAAGACCTATCAGGGTGGTGACGGCCGCTGCCGTCGCTGTAACCGGGCGCACCGCTCCAGTGTCGGCACGTCCCGGCCGGGCTGCCAGTGGACGGGTCACGATGGGTGACGCTCCCCAGCGGTCCGGCCGACCGGTCAGCGGGGCTGTCCGTAGCTGCGGAGCTTGTCGCGCACCTCGTCGACCTGGGCGCGGGACAGCAGGGACGGCTCATGGCCGGGGACGGAGCTCGCGGTGAGCCAGACCCGGCACATCCACTCCAATTGGGCCGTTCGGTCGTACGCCTGGTCGAGCGAGGCTCCGTAGGCGACGGTTCCGTGGTTCTGGAGCAGGCATCCCGTGCGGTCCGCCAGGGCCCGGAGCATGTTCGCGGCCAGCTCGTCCGTTCCGTAGAGCGCGTACGGGGCGACGCGGACGGGGCCGCCGAGGGCCGCGGCCATGTAGTGGATCAGCGGCAGCTCGGTGACCAGGGTGGAGACGGCGGTCGCGTGCACGGCGTGGGTGTGCACGACGGCGGCCGCGTCCGTGGCCCGGTAGATCTCCAGATGCAGCGGGAGCTCGCTGGTGGGGGTGAGTTCGCCGAGCAGCTGCCGCCCGTCGAGGCCGACGGCGAGGGGGGCCTCCGTGCCGAGCCGTTCGTAGGGCACCCCGCTCGGGGTGACCAGGACCAGCTCGCCGTCTTCCGTGGAGACCCGTACGGAGACATTGCCCGAGGTCCCGACGACGAGTCCGTCCGCCGCGGTTCTGCGGGCCGTGGCCACGAGGTCCGCCCAGGCCCGCCCGATCACGTCCTGCCGCTGCCCCTGCTCCTGCTGCCTGGTCATGCGGTGATCCTTCCACCACGGCGCCGGCCTCCGGAGTGACCAGGATCTCCTCGGCGGACCGGCAGCCCCTGCCGAAGGGGGTCACCACCCGCCCACTGGCGGGCCCCTGCCCGTTTCTGGCGCCTCTTCCTGCACAAGCGGAACGACTGTAGCCATGTCGAGACACCGCACCGCCCGCCTCAGTTCACCTTCCGTTCACCCAGGTTGCCTACGGTCGCCGAGCCACTGACATCCAAAAGAAGCCTGGGTAAATGGAAAACATCACGCTTCTCCTCGGGATCGTGATCATCACCGCTCTCGTGTTCGATTTCACGAACGGTTTCCACGACACAGCCAACGCGATGGCGACGACCATCTCGACCGGCGCACTCAAGCCCAAGACGGCGGTGGCCATGTCCGCCGTGCTGAATCTTGTCGGCGCATTCCTGTCCGTCGAGGTCGCCAAGACGATCTCCGGCGGGATCATCAACGAAGAGGGCATCCGCACCGAAGTGATCTTCGCGGCGCTCGTCGGCGCCATTCTGTGGAACCTCTTCACCTGGCTGCTGGGCCTGCCGTCCAGCTCCTCGCACGCGCTCTTCGGCGGTCTCATCGGCGCAGCCGTGATGTCCGCCGGTTTCTCGGCCGTCAACGGCGGGACCATCGTCACGAAGGTCCTGATCCCGGCCGTCGCCGCGCCGATCGTCGCCGGTCTCGCCGCGCTCCTCGCGACGAAGCTGACGTACCGCATCGGCAGCAAGGCGGACGACAAGGCCACGTCCAAGGGCTACCGCGCCGGCCAGATCGCCTCGGCCGGACTCGTCTCCCTCGCCCACGGCACCAACGACGCGCAGAAGACCATGGGTGTCATCACCCTGGCCCTCGTGACCGGCGGCGTCCTCGCCCCCGGCTCGAACCCGCCGCTGTGGGTGATCGTCTCCGCCGGTATGGCGATCGCGCTCGGTACGTACCTGGGCGGCTGGCGCATCATCCGCACCATGGGCAAAGGCCTCACCGACCTCCGGCCGCAGCAGGGCTTCGCCGCCCAGACCAGCGCCGCGACGGTCATCCTGGCCTCCTCGCACCTCGGCTTCTCGCTCTCCACCACCCAGTCGTGCTCCGGCGCGGTCATGGGTGCGGGCCTCGGCCGCAAGGGCGGCGTGGTCCGCTGGTCCACCGCCACCCGGATGTTCATCGCCTGGGGCCTGACGCTGCCGGCCGCCGCTCTGGTCGGCGCCGGGGCCGAGTTCCTCACCAGCCAGGGCGCCTGGGGCGTCGGCGCCGTGGCGGTGCTGCTGATCGCGGGTGCCGCGGTCATCTGGTCCCTTTCGCGCCGCAAGCCGGTCGACCACACCAACGTCACGGACGACGAGATCGCCGAGCCCGCGGGCGTGGTCACCACCGCCATCGCGGCCGTCACCCCGCCCCCGGCCGGCGTCGCCACCGCCGCGGCGACCGAGCCCGAGGACCTGAGGGCCACCATCCCCGCCCCGGCCGCCGAGACCACCCCGGCCCCCGCGACCGTCCCGGCGCCCACGACCGCCCCCGCGACCACCGCGGCGCCCGCCGCCACGGTGTAAGGAAAGAACAGCATGAAGATCGACTGGGCAGCTCTGGGCTCCGTCTTCGGCGTGAGCCTCGTCGTCACCGTCGCCCTGGTGGGCCTGTTCACCCTGGGCATCGCGGGCCTCTCCAAGCAGGAGGCCGCAGCCGCACAGGGCGGCTCCGCCGGACTCGCCCGAACAGGTGCGTACGCCTGCTTCGCGCTCTGCACGGCAGCGGTGACCTACGGGATCTGGCTCATCGTCGCCTGATCACCGTCGGACGGCGCCGCCCGACGGTCGGCACGGCACATCCTCGGTACAGGGGCCGGGCACACCTCCGGGTGGGTCCGGCCCCTGTCGTGTGCGCCCCCGCGTGCGCCCCCATGTGGCACTCCGCACACTGTCCCGCCGCAGGTCAAGGGCGAGTTGACGGGTGTTCGCGGCCATGGTGGACTTCCGGAGCCATTTACGGCGGCAGAAGAGGAAGCCGGTGCGAATCCGGCGCGGTCCCGCCACTGTCACGGGTGCACTCCACTCCCGGAGCCAGGAACTCTCACCGCCGGTCACGTCGAGCCAGGGCGCGGACCCTGAGTGAGGACGAACATGCGTGCAGAGCGGACCTTTGCATGCGGTGCAGCTGCCGGACTCGCCGGCGACCTGCTCTTCGGCGATCCGCGCCGAGGACATCCGGTCGCCGCGTTCGGCCGGGCCGCCGCTGCCGTCGAGCGGGCGCTGTGGCGCGACCACCGCGGGTGGGGCGCGGTCCACACCGCCGTGTGCGCCGGGGGCGCCGTCGCCGCAGGCGCGCTGGCCGCTGCTTCCGTACGCCGTTCCCGTACCGCATCGATCGCGCTGACCGCGGCCGCCACCTGGGCCGTCGTCGGCGGAACGTCACTGGGACGGGAGGCCAGGGCCGTCGGCGGAGCGCTGGCGGCCGGGGACATCGAGGTCGCGAGGGAGCGGCTGCCCCATCTGTGCGGGCGGGACCCGCAGGCGCTGGACGGCCCCGGAATCGCCCGCGCGGTCGTCGAATCCGTCGCGGAGAACACCTCCGACGCGGTCGTCGGCGCGCTCGTGTGGGGCGCACTCGGCGGGGTCCCGGGACTGGTGGGCTTCCGTGCCGTGAACACGCTGGACGCGATGGTGGGTCACAAGTCGCCCCGCTACCGGCGGTACGGCTGGGCGTCGGCGCGGCTCGACGACGTCGCGGGCTGGCCGGGCGCACGTCTCACCGCCGCACTCGCGGTCCTGGCGGGGGGCGACCCGCGCGGCGCCGTACGGGCCTGGCGCGCCGACGCCGCGAAGCATCCGAGCCCCAACGCGGGACCGGTGGAGGCGTCGTTCGCGGGGGCCCTCGGCGTACGGCTCGGCGGGACGCTCTCGTACGGCGGACGGGTCGAGCACCGGCCCGTGCTCAACGGCGACGGCCGGGCCGTCGAGTTCGCGGACATCGAGCGTGCGGTACGGCTGTCGCGGCGCGTGGGCGTACTGGCGCTCGTGGCGTGCGCGGGCGCGCGGCTGGCCGCCGGGGCCCTGAAGGGGAGGCATGCATGAGCGGGGGCGGACTGCTGGTCGCCGGGACGACGTCGGACGCGGGCAAGAGCGTCGTCACGGCGGGGATCTGCCGGTGGCTGGTGCGCCAGGGCGTGAAGGTCGCGCCCTTCAAGGGACAGAACATGTCCCTCAATTCGTTCGTGACGCGCGAGGGCGCGGAGATCGGCCGTGCGCAGGCCATGCAGGCGCAGGCGGCGCGGGTGGAGCCCTCGGCGCTGATGAACCCCGTGCTGCTCAAGCCGGGCAGCGACCGGTCCAGCCAAGTCGTGCTGATGGGCAAGCCGGTGGGCGAACTGAGTGCACGCGGGTTCTTCGGGGGGTCTGGGGGGTCCCCCGGGAAAATGCTGCACGGCGGGCGGCAGCAGGCGCTGTTCGGGCCCGTCATGGAGTGCCTGGAGGAGCTGCGGGGCACGTATGACGCCGTGATCTGCGAGGGGGCCGGCAGCCCGGCCGAGATCAATCTGCGGCGCACGGACATCGTGAACATGGGCGTCGCCCGGGCTGCGGGCTTCCCCGTGGTGGTGGTCGGGGACATCGACCGGGGCGGGGTCTTCGCGCAGTTCTTCGGTACGACGGCGCTGCTCGCCGCGGAGGACCAGGCGCTCATAGCGGGCTACCTCGTCAACAAGTTCCGGGGCGATGTGACGCTGCTGGAACCGGGGTTGGAGATGCTGCACGGGCTGACCGGGCGGCGGACGTACGGCGTCCTGCCGTACGCGCACGGCCTCGGCATCGACGAGGAGGACGGGCTGCGCGTCTCCCTGCGGGGTGCGGTACGCGAGTCCGTCGTCGCCCCGCCGGTCGGCGAGGACGTGCTGCGCATCGCGGTCTGCGCCGTACCGCTGATGTCCAACTTCACCGATGTGGACGCACTGGCTGCCGAGCCGGGCGTGGTCGTGCGCTTCGTGGACCGCGCCGAGGAGCTTGCCGACGCCGACCTGGTCGTCGTGCCCGGCACGCGCGGCACCGTGCGCGCCCTGGAGTGGCTGCGCGAACGCGGCCTCGCGGATGCGATTGCCCGCCGCGCGGCGGAGGGCCGTCCGGTGCTCGGCATCTGCGGTGGCTTCCAGGTGCTGGGCGAGCGGATCGAAGACGAGGTCGAGTCACGGGCCGGGTCCGTGGCAGGGCTCGGGCTGCTGCCGGTGCGGGTGCGGTTCGCGCCCGAGAAGACCCTCGCACGGCCGGTGGGCGAAGCGCTCGGAGAACCGGTCGAGGGGTACGAGATCCACCACGGCGTCGCCGAAGTCCTGGGCGGAGAAGCCTTTTTGGACGGCTGCCGGGTCGGATCGGTGTGGGGCACCCACTGGCACGGCTCGCTGGAGAGCGACGGCTTCCGGCGGGCATTTCTGCGCGAGGTGGCCGCGGCCGCCGGGCGCCGTTTCGTACCGGCCCCCGACACGAGCTTCGGCGCGCTGCGCGAGGAACAGCTGGACCGGCTCGGCGACCTGATCGAGGAACACGCGGACACGGACGCGCTGCTGCGGCTGATCGAGGACGGCGCGCCCTCGGGGCTCCCGTTCATCGCACCGGGCGCGCCGTGAGCGCCTGCGGCGGGGCTCCTTCGGAGCCCGTCCGGCGCTTGAGGAAGAACACCCGGGCCCACCTGACGGTTCCGGTTTCCGATGGAGCCGACGCCCTCGGCAGGGCACGAACGAGCCGCGCAACCGGCGTGGCTCCAGCGAAGGAGTGATCACCCGATGAGCACCCCCTACCCGTTCACCGCCGTCGTCGGAATGGACGATCTGCGGCTCGGGCTCCTGTTGAACGCGGTCTCGCCCGCGGTCGGCGGTGTGCTCGTACGCGGTGAGAAGGGCACCGCCAAGTCGACCGCCGTGCGGGCGCTCGCGGCGCTCATGCCGGATGTGGACGTGGTCGCCGGGTGCCGGTTCTCGTGTGCGCCGGGGGCGCCCGATCCGGGGTGTCCTGACGGGCCGCACGAGGCCGCACCCGGCACCGCCCGGCCGGCCCGGATGGTCGAGCTGCCCGTCGGGGCCTCGGAGGACCGGCTGGTCGGGGCGCTCGACATCGAGCGGGCGCTCTCGGAGGGCGTGAAGGCGTTCGAGCCCGGGCTGCTCGCGGACGCGCACCGGGGCATTCTGTACGTCGACGAGGTCAACCTCCTCCACGACCACCTGGTGGACCTCCTGCTGGACGCGGCCGCCATGGGCGCCTCGTACGTGGAACGCGAGGGCGTGTCCGTGCGGCATGCCGCACGCTTCCTGCTCGTGGGGACGATGAACCCCGAAGAGGGCGAGCTGCGGCCGCAGTTGCTGGACCGGTTCGGGCTGACCGTCGAGGTGGCCGCGTCGCGGGAGCCGGAGCAGCGGGTCGAGGTCGTGCGCCGGCGGCTGGCGTACGACGACGACCCGGCCGGCTTCGCGGCGCGCTGGGCGGACGAGGAGGCGGCGCTGCGCCAGCGGATCGTGGCCGCGCGGGCGCTGCTGCCCGGCGTGGTGCTGGGTGACGGGGCCCTGCGCCGGATCGCGGCGACGTGCGCGGCGTTCGAGGTGGACGGCATGCGCGCCGACATCGTGATGGCCAGGACGGCGACGGCGCTGGCCGCCTGGGCGGGGCGCACGGACGTGCTCGAGGAGGACGTCCGGCAGGCGGCTCTGCTGGCGCTCCCCCACCGGCGGCGGCGTAACCCGTTCGACGCGCCGGGCCTCGACGAGGACAAACTCGACGAGACGCTCGAGCAGTTCGGCGGGGACGACGAGCCCGAGCAGGACCCCGACCACGATCCGGACCCGGATCCCGACGGCCCGGACGGCGGGCCCGGCGGCGGCCCGGGGGGCGGGGGCGGGATTCCGCCCCAGTCGCAGGGGCCCGAAGCCCCGGCGCCCGCCGAGGAGCGGCAGGCCCAGGGCCCGGGCGAGCAGTCCGCCGTACGGGCCGCCGAACCGTTCCGTACGAAGATGCTCAGCGTTCCCGGGCTCGGCGAGGGCGCGGCGGGGCGCCGCTCCCGCGCCCGTACCGAACACGGCAGGACGACCGGCGCCCGGCGGCCCCGGGGGGCGCTCACCAAGCTGCACCTGGCGGCCACCGTGCAGGCCGCGGCCCCGCACCAGCGGGCGCGCGGGCGGTCGGGCGCCGGTCTCGTGGTCCGGCGTGACGATCTGCGCCAGGCCACGCGCGAGGGCCGCGAGGGCAATCTCGTCCTGTTCGTCGTGGACGCGTCCGGGTCGATGGCGGCCCGGCAGCGGATGAGCGCGGTCAAGGGCGCGGTGCTGTCCCTGCTGCTGGACGCCTACCAGCGGCGCGACAAGGTCGGTCTCGTCACCTTCCGCGGTACGGGCGCCGAGGTGGCACTGCCGCCGACGTCGTCCGTGGACGCCGCGGCCGCACGCCTGGAGAAGCTGCCGACGGGCGGCCGGACCCCGCTGTCCGCCGGCCTGCTCAAGGCGCACGACGTGCTGCGCGTGGAGCGGCTGCGCGATCCCTCGCGCCGCCCCCTGCTCGTGGTGGTGACGGACGGACGGGCGACCGGCGGCCCCGACCCGGTGGCGCTGGCCGGGCGGGCCGCGCGGCTGCATGCCGCCGACGGCACCGCCTCCGTGGTCGTCGACTGCGAGACCGGCCCGGTCCGGCTCGGTCTCGCCGGACGGCTCGCCGCCGACCTGAGCGGCACCGCCATCACCCTGGACGAGCTGCGCGCGGACAGCATCGCGGGGCTCGTCAGGGACGTACAGGCAACGACAACGAGGAGGGCCGCGTAGTGCCGCAGGGACAACCGACCGTCGTACCGGACGACGGACTGACCACCCGTCAGCGCCGCAACCGCCCGCTGGTGATGGTGCACACGGGCATCGGCAAGGGGAAGTCGACCGCCGCCTTCGGGATGGCGCTGCGCGCCTGGAACCAGGGCTGGCCGGTCGGGGTGTTCCAGTTCGTCAAGTCGGCGAAGTGGAAGGTCGGCGAGGAGAACGCGCTGAAGGTCCTCGGGGCGTCCGGGGAGGGCGGGACCGTCGACTGGCACAAGATGGGCGAGGGGTGGTCCTGGATCCAGCGGGCCCCCGCCGACGGTGAGCTGTCGAACGAGGAGAAGGCGCGCGAGGGCTGGGAGCAGGTCAAGCGCGACCTCGCCGCCGAGAAGTACCGGTTCTACGTGCTGGACGAGTTCGCGTACCCGCTGCACTGGGGGTGGGTGGACACGGACGAGGTGATCCAGGTGCTGCGCGACCGCCCCGGCACCCAGCACGTCGTCATCACCGGGCGCAACGCCCCGCAGGCGCTGCTCGACTTCGCCGATCTCGTCACCGACATGTCCAAGGTCAAGCACCCGATGGACGCGGGTCAGAAGGGCCAGCGGGGCATCGAATGGTAGGCATCGAGTGGTAGCACGTCTCGTCATCGCCGCACCGGCGTCGGGCAGCGGCAAGACCACCGTCGCGACGGGCCTGATGGCCGCCTTCGCGGCGATCGGTCTCGCCGTCTCCCCGCACAAGGTGGGCCCCGACTACATCGACCCGGGCTACCACGCGCTCGCGACGGGCCGCCCCGGTCGTAACCTCGACGCGTACATGTGCGGTACGGAGCTGATCGCGCCCCTGTTCGCGCACGGCGCGCGCGGCTGCGACCTGGCGGTGATCGAGGGCGTGATGGGGCTGTACGACGGCGCGGCCGGCGCCGGTGAACTGGCCTCGACGGCCCAGGTCGCGAAGCTGCTGCGGGCGCCCGTGGTGCTGGTCGTGGACGCGTCGTCGCAGTCGCGGTCGGTGGCGGCGCTCGTCCACGGCTTCGCCTCCTGGGACCCGCAGGTGCGGCTCGGCGGCGTGATCCTCAACAAGGTCGCGACGGACCGCCACGAGGCGCTGCTGCGGGAGGCCCTGGAGGAGTCGGGGGTACCGGTGCTGGGCGTGCTACGGCGGGCCCCCGCGGTGGCGACGCCGTCCAGGCACCTGGGGCTGGTGCCGGTGGCGGAGCGGCACGCGGAGGCTGTGGCGGCGGTGGCCGCGCAGGCGGAGCAGGTGCGTCTGGGGTGCGACCTGGAAGGGCTGCTGGCGTTGGCACGGAGTGCGCCGGCGCTCCACGAGGAGCCGTGGGAGCCCACCGGGTTGTGGGAGCCCACCGGATTGCGGGCTGCCGACGACCGCAGGCCCGTCGTCGCCGTCGCCGGCGGTGCCGCGTTCACGTTCTCGTACGCCGAGCACGCGGAACTGCTCACCGCCGCCGGGGCGGAGGTCGTCCCGTTCGACCCCCTCCGGGACGAGGAGCTGCCCGACGGCACCGCAGGCGTCGTCATCGGCGGCGGTTTCCCCGAGGTGTACGCCCCGGAGCTGTCCGCCAACTCCCGTCTGCGCAAGGCGGTCGCCGAGCTGGCGCAGGCGGGGTCGCCCGTCGCCGCCGAGTGCGCCGGGCTGCTCTATCTCGCCCGTTCACTGGACGGGAAGCCCATGTGCGGGGTGCTGGACGCCGATGCGCGGATGTCGGAGCGGCTCACCCTCGGCTACCGGGACGCGGTCGCCGTGAGCGACAGCGTCCTGGCCGCGGCGGGGACGCGGATGCGCGGGCACGAGTTCCATCGCACGGTCCTGGAGCCGGGCGCCGGGCCGCAGGCGGCCTGGGGGCTGCGGCAGCCCGAGCGGCGGGTCGAGGGCTTCGTCCAGCAGGGTGTGCACGCGAGTTACGTGCACACGCACTGGGCCGGGGTGCCGGACACGGCACGCCGTCTCGTCCGGCGGTGCGCGGAATGGTCAGGGCGAGCATGAGGCACAGCCGCTGCCCGGCGTCACTCGGCCACACCCGTCACCAGCCAGATGAACGCCACGCCGGCCACGGTGCACAGCAGCGTGGAGCGGGCCGGATGGTCGTGGTGCGCCTCGGGCAGGATCTCCGCGGCGGCGAGGTAGAGCAACACTCCGCCGAAGAAGCCGAGATAGCTGCCGAGCAGCTCCTGCGGCATCGTGAACAGCAGGGTGGACGCCGCACCGGCCACGGGTGCGAGCGCGGCCGCGAAGAGCATGGCGAGGGCCTTGCGGCGCTCGTTCCCGTACAGGCTGGTGATCGTGTACGTGTTGAAGCCGTCGGCGAAGTCGTGGGTGATCACGGCGAGTGCGACGGTGGCGCCCATCCCGCCGCCGGCCTGGAACGCGGCGCCGATGGCGATGCCGTCCATGAGGCTGTGGCCGACCAAGGCCGCGGCGGCGGCCATGCCGAGCTGGGGTGCGTGGTGGTCGTGGCGTCCCCCGTTGTACGCGCCGTGCGACGCCTGACGTCCCGCCAGCAGCCGCTCCACGAGGTGCGCGAGCAGGAAACCGCCCACGAAGAGCAGCAGCGCCTGGGGGACCCCGAACACCTCGTGGCCCGCCGCCTCCACCGCCTCCGGCAGCAGATCGAGCCCGGCCGCGCCGAGCATGAGCCCGCCCGCGAGGCCCAGCACGAGGTGGCGCCGGTCGGTCACGCGCTGCGCCGCCCACCCGCCCACCAGCGTCATCAGGAACGCGCCGAGCGCGACGAACACCGCCATGGGTTCTTGCTAGCGGATGCACCCCCGTCGGCGCCGGGTGCCACGCCATGAGCGCTCTTGTCGTCGGTGTCGGCGCGCGCCGGGGTGCCCCCTTCGATGAGGTGCTCGGGCTGGTCCGCCGTGCGCTGCGGGAGGCAGGAGAGGCCTCGGAGGCGGTCGTCGCCCTGGCGACGGTGGACGGCAAGGCGGCCGAGCCCGGGCTCGTCGCCGCCGCTGCCGCGCTCGGCGTCCCCCTGCGGACGTACTCGGCCCGGGAGCTGGCCCTGGTGCCCGTGCCGCACCCGTCCGGTGCGGCGCGGGACGCGGTGGGTACGCCGTCGGTGGCGGAGGCCGCGGCGCTCGCGGGCGGCGGCGAACTCGTCGTGCCGAAACGGAAGTCGGGGACGGAGGGGCGACCCGGCGGTGTGACCTGTGCGATCGTACGGCTTCCGGACCCCGATGTTGCGGCCCCTCGTGTTCCGGAAGCAGCCGAGCTTGTTCCGGAAGAGGCCGGGCGCCGGGCGGCGGGGTCCGGCACGATGTCGTCGGCCGGCGTGGAAGCGCCGACGGCACCCGCCGGGCGTGGATCCGGCCGCGTTGGACATGATCGATACCGACAGGACCCGCAGGACCCGCAGGACCCCCAAGACCCGCATCACCGGCACCACAGCCCCGTTTCCGAGGAGAACGTGTGACTTCCCCGCCCGCACTGCTCATCGCCGCCCCCGGCGCCCGGCACGACGCCGCAGCGGCCGCGTTCCAGGACCTCGTGGCACTGCTGGGCCGACGCCACCCCGGGATTCCCGTCGCGGGCGGGCTCGTCGGGGCCGACCGGTGGCCGGTCGCCGAGGCCGTGGACGAGCTCGTCACGGCGGGCGCGAGCACGGTCGCCGCCGTGCCGCTGGCGCTGGCGCCCGATGCGCGCACGGACGACGGGATCGCCGGGGCGCTCGCGGACGCGGCCGGAGAACATCCCGGGCTGTCCGTCGCCCGGAGCCGGGCGCTCGGCCCTGACCCGGCGCTGCTCGCCGTACTGGAGCGGCGGCTGGACGAGGCGCTGGGAGCGGGCGCGGCGGGCCGTACGCCGCGGGACCGTGCCGAGGTGACCGTCCTGCTCGTGGCGCCCGGCTCGACCGATCCCGAGGCCAACGCCGAGGTGCACCGGGCGGCGCGGCTGTTCTGGGAGGGGCGGGGGTACGCGGGGGTCGAGACGGCGTTCGTGTCCTCCGCGGCGCCCGATGTGCCGGCCGGGCTCGACCGCTGCGTACGGCTCGGGGCGCGGCGGATCGCCGTCGTGCCGTACGTGCTGTTCGACGGCGGCCCGGTGGAGCGGGCGCGGCTGCACACGGAGGGCTGGGCGGCGGCGCATCCGGACACGGACGTGCGGTTCGCGGAAGTGATCGGTCCCGTCGGGGAGTTGGCCGACCTGGTCGTCGAGCGCTACCGGGAGGCCGTTTCCGTGCCCGAATCCGTGCCCGTACCGGCACAGCACCGACCACCGTCCGTTCAGCGGCAGGACACTCATGCCGGCGCACACTGACACCCACGATCTGCGCCACCACGGCGACGCGGAGGTCCGCGACGGGCGGCTGACCGATCTCGCGGTCAACGTCCGCACCGGCACTCCCCCGGCGTGGTTGCGCGAGCGCATCACCGAGGCGCTGATGTCGCTCGCCGCCTATCCGGACGGGCGCGCGGCGCGGGCGGCGGTCGCGGCGCGCCACGGGTTGCCCGTGGAGCGGGTGCTGCTGACGGCGGGGGCGGCCGAGGCGTTCGTGCTGCTCGCGCGGGCCCTGCGGGTCCGCAGACCGGTGGTCGTGCACCCGCAGTTCACCGAGCCGGAGGCGGCGCTGCGGGACGCGGGGCATGCGGTCGAGCGCGTGCTGCTGCGCGAGCAGGACGGCTTCCGGCTGGACCCGGGGGCCGTGCCCGAGTCGGCGGACCTCGTCGTCGTCGGCAATCCGACGAACCCGACGTCGGTCCTCCACCCGGCGGACGCCATCGCCGGGCTGGCCCGGCCGGGGCGGATCGTGGTGGTCGACGAGGCGTTCATGGACGCGGTGCCGGGCGAGCCGGAGGCGCTGGCAGCGCGGACCGACGTCCCCGGGCTCGTGGTGCTGCGCAGCCTCACGAAGACGTGGGGTCTCGCGGGGCTGCGCATCGGCTACGTACTCGCCGCGCCGGCGACGATCGCGGCGCTGGAGCGGGCACAGCCGCTGTGGCCCGTGTCGACCCCCGCGCTGGCGGCGGCGGAGGCGTGCATGTCGCCCCGGGCGCTGGCGGAGGCCGCCGAGGCGGCCGAACGCATCGCCAAGGACCGGGCCCATCTCATGGCCGGGCTGGCGGAGTTCGACGAGGTACGGGCGGTGACGGAGGCGGAGGGGCCGTTCGTCCTGCTCCGCATGGAGCGTGCGGACGAGGTACGGGAGCGGCTGCGCGGTCTGGGCTTCGCGGCGCGGCGGGGCGACACGTTTCCGGGGCTGGACCGGCGGTGGCTCCGTGTGGCGGTCCGTGACCGTACGACGACGAACCGCTTCCTCCAGGCCCTGGACCAGGCCCTGACGGCAGTCGGCGCGCCCTGAGCCCCTGGGGGCCCGGCCCCGGGGTACGGGCGGGGGCCGGGCGCGCCCGGTGCCGTGACGGTGGGCCGGGGTGTCCGTCACGGCACCGGACACACGCACCGCCGAAGGCTAGGGCGCGGGGGTCGTGATCAATGAGCACCGCAGCTTCCGGGGCGGGTGCCCCGTCTGGGGTACAGGGCCCGGCGATCTGCGGCTGCGCCCGTGTGGGCGCGAGTGACCGGAAGCGATGCCGCAGGCAGGCAGCGGCGGGGCCCGAGGGCCCCGGCTGCGTGCCCGCCGGGATGGTGTGTCAGACCACGGCGAGCCGGTCCACCAGCAGCTCCACCCTCCGCTCGGCGTCCCCTGTGGGCAGCCGTCCCGCCCGGGTCAGGGTCGCCAGCCCGTGCAGGGCCGCCCAGAACACCTCGGTGAACAGTCCCGGGTGGACGCCTTCCCCGGCGACCTCACCGAGGCTTTCCAGCAGGGCGGCGAAGCCATCCTTCAGAGGCTCCGGGGTCTCCTCGTCCGCGAACGCCAGGCCGCCGTCGAGCTCGAACATGGCGTCGTAGACCGCCGGATTGCGCTCGGCGAAGTCGAGGTAGGCGCGGGCGAGGGCGGTGACCCGGGCGCGCGGGCCGTCCGCGGCGGAGGCCGCGGCCCGCAGCGCCGCGGCCATCTCGGTGGCACCCTCGAGGGCGACGGCGCCGATGATCTCGCGCTTGCCGCGGAAATGGCTGTAGAGGACGGGCTGGCTGTATTCGATGCGCTCGGCGAGCCGGCGGGTGGTGACCGCGTCCCAGCCCTGCTGCTCGGCGAGTTCGCGGGCTGTCGCCACGATGAGGCGCTCCCGCTCCGCCCGTTCGCGCTGCTTGCGTTCCTGTACCGACATGATTCGATCCTAGCACCGCTAGACAATCAACCGTCAGCAGTACTAGCGTTGCCTCATCATCTAGCAACACTAGATTCCAGGAGGGGTAGTCATGCTCGACGCACTCGAGGTGTTCACCACCGTGGTCGTCGGCGTGATGGTGGGGGTGGAGTTCTCCGTCGCCTTCGTCATCAACCCGATCCTCAGCGCACTCCCCGAGGACAGTGGCCAACTCGGCCGCGCCCACGGGGGCCGGATGCTCGGCGCCGTGATGCCGGTCTGGTACATCGGCTCGCTCGTCCTCGTCGCGGTCTGGGCCATCGCCGGATGGCACCGCCCCGGCGCCGGACTCGTCGTCACCGCCGGCGCGCTGCTGATCCTCAGCGTGATCATGTCGATCCTGTTGCTCGTCCCGATCAACAACCGGGGCAAGACGTGGACCCCTGACAACCGGCCCGCCGACTGGAAGCAGCAGATGAACCGCTGGGACCGCTTCCACTACGTCCGCGTCGCCGTCATCATCGCCGCCTTCGCCCTGCTGGCCGCCGCCCTCGCCTGAGCCCGCGGGCCGACACCGCGCTGGTGGCGCACAATCCCCACTCTGCAGAGCTCGGCGTCGGGTCGACGGGGCGTCCCCCTTTGCGGCCCTTCCTCTTCCGGTTCCCCGGGCGGCAGCGGGCCACCGAAATCCCGACATCCGGGAATGCAGCTACCCGGAAAGCTACCTCGCCGGGCTTCACCTGCGTGCCTCGGTGGCCGACGGGCCCGCGGACGCGCACCTTGTCCAGCACGGGGATGAACTGCGGGCCGTCGGCGGCCTGCCCAGCGGTCAGGACGAACGCCGGCGGACGGCACCTGCGGTCGGCGGCGAGGTGGACCTTGCTGGTCTGCCCACCCCGGGGAGGTCCCAGGAGTGCGGCCTCCAGCCGGAGTTTGCAACGGCGCCGGATGCGCCGTCGCTCTTCCCACCCGGGATCATCGTCGGTCTTCCGCCCGATTTGCTCTTCGCAACCGCCCCCTTTGACCTGGGCTTCTCCTCGGTGGCCTTCTCCAGCGCGTCGAGCGCGCGGGGATCGAGGTGCATCCCGGCGGCGTCTTGGTGGGCTCGGGCGGTGGTGGAGTCAACGCTGAACCGATCGGCAGGTACGGCTCGATGAACTCCCACTCCACATCGGTCCGTTGCCCACGTGTCATGCAAGACGATCTACCGGATCGAAGATCAGCGTGAGGGGAGAACCCGCTCATTGATCACGACCCGATACGCGCCCTAGTCCCGGGCCTGGCGGCGGGCCAGGAACACCGCCGCCGCCCCCGTGGCCAGGAGCCCGAACGCCCCGGCCGCGAAGTACGGCGTCGTCGCGCTGCCGCCGGTCTCCGCCAGGTCGTCCCCGGAGTCGGAGGACGCCAACTCCGGCCCGGCGGCAGCCGGCTCCGCGCCCGTCTGGGGCTCCACATCCGCACCGCCGGCAGGCGAAGGCGCCTCGCACGTCGCCGCCACCAGCGTCACCACGCCCTCCACCTCCGCGACATTCAGCTTCAGCGGGTTGACGGACACGTTCAGTTCGAGCGCGGTCGCCGCGGCCGTGCGCGACGTCGTCTCCGTACGGGAGAGGTCGAGCGTGACGTCGCCGACGCCCGGCACCTCGATGCGCGTCGTGCCCCCCGACGTCAGCGTGACCTTCTTGCCCAGCACCCGGACGGTGCCGAGCACGTTCGACTCGGCCACCGGCTTCTTGCCGGCCTCGCAGAGCGCGCGGGCCGTGACCTTCTCGACCTCGATCAGGGAGAGCAGCGGCAGCCCGGGAACGTGCACCTTCGCATGGGCGAGGGTCGTGGTCCCCTCGGCCCTCTCGCGGTCCGCGGTCGCCTTCGCGCTCGCGACATCCGCCCGCAGCACGCTGAACGGCCGTCCCTGGTCGACGCCTTCCACCTGGACGGTGAGCGCGGTCTTCTCGGCGCTCGCGGGGGCCTGCACCTCGTTGAGGGTGGCCTTCAGCGGCACATGGACCGTCTTGTTGAGCAGGGAGACGTCCAGGCCGGTTCGGAGCACGACCGCGCTCGCGCGCCCGTCGCCGCCGCCCGTCGCGTGTGCGGCCGGGGCGGTGGCGAGTGCCACCGGCCCGGCGGCCAGCGCGACGGCGGCCGCCGCGGCTGCGGAGCGGCGTGCGGGCATGCGGAAGGTGTTGCTGTTCAAGGTGGTGGAACCCCCACAGGAGACATGACATCGCCAGGCCCGCCCGCCACGGGGACTCGTGCGCGACGGCGGCGATCGAGAACACCGGAATCTTTACGCACCCAGAGTGAACTGGCGGACACCTGTGGTGAGTTCACTCCAAAGTGGCGTTTCCGTGCCCGTATTCGATTAAGCAGGTACGGACGTTCTCGTGATCGCTCCTGCGGCTGACCCTCGGGGCGTACGCCGTTGGGACTGGTGGGCTCGCATGTTGAGGTGTCGCGTACTCCTCGGTGAGGTCGGTCCCAATATCACCGTGCGTGGTCGCCGGGGGGCGTATCGGCTCCAGGTTCCACCGGCTTCGGTGACCAGCCGTGTGGCGGTCTTGTCGTGGTAGCCGAGAGCCTTTGCGATGACGGGGGCCGGGGCCTGGAGGACGAGTTGGCGGATCGCGGAGGTCCTGCCGCGCTGCGGAGGAACGCTGGACCTCGATGGAGACCTTCGCGTCCTCGCCGGCCTCCTCCAGGCGCTCGGCCATCAGCTTCCATCCGGCGTCCAGCGCCGTCACACACGCCCGTCAACCGATGACGCGCCCCCGAAGGATCACCCTCCGCGGTGCCCCCAGCACCCGCACGTCCGCCCGCGGATCCGCCTCGTACACCACGAGGTCCGCCTCCGCGCCCTCCTCGAGCCCCGGCCTGCCCAGCCAGCTCCGCGCGCCCCATGCCGTGGCCGACAGCGCCTCCACGGGCGGGATGCCGGCCTTCACCAGCTCGGCGACCTCGGCCGCGACGAGCCCGTGCGGCAGGGAGCCGCCCGCGTCGGTGCCGACGTAGACGGGGATGCCCGCGTCGTACGCCGAGCGGACGGTGTCGTAACGGCGTTCGTGCAGGCGCCGCATATGGTCCGACCAGCGCGGGAACTTCTTCTCGCCGCCCACTGCGAGCTGCGGGAACGTCGCGATGTTGACGAGCGTCGGCACGATCGCGACACCTCGCTCGGCGAAGAGCGGGATGGTCTCGTCGGTCAGCCCGGTCGCGTGCTCGATGCAGTCGATGCCCGCCTCGACGAGATCCCGCAGCGAGTCCTCGGCGAAGCAGTGCGCGGTGACGCGCGCGCCCAGCCGGTGCGCCTCGGCGATGGCCGCCTCGACCGCGCCGCGCGGCCAGCAGGCGCCCAGGTCGCCCGACTCGCGGTCGAGCCAGTCCCCGACGAGCTTGACCCAGCCGTCGCCGCGCACCGCCTCCTTCGCCACGTACGCGACGAGGTCGTCGGGCTCGATCTCATGGGCGTAGTTGCGGATGTAGCGGCGGGTGCGGGCGATGTGACGGCCAGCCCGGATGATCTTCGGCAGGTCCTCGCGGTCGTCGATCCAGCGGGTGTCGGAGGGCGAGCCGGCGTCCCGGACGAGGAGCGTGCCCGCGTCCCGGTCGGTCAGCGCCTGCTTCTCGCTGGTCGCCTCGTCCACCGCGCCGTGCTGGTCGAGCCCGACGTGGCAGTGGGCGTCGACCAGGCCCGGCAGGGCCCAGCCCTCGACGGTCCGCACGTCGTCCGCGCCCACGGGCCGCCGGTACGTGATCCGGCCGCCGACCACCCACAGCTCGTCCCGGACCTCCTGCGGCCCGACCAGCACCCGCCCCTTGACATGCAGCACCACGCGATCGCTCATGACCAGCACTCTACGAGCCTGCTCTACCCTCGATCGAGGGCGGCCGAGAACCCCCGTTGAACCTACGTTTCGAAGAGAGCACCGCCGTGACGCACCCGTTTCTGGACCTGGCCCCGCTGACCGCCTCGCACTTCGCGGCGATCGAGTGGCGGTTCGCCGCCCTGCTCTCCACCGGGCAGGACGTCGTGATCACGCAGGGTGAGGCGCTGCTTCCACTGGAGGCCTGCATCCGCAGCGGCGCCCGGCCGGGTTCGGCCGCGCTGAACGTGGTGACGGGGCCCTACGGCCAGACCTTCGGGAACTGGCTGCGCGACTGCGGGGCGGCCGTCGTCGACCTGGAGGTCCCCTTCCACACCGCCGTGACCGCCGAGCAGATCGCCCGGGCGCTGGAGCAGCACCCTGAGATCGACTTCGTGTCGCTCGTCCACGCGGAGGCGGCCACCGGCAACACCAACCCGGTCGCGGAGATCGGCGAGGTCGTACGGGCCCATGGCGCCCTGTTCATGCTGGACGCCGTCGCCTCCGTGGGTGCCGAGCCGCTGCTGCCGGACGCGTGGGGCGTGGACCTGTGCGTGATCGGCGCGCAGAAGGCGATGGGCGGCCCGGCCGGGGTGTCGGCCGTCTCGGTGAGCGGGCGCGCCTGGGAGCGCTTCGCGGCGAACCCGGCCGCGCCCCGCCGCTCGTACCTCTCGCTCCTCGACTGGAAGGAGCGCTGGATCGACGGCGGCCGCAAGGCGCTGCTGCACGCGCCGGCACAGCTGGAGATGCTGGCGCTGGAGGCGTGTCTGGAGCGGATCGAGGCGGAGGGCCTGGACGCAGTGACGGCCCGGCACGCGTCGGCCGCCGCGGCGACCCGTGCGGGTGCGGTCGCGCTGGGTGGCGGTCTGGCTCCGTACGTCCACGAGGCGCAGGAGGCGGCTCCGGTGGCGACCACGCTGCGCGCCCCGGCCGGGATCGACGCCTCGGACCTGGTGGCGAAGGCGCGGGCCGCCGACCCGTCGGTGCCGCTGATCGCGGGCGGTGGCGCCCTGTCCGCGGAGATGATCCGGGTGAACCACTACGGCGCGGACGCGACGCCCGGCGCCGTGGAGTCCTCGCTGGCGGCGCTGGGCGCGGCGCTCGGCGAGTACGGCCTCGAGGTGGATCCGGAAGGCGCCCGCCGCGCGGCCGGCGACGCCTGGGGCATGTAATGTCCGACATCTTGGAAACAAATAAATAGCGTATGAATTCAAGAATGCGGGGAGTTGCTTTATCGAGAGCAGCTCCCCGCATTCTTCTGCCCGGTTTCCCAGGGGCTAAACGCCAAAGTTCCAACAAGATCGACGCGGCATTTCGGGCCCGTTGCAGGTGTGTGACCGACCCCACACCGACGTGTCTTGTTGCCCGATAACTCCCGGTCAAACAGGGAGAGTTCGCCACGGCTGAGGGCGGCTTCGCGCCTGCGCGCGCCCGCGCGATAACACATGCCATCGCGCCGCCCAACCCCACCACCCGATGCAATCTCCGAATTTGCTCGCTAAATTCAATCCGCATGACCACCGCATTGAGCATCAACAGCCCACGCGTGGAGGACGGAGCCGCGATCTGGCGAATCGCGCGGGACTCCGAGGTCCTGGACCTCAACTCCTCGTACAGCTATTTGCTGTGGTGCCGCGACTTCGCCGCTACCTCCGTGGTGGCCCGCGGCACGGACGGTGAGCCGATCGCGTTCGTCACCGGATACATCAGGCCCGAGCGCCCGGAGACGCTGGTCGTCTGGCAGGTCGCCGTCGACGCCGCGCACCGCGGCCGCGGACTGGCCGGGGCACTCCTCGACGCGCTGACCCACCGCGTCGCGGCCAGGCGCGGGGTCCGCTCGGTCGAGACGACCGTCACCCCGGACAACAGCGCATCCGACCGGCTCTTCGCCTCGTACGCCGCCCGGCGCGGCGCGTCGCTGGAGCGCGAAGTCCTGTTCGACGGCGGGCTGTTCCCCGACGGGGCCCATCAGCCCGAAGTGCTGTACCGCATCGGCCCGATCAGCGGCTGATCCACGCTCGAACTCCGTCCGACCCCCACATCAGGAGTGAAACGCTGTGACCATCACCCCTCCCGCCCTTAGTGTCTTCGAGACCCTGGAGTCGGAGGTGCGCAGCTACTGCCGCGGTTGGCCCGCCGTGTTCGACCGCGCGCAGGGCGCCCGCCTCACCGACGAGGACGGCCACACCTATCTCGACTTCTTCGCCGGCGCCGGATCACTCAACTACGGCCACAACAACCCCGTACTGAAACGCGCGCTGCTGGACTATCTGGAGCGCGACGGCATCACGCACGGCCTGGACATGGCGACGACCGCGAAGCGCTCCTTTCTGGAGTCCTTCCAGAACATCGTGCTGCGGCCGCGCGATCTGCCGTACAAGGTGATGTTCCCCGGCCCGACCGGCACCAACGCGGTCGAGGCCGCGCTGAAGCTCGCCCGCAAGGTCAAGGGCCGTGAGTCGATCGTGTCGTTCACCAACGCCTTCCACGGGATGTCGCTGGGCTCGCTCGCCGTCACCGGCAACGCCTTCAAGCGGGCCGGCGCCGGCATCCCGCTGGTGCACGGCACGCCGATGCCGTTCGACAACTATCTCGACGGGCAGGTCCAGGACTTCCTCTGGTTCGAGCGGCTGCTCGAGGACCAGGGCTCGGGTCTCAACAAGCCCGCGGCGGTCATCGTCGAGACCGTGCAGGGCGAGGGCGGCATCAACGTGGCCCGGCCGGAGTGGCTGCGGGCGCTCGCCGACCTGTGCCACCGCCAGGACATGCTGCTCATCGTCGACGACATCCAGATGGGCTGCGGCCGCACCGGCGCCTTCTTCTCCTTCGAGGAGGCGGGCATCACCCCCGACATCGTCACCCTGTCGAAGTCCATCAGCGGGTACGGACTGCCCATGTCCCTCTGCCTGTTCAACCCGGAGCTCGACATCTGGGAGCCGGGCGAGCACAACGGCACGTTCCGCGGCAACAACCCGGCCTTCGTCACCGCGGCCGCCGCACTGGACGCGTACTGGTCCGACGGCCAGATGGAGAAGCAGACCCTCGCCCGCGGCGAGCAGGTCGAGCAGGCGCTGCTCGGGATCGCCGACGAGAACTCCGCGGACGGGGCCCACTTCCGGGGCCGCGGCCTGGTCTGGGGCCTGGAGTTCGCCGACAGGAGCCGGGCGGCCGCCGTCTGCGCCCGTGCCTTCGAACTCGGTCTGCTGCTGGAGACCTCCGGCCCGGAGAGCGAGGTGGTGAAGCTGCTGCCGCCGCTCACCGTGACGCCCGACGAGCTGGACGAGGGGCTTCGCACGCTCGCCCGCGCCGTCCGCGAGACCGCCTGACCCTGCGGGCCCGCACACCCCGCAGGGCGTGCGGGCCCGCACGCCCTGCACGTACGAAAGGAAGCGCACCACCGTGATCGTCCGATCGTTCAAGGACATCGAGAACACCGACCGCCACATCAGGTCGAAGTCCGGCACCTGGGAGAGCAAGCGCATCGTGCTCGCCAAGGAGAAAGCCGGCTTCTCCCTGCACGAGACCGTGCTCTACGCGGGTACGGAGACGTCGATGTGGTACGCGAACCACATCGAGGCCGTGCTCTGCGTGGAGGGCGAGGCCGAGCTGACGAACGACGAGACCGGCGAGGCGCACTGGATCGAGCCCGGCACGATGTATCTGCTGGACGGCCATGAGCGTCACACCCTGCGCCCCAAGACGGACTTCCGCTGCGTCTGCGTCTTCACCCCGCCCGTCACCGGACGGGAGGACCACGACGAGAACGGCGTCTACCCGCTCCTGACCGAAGCCGAGGAGGGCTGACCATGACCACCGCGCTCACCGATCTCTACCCGACCCGCGGCGCCACCGAGACGGCTGTCCCCCGCCAGGACCCGGTGGTGTGGTCCCCGCCCGGGGCGCCCGGCCCGATCGCCCCGTCCGCGCTCCAGTCGTACGAGCGCGACGGCTTCCTGGCCATGGAGGAGCTGATCACTCCGGCCGAGGTGGAGATCTACCGCGCCGAGCTGGACCGGCTCGTCAACGACCCGCTGATCCGCGCCGACGAGCGCTCCGTCGTCGAGCCGACGTCCCGGGACGTGCGCTCGGTGTTCGAGGTGCACAG
This sequence comes from Streptomyces sp. NPDC059909, assembly GCF_042730885.1. Lineage (NCBI taxonomy): Bacteria > Bacillati > Actinomycetota > Actinomycetes > Kitasatosporales > Streptomycetaceae > Streptomyces > Streptomyces sp. NPDC059909. Next base: position 67,106 of record NZ_JBHWKX010000002.1, read on the forward strand.
GATCAGCGAGATCTTCGGGGCCCTGGTGCGCGACGAGCGGGTCGTGGGCCGGGCACGGCAGATCCTCGGCTCGGACGTGTACGTCCACCAGTCGCGGATCAACGTCAAGCCGGGGTTCGGGGCTTCGGGCTTCTACTGGCACTCGGACTTCGAGACCTGGCACGCGGAGGACGGCCTGCCGCGGATGCGGACGGTGTCGGTGTCGATCGCGCTGACCGAGAACCTCGACACCAACGGCGGCCTGATGATCATGCCTGGGTCGCACAGGACGTTCCTGGGCTGCGCGGGCGAGACGCCGAAGGACAACTACAAGAAGTCGCTGCAGATGCAGGACGCCGGTACGCCGTCGAACGGCGCGCTGACCGCGTTCGCGGACCGGCACGGCATCCGGCTGTTCACCGGCAAGGCGGGCTCGGCGACCTGGTTCGACTGCAACGCGATGCACGGTTCAGGGGACAACATCACCCCGTATCCGCGCAGCAACGTCTTCATCGTCTTCAACAGCGTGGAGAACGCGGCGCAGGAGCCGTTCGCGGCGCCGGTGCGGCGCCCGTCGTTCATCGGGGCGCGGGACTTCACGCCTGTGCGATGACCCGGGCGCTGCCGGGGGTCCGGGGGTCGTCCCCCGGACGACGCAGCATCGGGGCGCGGGACTTCACTCCCGCGTGCCGAACCGGTGAAGAGGGCCAGGGGCCGGTCGCGGGGTGCGCGGTCGGCCCCTTTCCGTGCCCGGTTCCGGCAGGTCAGCCGGTGAGCGCCGGGTAGTCGGTGTAGCCCGTGTCGCCGCCGCCGAAGAAGGTCGCGGTGTCCGGGGTGTTGTACGGACCCGCGGTCCGCAGCCTGGCCGGCAGGTCGGGGTTGGCCAGGAAGAGTGCGCCGAAGGCGAGGACGTCCGCCGTGCCGTCCTCGATCAGCGGCAGCGCGCCGTGGTCGGTGAAGCCCTCGGTCGACGGGTTGAGCACGAAGGTGCCGCTGAACTGCTTGCGCAGGGCCAGCGTCAGGTCCCGGAAGTCGGGGACGTTCTCGGTGATGTGCAGATAGCCGATGCCCAGCGGCTCCAGCTCCTTGACGAGCGTGAGGTACGTCGCCTCGGTGTCGGTCTCGGCCATGTCGTTGTACGGGTTGCCGGGCGAGAGGCGCAGACCGGTGCGGGCCGCGCCGATCTCCGCGGCCACGGCCCTGGTGACCTCGAGGGCGAAGCGGATGCGGTTCTCGACGGGGCCGCCCCACTCGTCGGTGCGCCGGTTGGTGTTGGTGCTGAGGAACTGGTGGATGAGGTAGCCGTTGGCGCCGTGCAGCTCGACGCCGTCGAAGCCGGCTTCGACGGCGTTGCGGGCGGCCGCGGCGAAGTCGCCGATGGTGGCGCGCACCTCGGCGCCGGTCAGCTCGCGCGGCGGGAGGAAGTCCTTGGGCCCTTCGCGGGTGTAGAGCTGCCCCGTGGCGGCGACGGGGGACGGCGCGACGCTGAGCAGCTCCTGGTCCGGCCAGAGCACCGGGTGGCCGATCCGGCCGGCGTGCATGAGCTGGGCGAAGATCCTGCCGCCGTTGGCGTGCACGGCGTCGGTGACCTCGCGCCAGGCGGCGACCTGCCCGGCACTGTGCAGCCCGGGGGTGTCGGGGTAGCCCTGCCCGATGGCCGAGGGCTGGATGCCCTCGGTGATGATCAGGCCGGCCGAGGCGCGCTGGGCGTAGTACTCGACGGTGGAGTCGGTCGGGGTCAGGCCCGGGCCGAAGGCGCGGCTGCGGGTCATGGGCGCCATGGCGATGCGGTTGGCGAGCCGCGTGCCGGACAGGTCGATCGGGTCGAAGGCGATGGTCATGAAGGCTCCCGGAGCAGACAATATTGGTCGGCCAAGTAAGCGGGTCGGGATCACTGTAGCGTATTAATTGGCCGACCAAGGTAATCTGTACGCGGGAGCATGTGGGACCGTCGCAGTTACCCGCGCACCCCGCCGGAGAGGTCCTGAGGAGGCCCGATGAAACCCGAGGCCGACCCCGTCTGTACCGACGACAAGCTGCCCGCTGCGGCCCGCTGCGGCCCGGTCAGCCATGCCGTCTTCCGGGTCGCACGGCTCCATCGCATCGCGGCGGGCAGGCTCCTCAAGCAGGTCGGGCTCTACCCGGGCCAGGAAACGGTGATGATGCGCCTCTGGGAGGCCGGTCCCGTACGGCAGTCCGAGCTCATCAAGGTGTGCGAGCTCGACCCGTCGACCGTCACCAAAATGCTCCAGCGCCTCGAGCAGACCGGGCACGTCCGGCGCCGGCCCGACCCGGACGACCGGCGCGCGGTGCTCGTCGAGGCGACCGACGAGAGCTCCGCACTGCTCTCCGCCGTGGAGCGCGTATGGGGCGAACTGGAGGAGCACACGGTGGCCGGGCTCGACCCGGCCGAGCGCGCCGAGCTGGGCCGGCTGCTGGCCAAGGTCGAGGAGAACCTCTGCACGGAGGCCGCCGAGTGCCCGCAGCGGCCGAGGGCCGATCTGCGGCCGGCCCAGGTCCCGCCCTGTCCTGCCCCGTGAATCAGGCCCTGACTCCGGACAGGGCCTCAAGCGCCCGGTCCACATCGGCGGCCGAATTGTAGAGATGGAACGAGGCCCGCAGATTGCCCACGCGGGCCGAGACGACGACCCCGGCCCGGGCGAGCTCCGGCTGCCGGTCGCCCAGCCCGGGAACGGCGACGATTCCGGAGTCCCCCGGGACGGGTCCGTGGCCGAGCTCCGTCAGTCCCGCCCGGAAGCGGGCCGCGAGGGCGGTGTTGTGGGCGTGGACCGTCTCGATGCCGATCTCCTCCAGCAGTGGGAGGGACTGCTCCGCCCCGTGGTAGGCGAGGAAGGCCGGCGGCTCGTCGTAGCGCCGCGCCGACGTGGCGAACTCCTCGACCGGCCCGTAGGTGCTCCCCCACGGGTCCTGGCCGCCCAGCCAGCCCGCATGGGCGGGGACGAGTGACTCCTGCGCCTCGGCGGTGACCGTCAGGAACGACGTACCGCGCGGGCACAGCAGGTACTTGAAGCCTGCGGTGACGGTGTAGTCGTACGCCCCCGCGTCCAGTGGCAGCCAGCCGGCGGACTGGCTGGCGTCGACGAGGACCCGGGCGCCGTGCGCGGCCGCGGCGGCCCGTACGGACGGAAGGTCCGCGATCCGGCCGTCCGCGGACTGCACGGCGGACAGGGCGACCAGGGCGGTCCCGGGCCGTACGGCATCGGCGACACCGTCGAGCGGCGCGAACCGCACCTTCAGATCGCCGCGGACCGTGAACGGCGTGACTACGGAGCTGAACTCCCCCTCGGGGAGGACGACTTCGGCCCCGGACGGCAGCGAGGCCGCGATCAGCGCCACGTGCACGGCCACCGAGCCGCCGGTCGCGACGCGCTCCTCGGATACGCCGACCAGGCGGGCGAAGGAGGCGCGGGCGGCGTCGACCGCGTCGAAGCTGCCCGCGCCTCCCGGGCGGCCGTCCGCGCTCTCATCGGCGAGCTTCTTGACGGCCTCGACCGCGCGGCGCGGCAGCAGACCACAGCTGGAGCTGTTCAGGTACGTCGACGTCGGCGCGAACTCGGCGCCTCCCAGAGTGTCCATGTACCCATCTGTACCCACCCTGTCCGGTCCTTGTCCGCGCGATCAGGCCTGCGGGACCTCGCACGCGCCGTCGGTGTCGCACGCCGCGGCGTCCGTGGTGCCGACCGGGACCAGGGTCCGGCCCTGCCAGGCCTGCTCCAGCGCCTGGGTGAAGACCTCGGCGGGCTGCCCGCCCGAGACCCCGTAGCGGCGGTCGATGACGAAGAACGGCACGGCGTTGGCGCCGAGCGCGGCGGCCTCGCGCTCGTCCGCCCGGACCTCGTCGGCGTAGGCGCTGTCGTCCGTGAGGACCGCGCGGGCCTCGTCGGCGTCCAGCCCGGCCTCCACGGCGAGCCCGACCAGCACCTCGGGATCGAAGACGGACCGCTCGTCGGCGAAGTTGGCCCGGTAGGCGAGGTCGAGGAGCTCGTCCTGCCGGCCGCTGGCCCTGGCCAGGTGCAGGAGGCGGTGGATGTCGAAGGTGTTGCCGTGGTCCCGGCCCTCGGTGCGGTACGCGAGCCCCTCGGCGCGCGCGTTGGAGGCGACATGCTCCTCCATGGCGCGGGCCTCGTCCAGGGTGCGGCCGTACTTCTTCGCGACCATGTCGATCACGGGCGCGGTGTCGCCCTTGGCGAGGTGGGGGTCGAGCTCGAAGGAGCGGTGCACCACCTCGATCTCGTCGCGGTGGGCGAAGGCCGCGAGGCCCTTCTCGAAGCGTGCCTTGCCGATGTAGCACCAGGGGCAGGCGATGTCGCTCCAGATCTCGACGCGCATGTCTCCGCTCTCTGCTCTCTGCGTTTTGTCCGGACGGCCTGTCCGGACGGCGTACGGGCGCGGAGGATCCCTCCGCTCCCGCTCTCAACGCACACAGCAGCCGTCTCATTCCGCGCCGCCGGACGAGGACCTGTTACCCGTCCGTCCGCCGTCAGGATCCGTCGCGCAGGCCCTCCGGCCACGCGGGCCGGTACTCGATCCCGTCGAAGCTTGCGACGCACCCCTCGCCCACCGGGGACTGGGCCATGAAGCCGACGAGCGCGGCCTCCGCCTGCTCCCGGCTGCCGAGGGTGAAGATGCGGACGAAGGTCCAGTGTTCGCCGTCCACCGAGGCGTGGAAGGCGAAGGCGGCTCCGGTGCGGCTGATCCGCAGCCAGGCGCTGTCGCCCTCCACGACGAAGGAGTTGGCGTCGTCGGAGTGGCCCCGAGTGACGACAGTGCAGATCGTCGGCCTGTCCGGGGACAGCTCCAGGCAGAGCTTGGCCCATTCCCGCTCGGCGACGTGGAGGTAGAGCACGCCCGCGTCGAAGGCGGCGCCGAAGCCCACCTTCACGCGGGCGATCAGCTGGAAGTCGCCCTCCGGCGCGCCGAGGAGGCGGGGCGCGTCGGAGACCGGGTCGAGGGCGTCGCCGGTGGGCGGCACGAAGCGGTCCTGGCGTGCGCCCGCCCAGCCGGTGAGCATGCCGTTCTCGTACGACCAGTCGGCGTCGGGTCCGTACGGACGTAGCGGGAAGGGGAGTTCGGGCAGGGTGATCTCGTCGGTCACCCGGTCAGCTTTCCAGACGCTCCTGGCGCCCGTCGACCCGGCGCGGAAGTCCGAGCGGGTTGTCGTCGCGGAGCTCGGGCGGGAGGAGCGCGGGCGGTGCCGACTGGTAGGTGACCGGGCGCAGCCAGCGTTCGATCGCCGTCGTGCCGACCGAGGTGGAGGTGGAGGTGGAGGCGGGGTAGGGACCGCCGTGGTGCTGGGCCGGGGCCACCGCGACCCCGGTCGGCCAGCCGTTGACCAGGACCCGGCCCGCGAGGGGCGTGAGGGCCGCGAGGAGCGCTGCGGCCTCGGGGTCGTCGTCGACGGCGTGGAGGGTGGCGGTGAGATTGCCGGGCAGCCGTGACAGGACGCCGGTGATCTCGTCCTGCTCCGTGTACCGGGCGACGACGGTGACCGGCCCGAAGCACTCCTCCAGCAGCAGGTCGTGCGGACCTTCGGCGGCCAGGTGCTGCGCCGGTACGGTCAGGAAGCCCGCGCTCACGGTGTGGTCTCCGCCCGGACCGGGCGTGACGGGCGCCTCGACGCCGTCCAGCGCGGCGCGCTCGGCGACGCCCGCGACGAAGGCGTCCCGCATCCGGTGGTCGAGCATGACGCCGGGCTCGGTCTCGCTCACGGCGGCCGTCAGGGACTTGAGCAGCCGGTCGCCCACGTCGCCCGCGGGGGCCAGGACGAAGCCGGGCTTGGTGCAGAACTGGCCCTCGCCCAGGGTCATCGACCCGGCCAGGCCCGTGCCGATCGCCTCCGCGCGCTCGGCGGCCGCGGCCTCGGTGATCACGACGGGGTTGAGGGAGCCGAGCTCGCCGTGGAACGGGATGGGCGTGGGGCGGGCGACGGCCGCGTCGAAGAGGGCACGCCCGCCGCGTACCGAGCCGGTGAAACCGGCGGCCGCGACCAGCGGGTGGCGTACGAGCTCCACGCCCGCGTCGAAGCCGTGCACCAGGACCACGACGTCCTCAGGGAGCCCCACCTGACGGGCGGCCCTGCGCAGGACCGACGCGCACAGCTCGGAGGTGGCCGGATGGTCCGGGTGGGCCTTGACGACCACGGGGCAGCCCGCGGCGAGGGCGCTGGCGGTGTCGCCGCCCGGCACGGAGAAGGCCAGCGGGAAGTTGCTCGCGGAGTAGACGGCCACGACCCCGAGGGGGATCTTCCAGCGGCGCAGGTCGGGCCACGGCGGGGTGCGGTCCTGGTCCGCGTGGTCGATGCGGATGTCGAGGAAGGCACCCTCGTCGACGACGTCGGCGAACGCCCGCAACTGGGCGGTGGTCCTCGCCAGTTCACCGGTGAGCCGTGCGGGACCGAGCGCGGTCTCGGCGTCGGCGGCCTCGATGACGTGCTCGCCCGCCTCGTCGAGAAGGCCGGCGGCGGTACGGAGGAGGGCGGCACGTACCGTACGGTCGGCGAGCGCGGGGAGCGCGGCGTGCGCGGCCCGTACCGCCCGGTCGACCTCCTCGGCTGTGGCCTCCACCGCAACCTGCTCACGCGGCTTCCCGGTTCGGGGGTCCACACTCCAGACTGGTGCTGCTCCCACCGCGGCTTCCTTCCCGGAGTTGTTCGGTATTCTGAACAGAGTTCCTGATGCTGAATGTGTGGGGACTCTATTTCCGGGCGTTTGAAGGGGTCAAGGGCCATGGCAGCTGTCGAGCAGGGTGGGGCACAGGTCAAGTCCGCGGTGCGGACGGTGGAATTGCTCGAGTTCTTCGCGGGACGTCCCGGTATGCACTCGCTCGCCGCCGTGCAGGAGGCCGTCGGTTATCCCAAGTCCAGCCTCTACATGCTGCTGCGCACCCTCGTCGAGCTGGGCTGGGTGGAGACGGACGCGACGGGCACGCGGTACGGCATCGGCGTGCGCGCCCTGCTCGTCGGCACGTCGTACATCGACGGCGACGAGGTCGTCGCGGCCGCCCGGCCCACCCTGGACCGGCTCTCGGACGACACCACCGAGACGATCCACCTGGCGCGTCTCGACGGCACGAACGTCGTGTACCTCGCCACCCGCCAGTCCCAGCACTACCTTCGCCCCTTCACCCGCGTCGGCCGCCGGCTGCCCGCCCACTCCACCTCGCTCGGCAAGGCGCTGCTCGCCACCCACAGCGACGAGCAGGTCCGCAAGATGCTCCCGGAGACGCTGCCCGCGCTCACCGAGCACACGATCACGGACCGGGAGCAGCTCATCGAGGAGCTGCGGCAGATCCGCGAGCAGGGCTACGCCGTGGACCGCGAGGAGAACACCCTGGGCCTGCGCTGCTTCGGCGTCGCGATCCCGTACCGCACCCCGGCGCGCGACGCGATCAGCTGCTCGGTGCCGGTGGCCCGGCTGACGCCGGCGCACGAGCAGATGATCAAGGACGCGCTGTTCGACGCGCGGGACCGGCTCACGCTCGCGACGCGGCGGCTCTGATGGAGGTGACCCTGCGCAAGGTCGAGGCACCGGACCTCGATCTGTTCTTCACGCACTTCCAGGACCCCGAGGCGAAGCGCATGGCGGCATTCGGGCCCGCGGGGCCGGTGGACCGTGCCCGCTTCGACGCGCACTGGGCGCGGATCCTCACCAACGAGGTCGTACGGACCGTGCTCGCCGACAGTGAGGTCGTGGGGAGCGCCTGCGTATACGGGGAGCCGGGCGACCTTCAGGTGACCTACTGGATCGACCGCGCCCACTGGGGGCGCGGTGTCGCCACCGAGGCACTGCGGGCGCTGCTCGCTCTCGTACCGGAGCGTCCGCTGTACGCCCGCGTCGCCGCCGACAACGCGGGCTCCTTGCGCGTCCTGGCCAAGTGCGGCTTCACCGTCACCGGACACGACCGCGGTTTCGCCCATGCACGCGGCGAGGAGACCGACGAGCTGATCCTCACGCTCGGCGGCTGAGGCGCGGGCGCCGCCCCGGTCGGCCGGCCGATGCGCGGGTCCGCCGCACGGCGGAGAGGGTTCCTCTCCAGGCAGGAGGTGGCGCGGGCGGCGGGCCGGAAGCCTGGGTGTCATGACACAGACACCGGCACAGACACCGCTCGACGCCGTCCGCGTTCCGCCCGCGCCGCGCCTCGGCCAGGGCCGCAGGCTGCTGCGCGCCCTCGCCATCGTGTCCTGCGCCCCGTACATCTCGCTCAAGATCGCCTGGGTGGCCGGCAGCGAGATCGGCATCCCCGAGGGCAGTGGACTCCTGGACCACCGCGTGCAGATGGCCGTCGTGAACAGCATTACGGTCCTGATGGACGCGGCCGTCGTCGTCCTCGCGCTGCTGCTCACCCAGCCCTGGGGGCTCCGGGTGAGGTCGTGGCTCCTGGCGTTCCCCATGTGGGTGGCGACCGGCCTGCTCGTCCCGATCATGGTGGGATTCCCGCTCCAGCTGCTGGTGGCCCTCGGCGGCGGCACGACGGCGCAGGACGCTCCGAAGGAACCGTTCCTCGACGAATGGGTCTTCGGCGTCGTCTACAGCGGGTTCATCGTGCAGGGACTGACACTGGGCACGCTCTTCGTGCTGTACGCCCGCGGCCGCTGGGGGCACCTGTGGCACGGAACGGTCTGGGATCTGCCCACCGCCGTGACCGGGCCCCGGATGCGGGCGACCACCCTGGCCGGGTCGGTGCTCGCGCTGTTCCCCGCCGTCATGCATCTGCTGTGGGCGGCCGGTTCGACGGCCGGACTGTCCCCGGCCGGGCTGGACCAGCGCACCACCGACTTCTACGTACTGGAAGGCGTCCGGGTGCTGTTCGTGGTGCTCGCCGTGACGGGCGTGCTGCTCCTCGCCTTCCGGCGCGGGCCGCAGCTGCGGGTGCGGACGCCACTGGCGCTCGGCTGGGTGGGTTCGGGAGTCATGGGCGCATGGGGCGGCTTCATGCTGCTCGTCACGCTGATGCCCGAGGCCGATCCGGACAAGGCGGCCACAGCGCTGATGACCCTGACCTACGCTGGGGAAATGATCACCGGACTGCTCCTCGCCACCGGCATCGCGTCCTTCCTGCGGCGACGCGGCGCGTGACGCGCGTGCTCAGGGCGCTGTTCGGGGCGCGGGCCCGGCTGCGCTGGGCCCATCTGATCCTGGGCGGCGCACTGTTGATGCCGTACTGGCTGCTGGGCACGGTCGTCATAGGCCCGCTCGTGGACACTCCGGGCCTGTTCCGCGGCTCCCTGGCCGTGCAGTTCGGGGCGTACGGGATCGCCCTGCCGCTGGCCGCGATCAGCGCGCTCTTCCCGCTGGCCCGGCCGCTGTCGGTGGCTGCGGCCCGCGCGATGTGCGGGGTGGCGGCGGACCGGTTCGCGGACGGGCCGGCGCGGACCCGGCAGGCCAGAGCCCGTACCGCCGCCTGGTACACGCTCCACTTGGGGCTCGGCGGACTGGTCAGCGGGGCGACCCTGGCGCTGCCACCGTTCGCGGTGGCGATCATGGTGCTGCCGTTCTCCGCGTCGCTGCGCGAGTCCGCGCTCGCGGAGCTCTGGTCGCTGAACGAGTCCTGGGTCGTGTACGCGGGCCTGCCCGCGGGGCTGCTGATGCTGCTCGCCCTCGCGGCATGCGCGGCCGGAACCGGAGCGCTGCTCGCCCGCCAGGCGCCGCTGCTGCTGGGCCCGACGCCCGAGGACCGGCTGGCGGCGGCCGAGCGGCGGGCCGCCGAACTCGCCGTCCGCAACCGGCTCGCGCGTGAGCTGCACGACTCGGTGGGCCATGCGCTGAGTGCGGTGACGCTCCAGGCCGGTGCCGCCCGCAAGGTCCTGGACAGCGATGTGGAGTTCGTACGGGAGGCGCTGGCGGCGATCGAGGAGACCACGCGGCGGACGGTGGGCGAACTCGACTCGGTCCTCGGCCTGCTGCGGAAGGGAGAGGACGACGGCGAGCTGGCCACGCCGGGGCTCGACGCGCTGGACGGGCTGCTGCTCGCACACGCCGGACAGAACGTGGCGTACGAGGCGTCGGGCGACCCGGCCGCCGTACCCGAGGCGGTCTCCCGCGAGGCGTACCGGATCGTCCAGGAGGGACTGAGCAACGCGCTGCGGCACGGCGGCGCCGTGCCCGTGTCGCTTCATGTGCACGTACAAGACGAGGAGTTGGAGCTGATGATGGAGAACCCGCTGCCCGAGCGGGCACCGGTGGTACGCCCGGGCGGCGGACGTGGTCTGCGCGGCATCGCCGAGCGGGCCACGCTGCTCGGCGGCCACGCCGAGGCAGGACCGTGCGACGGCCTGTGGCGGCTGACGGCCCGCATCCCGCTGGGCGGTGCACGGTGAGCGCGATCCGGGTCGTCGTCGCCGACGACGAGCGGATGGTCCGCGCCGCACTGCGGGTCATCCTCGACGCCGAGCCGGACCTGGACGTGGCCGGGGAGGCGGCGACGGGTGCCGAGGCGGTCTCGGTGGTGCGCGAGCTGCGGCCCGACGTGGTGCTGATGGACGTCCGCATGCCGGAGATCGACGGCATCGGGGCCACCCGGCAGATCCTCGGCTCGATGGACGAGCCCCCGCGGATCGTGGTCGTGACGACCTTCGAGAACGATGCGTACGTGTACGACGCCCTGCGGGCCGGCGCCGCGGGCTTCCTGCTCAAGCGGGCCGCGGCGGAGGACCTGGTGGCTGCGGTCCGGCTCGTCGCCCACAGCGACTCGCTCCTCTACCCGGCCGCGCTCCGCGGCCTGGCCGCCGCGTACAGCACCCGCAAGGCCACCCCGCCGCCGTGGGCCGCGCGCCTGACGGAGCGGGAGGCGGACGTGCTGCGCCTCATGGCGACGGGCCTGACGAACGCGGAGATCGCCGAGCGGCTGCGGGTCGGCCCGGCGACGGTGAAGACGCATGTGGCGGCCGTCCTGGCGAAGACGGGCACCCGGGACCGTACACAGGCGGTGATCGCGGCGTACGAGTCGGGATTCATCACCCCGCGCTGAGCCGCACGCCCCGGTGCCGATGCCGCCACCGACCGCGGCACCGGGTGGGCCTGGATGTCGTTCACCCAGGACCTCAGGGACAAGGAATCGCATCCTGGTTCCGGCGGTGCGGAGCACCGCGGCGCCCGCTGGCGCGGAGCGCAGGGAAGGATCCAGACCGGATCAGGTGAATGTGCCGTGTTCGAATGTCGATGCCAGGGATGCCGGCTAGCGTCGCGGGTGTGAAACTGGTGGTTCAGGTGAAGTTGCTGCCGACGCCCGTGCAGGCAGCGGCACTTGAGGCGACCCTGCGCGCCTGCAACGAGGCCGCCACATGGGTGGGCAAGGTCGCATTCGAAAAGGATGTGAAGAAGAACTTCGCGCTGCGCAAGCTCACCTACGGCGAAGTGAAGGCGCGGTGGGGACTGGGGGCGCAGGCCGCTCAGCATGTGATCAAGAAGACGTGCGACGCCTACCGCACCCTGGCCTCGAACCTGAAGGCGGGGAATCTCGGCAAACCCGGCTCGAAGCGCTACCGGCGCGCGAGTGAGACGCCGATCGCCTTCCGCCCTGAGGGTGCGCAGCCGTATGACGACCGGATGCTGTCCTGGCAGGTCGACCAGCGGCGCGTCTCGATCTGGACAGTGACAGGCCGGGTCAAGGACATTGCGTTCACCGCTTCCCCGGAGCAACTGGCCTGCCTGGCCCTCCACCGCCAGGGCGCGTCGGACCTGATCGCGCGGGATGGCATGTGGTTTGTGATGGCGGCCTGCGAGATCCCCGAGGCTGAACTCACTACGGATCCATCTGACTTCCTCGGCGTCGATCTGGGGATCGTGAACATCGCCACCACCAGTGACGGCGAGATCATGGCAGGGCGCCGGCTCAACCGCATCCGCGCCCGAGAGCGCCACCTGCGGCAAAAGCTCCAGAAGAAGAACACCCCGTCCGCAAAGCGGCGGCTGAAGAAGCGCCGGCGCCAGGAGGCGCGGCGGGCACGGGACATCAACCACAAGATCGCGAAGCATGTGGTGGCCGAGGCTCAACGCACCGGTCGCGGGATCGCCCTGGAAGATCTCACGGGCATCCGCGAGCGGGTACGGCTGCGCAAGCCCCAACGGGCCACCCACTCCAGCTGGAGTTTCCACCAGCTGGGAGCCTTCATCGGACACAAGGCCCGCCGGGCGGGGGTGCCGGTGGTGTACGTCGATCCGGCGAACACCTCCCGCACCTGCGCCGAATGCGGCCACGTCGACAAGGCGAACCGCGTCTCGCAGGCCTGGTTCGCGTGCCGGAGCTGCGGATTCGTTGATCACGCGGACCGGAACGGCTCCCGTAATATCCGCGCCCGCGCGCGGGCGTTGTGGCGAAGCGGGGCCGAGTCAACGGCCCCTGCCCCACCCCCGGGAACTCTGGGTGGGACTGGACGCAAACGCCGCGTCACCGCCAGTGGCGCACGTTGTGCAAACCCGTCCCCTAGCGACGGGTAGTTGACTCTGCTCCTGGTGCTCGCTCTGCTGGTGCGGGCCACCTGGGTGAAGTAGCCCCCGGTTGCGGACCGGGGCGGGGCGCACGGTATGCAGGGGTCGTTCACCGTCAACACCCCCTCAACACCCCTTGTCTGCGGAGGACTTCTGTGCGAGCCCTGCCCCGTTCCCTGTCCGGCTGGACCATGGCGGTGTTCGGCGTCCTCGCCGCCGCCCTGGGCGTGGTGGGCCTGATCGCCCCCGACCCCCTGATCGGCCTTATGGGCTTCGAGTCCATATCCGACTCCAGCCGCGCGGAGGGCGACCACACGCTGGTCTTCCTCACTGCCTCCTCGATGGCCGCGGTCAATATGGGCGTCTACTACGTCCTGGCGTCCCTTGCGGACTGGAAGCCGTTCTTCCGCTGGACGGTCCCCTTCCGTCTGCTGACCTGCACGGTCTTCACCCTCGCGGTGATCGGGGGACGCGCACCGTCCGGCTTCCTCGGGGTCGGTCTGTGGGAGGGCGCCGGCGCGCTGGTGACGGGCGCGGCGCTCTGGTACGAGGGCAGGGGTGCCCGGCAGCCCGCGTGACGACTGCGGGCCAAGAGGTCATGCCGCACTGGCCGGACGGGCCGTCCGGATGTCCAGGGCGGCGCGGAGCCAGTCGTGGGCGGCTCCGGGGGTCGGCTGCGACGGGCCGGACAGTTCGGCGGCGAGTTGCCAGTAGTGGTCGATACGGGGATCGGTGGCGAGCTCACCGCTGAGCCGGCGGCGGTAGGCGGGAGTGTCGTGCGCGCCGCAGGCGTGGGCGTAGGCGGAGACGAAGCAGTCGAGTGCCTCGCCCTCGTGCGGGGGCCGCCCCTCCCGCAGGTCCGGCGCCGCCAGCGCGAAGGCCTCGCGGAGACCGTCGTAAAGCACGGCCGGGCGGTAGCCCTTGTCGGGCTGGTGGGCGGCGGGACGGCCGGCTTCGGTGCCGCGGCAGTCCCGGGAGACGAAGGCGTGCAGCCGGGCGAAGGCCAGCACCTGCGCCGGGGTCGGATCCGCGGGGGGCTGCGGAACGGCCTCATCGATGATCGCCGAGACCAGCCGGGCCGGCATCCGCGCGGGCAGCCAGCGCCGCCAGAAGCGCGCCGGCGCGGCCGTGCTGGGCGGGACGGACACGGCGCCGATCAGGAGCAGCCGGTCGGCGCGTTCCTCGGGGGTGCAGTCCTGGAGCAGCCGGAGGGCCGCCTCCCGCCAGCGCAGGGCGGACAGCCGCGTGCCGAGCTCCCGCAGCTGTCCGGCGACGACGTCCTCCAGCGCGTCCTCCTCGTCGAGGATCCGGCCCACGTCCGGGACCGGCAGGTCGAGGGTGCGCAGCGAGCGGATCGTCCGGAGCCGGTCGAGCGCCTCGGGGCCGTACCGGCGGTGGCCACCGGCGCTGCGGGCGGCTTCGGGCAGCAGGCCGCGGTCGGAGTAGAAGCGGACGGTCTTGACGGTGACGCCCGCACGTTCGGCGAGCTCGCCGATGCTCAACATACCGTCAGGGGACAAGGCTTGATCCTCCCTCAGGGGGAGTTCCTACCGTACCGGCGAGCGCGGACGGCCTCTACGGCCGGTCCCGCGGACGAGACGTGCGAGGGAGAGGGTCATGACGGCATTCGTTCTGGTGTCGGGCGCCCACACGGACGGCTGGATATGGCGGGAGGTGGCCGCCCGGCTGCGGGAGTCGGGGAGCGAGGTGCATCCGGTGACGCTCACCGGCATGGGTGACCGCCGACATCTGGCGGGCCCTGACACGGACCTGGAGACGCACATCCAGGATCTGGTGCAGGTGATCGACCATGTGGATGCGCCGGAGGTGGTGATCGTCGGCCACTGCTACGGCATCCACCCGGTGCTCGGCGCCGCCGACCGGCGCCCGGAGCGGATCGCCCGGATCGTCCACCTGGACGCGGGGATGCCCCAGGACCGCGACCCGGCCCTGAAGCTGGTGCCCGACCAGGCGCTCCGGGAACGGCTGCACGGGTCCGAGCACGGCGACGAGGACAGGCGCATTCCCCCGCCGCCGCTCGATGAGTGGCAGCGCTGGGGCAGCGTCGCCGGCGTCCCCGCGGACGTGTTGGCCCGGCTGTCCCGCCTTGCCGCTCCGCAGCCGCGGGGCACGCTCACCCAGCCGCTCCGGCTGTCGGGGGCGGTCTCCGGGCTCCCGACAACCGGCGTCCTCTGCATCGCCAACGGGTCGAGCATCGCCGCGGTCGAGGCCTTGGTGGGACTGGGCGATCCTCGCCTCCAGGCGCTCACCGACCCCCGGGTGAGCTTCTTCGAACTCGACACCGGGCACTGGCCGATGCTCTCCACGCCCGGTGAACTCGCTGAGGTACTGCTGCGAGCCGCCGCCGGAGAGGGACACCGGGTGGCCGCGAAGGTGGGCGAACAGCCCGCGCATCTCCGGCCCTTCCTCTTGGACGTGCCGGAGATGCGCCGCGAGCGGGTGGGCCAGGTCGATCTCCATCTGCCCGATGCCGACGGCCCTCGTCCGGCAGTGGTGTTCGTCCACGGCGGCCCGGTTCACCCCGAGGCGCGTCCGACACCGCGGGACTGGCCGGCCTTCGTCGGCTACGGCCAGTACGTGGCGAGCCGGGGCGCGGTCGGCGTGACGCTGGATCACGGGCTGCACGGTCTCGGCGACTACGGACATGCTGCCGACGATGTCGCCGCAGCGGTCGACCTCGTGCGCGCTGATCCGCGCGTCGACGGGGAGCGCATCGCGCTGTGGTTCTTCTCCGGCGGCGGGCTGTTGTCGGCGGACTGGCTCGCGGCACCCCCGCCGTGGTTGCGGTGTGTGGCGGCGACCTATCCCGTGCTCGCGCCGCTGCCGAACTGGGGGCTCGGGGATTCCCGGTTCCGCCCTGCGGCCGCGGTGCGTGCCGCAGGGCGGTTGCCGATCGTCCTGACCCGGGTGGAGCTGGAGCGCGCGGAGATCGCGGTGACGGTCGAGGAATTCCTGACCGCCGCCGAGGACTGCCGGGCCGAGGTCGAGCTGGTCGACGTCCCGCTCGGCCACCACGGGTTCGAGACGATCGACCACACCGAACAGGCGCAGGACGCCGTGGAGCACGCGGTCGGGTCCGTGCTGGGGCACCTGCGGGGCTGAGGCCCCGGGCCGGGGGGCCACAGCCCTCGGCCGGTTCCTAGATGCCCAGCAGTTCCTCGAGCGGGTCGATCGCGAAGTAGACCGCGAACAGGGCCGACACGGCCCACAGCAGCCAGTGCACGTCCCGCGCCCTGCCCAGCACCGTCTTGATGACGACGTAGGCGAGGAAGCCGGCGCCGATGCCATTGGTGATCGAGTACGTGAAGGGCATCACGGCGATCGTGAGGAAGGCCGGGATGCCGATCTCGTACCGCTCCCACTCGATGTGGCGGACCTGCGTCATCAGCAGGAAGCCGACCGCGACCAGGGCGGGGGCGGCCGCCTGGGCCGGGACGACCGTGGCGAGCGGGGTGAGGAAGAGGGCGAGGCCGAAGAGGGCGCCGGTGACGACGGAGGCGAGGCCGGTGCGGGCGCCTTCGCCGACGCCGGCCGCGGACTCGATGTAGGAGGTGTTGGAGGACGCGGAGGCCATGCCGCCGACGGAGGCCGCGGCACCGTCGATGAGCAGGACGCGGCCCAGGTTGGGGACGTCGCCCTTGTCGTCGAGGAGCCCGGCCTCGTTGGAGACGCCGACGATCGTGCCCATGGTGTCGAAGAAGTCGCTCAGGACGAGGGTGAAGATGAGCAGGACGAGGGTCACGATCCCCACCTGCTCGAACGCGCCGAAGAGGCTGAACGCGCCAACGAGCTGGAAGTCGGGTGCGGCAATGACGTCGGTGGGCACGCTGGGCACGGTCAGGCCCCAGGCGAGCGGGGCGATGTCGGCGATCTCGTTGATGACGATCGCGACGACGGTCATCGTGACGATGGAGATGAGGATCGCGCCGCGCACCCTGCGGGCCATCAGCGACATGGTGAGCAGGACGCCGAGGCAGAAGACGAGCACGGGCCAGCCGGAGAGCTGCCCGTTCGCGCCCAGTTGGACCGGCACCGACCCGGTCTCGCCGGGGATACGGGTCACGAAGCCCGCGTCGATGAAGCCGATGAACGCGATGAAGAGCCCGATGCCGACGCTGATCGCCTGCTTGAGCTGCTGCGGGATGGCGTGCATGACGGCTTCGCGCAGCCCGGTGACGACCAGGACGCAGATGACGATGCCTTCGAGGACCACCACGCCCATCGCGTCCGGCCAGCTCATCAGAGGCGCGAGCTGGAAGGCGACGACGGCGTTCAGGCCGAGCCCGGCCGCGATGGCGAGCGGGAGATTGCCGCCGAGACCCATGATCGCGGTCATCACGGCGGCGACGAGCGCGGTGGAGGTGACGAGCGCCGGGCCCGAGAGCTGCTGGCCGAACTTGTCCTCGGTCCCGCCCAGGATGATCGGGTTGAGCACGAGGATGTAGGCCATCGTGAAGAACGTGGCGAAGCCGCCTCGTACCTCACGGACGAGGGTCGATCCGCGTTCGCTGATTCTGAAGTAGCGGTCGACGGCGGTGTGCTGCGGCATGGGCTCTCCTCGCGGGTGACGGTCCTGCGGGTGCTGGTGGCTGGATTGTTCCCACCGATGAGGCCCTTCAGGTTTTCTCCGTGTTACGTCAGCCGGGTACGTCAGCTGTGTTACGTCAGATCGGCCGCGCTTAAGGACCCGGCACGCCGGAAAGTAGGTCAACTGCCCCATCCGGCCGGACCGCAGCCACTGCCACGATGCCCGGATGGGCAAGGTCATGGTCATCCGGGACCGCACCGCGGGGCTGTGTCTCGCGGGGGTCGTCGCCTCCGGCTTCGGGACGACGGCCATGTGGCTGGTCTCCGGCATCTGGGTCAAGTCGCTGACCGGCTCGGACAGTCTCGCGGCGCTGACGGTCTTCGTCCTGTGGGCGCCCTCGCTCGCCGGGCCGCTGCTCGGGGCGGTCGCCGACCGGATCCGCAGACGGCCGCTGCTCGTCGCGGTGAACGCCGCTCCGGCGGTGCTGCTGCCGTCGCTGCTGCTGCTCGACTCCGCGGACCGGGTGTGGCTGCTGTTCTGCGTCCTCGCGGTCTACGGGACCTGCGGCGTCGTCCAGGAGGCGGCGGAGGCCGCGCTGCTCGCGGGCGCGGTCGACCGGCGGCTGCTCGGGGACTTCAACGGGCTGCGGATGACGGCGAACGAGGGCATGAAGCTGATCGCGCCGCCCGCCGCGGCCTGGCTGTTCGCCCGGTTCGGCGGGGCGTCGGTGGCGCTGCTCGACGCGGCGACGTTCGCCCTGGCCGCCGGGATCTTCGCGCTGCCGCGGGTACGGGAGGAGAAGCCGGTCGGGTCCCGGCACGCGTGGGCCGGCACGGCGGAGGGTGCGCGGTTCCTGTGGCGTTCTCCCGTGCAGCGGCCCCTGGTGCTGGCGGGCGGCGCCACCATGCTGCTCGCCGGGCTGAACGGCGCGCTGCTGTTCGCGGTCGTGGACGAGGTGCTGGGCCATGCCCCCGCGTTCGTGGGGGTGTTGTACGGGGTGCAGGGCGCCGGTTCGGTCCTCGGCGGGCTGCTCGCGGGACCGCTGCTCCGGCGGCTGCCGGAGAGGGTGTACGCGGCGTGCGGCATCGCGCTGTTCGCCCTTGCGGTGGCGGGGCGGTCGGTGCCGCACGACGCGCTGGCGCTGGTGTGCAGCGGGGCGGTCGGGCTCGGGCTGCCGTGTGTGCTGGTCGCGGCGATGACGGCGGTGCAGCGCGAGACGCCGGACGCGGTGCTCGGGCGGACCGCCGCGACCGCCCAGACGCTCGTGTTCGTACCGAACGCGGTCGCGCTGGCACTGGGCGCCTGGCTGGTCGCGGTGGTGGACGTCCGGGCCGTGCTGCCGGTCGTCGGGGCGCTGGGGTTGCTGACGGCGGTGGCGCTCGTGACGGTCAGGCGAGCTGTGCCAGCGCGTCCCTGACCGCCGCCAGGTCCTGGCCGGAGGCCAGTCCCGCGTGGTAGAGCCGCAGTTCGTTCGCCCCGAGCGACCGGGCACGGGCGGCGTCGGCAGCGAGGGTGACCGGGCTGCCGCCCATGCCGCCGACCACGGTGAAGTTGGCGGCGACGACGGACGTCGCGGAGGCGTGCCGGGCGAAGGGGGGTACCGGTTGGGCTCCGCCCGTGCACGGCACGACGACGCCGTCGGCGAGGCCGAGGACGTGCGCGGGGTCGACCCCGGCGTTGGCCCCGCAGTGGTACGCCACCGGGTCGGCGTGCAGCAGCACCTGGAAGCCCTCGGGCGCCGCGGCCCGTACCGCGGCGACGGCGGCCTCCTGGAGGGTCCGCGCGGTCCGCGTACGGAACTCCAGGGTGACCGCGGCCGGTTCGGCGCCCAGCAGCTTCTCGACGGAGATGTCGGTGGGCGCGCTCCCCCGCCACACGGGTTCCAGCGCCTCGCGCACGCCCGCGCTCAGCTCGTCCGGGTCCGCGCCCTGGGCGGCGTACCCGTCGCGGCAGGCGGTGCAGAAGCAGAGCGACATGGCGTACTGGGCGGCGTCGCCGAGTCCGACTCCGGCGGTCTTGTCGTGGGCGTGCAGATGGGCGAGCCCGTACCAGCCGCAGGATTCGAGTTCGGTGCCGTGCGCCCTCGGCCGTGCCGCCGCCTCGGCAGCGAGGTCCGTGAGATACGCGCGGACGGCGGGCTGGGCGATGCAGGGCGCCCAGGGGTAGCGGTCGCCGTAGGCGTTGACGACGGAAGTGCCGGGATGCTCGGCGCCGAGGCGGGAGTTGTGGGCGAGGACGACCCAGGTGTGCACGTCGAGCCCGGCGGCCACGAGGGCCTCGGCGGCCTGCCCGTACGCGTCGCCGGGCGCCCAGTCCCCGGCCGCGTACGGACGCAGCTCACGTCCCGCCCAGCGCGTCTCGTCCGGCAGGTAGAGCACCGAAGCCTGCTCGGCGGTGACGATGCGGTGGCGGGGGTGGTGCGGTGTCAGGGCGCGCGTGGAGTGGTAGGCGGAGGCGAGGGTGACCTGCCGGACGCCGAGGCCGGCGATCCGGGCCGGGGCGCCGGGGTCGCCGATGATGTCCCAGGGGTAGACGAAGGCGCCCGCTCTCACTCGGCCGCTCCGCCCCCGAGGAGGGCGTAGCCGCGTTCGACGATGTCGGCGAGCTCCTTGATGTGGTCGGCGGTCGGCTCGCTGAGCGGGGGCCGCACCTCGCCGACGTCCAGTCCGCGCAGCCGTACCGCGGCCTTGACGAGCGAGACGGCGTAGCCGTTGCGCCGGGCGCGGAGTTCGACGAGCGGGCGGTAGAAGCCGTCGAGGAGGCGCTCGACGGTGGCGTCGTCGCCGGTGGTCAGGGCGCGGTGGAAGGCGAGGGCGATCTCGGGGGCGAAGCAGAAGACGGCGGAGGAGTAGAGGGTGATGCCGATGCCGCGGTAGGCGAGGCCGGTGAGTTCGGCGGTGGGCAGGCCGTTGAAGTAGAGGAAGTCGCGCCCGGGGGCTTCGGGGCCGGCTGCAGCGGTGCGTACGGCGCTGACGATGCGCTGCATCAGATCGAGGTCGCCGTAGCCGTCCTTGAGGCCGATGATGCCGTCGACGGCGGCGAGTTCGACGACGGTCTCGGGTGTGAACACGGCGTTGTCGCGCTGGTAGACGATGATGTCGAGTCCGGTGGCGGCGGCGAGCGCGGCGTAGTGGCGCAGCAGTCCGGCCTGGTCGGCGACGACGAGGTACGGGGGCATGGCGAGGATCCCGTCGGCGCCCGCGTCCTCGGCCAGCTTCGCGTACCGGATCGCGAGGGCCGTGCCGTATCCGGCGCCCGCGACGACCGGGACCCGGCCGGCGGTCTCCTCGACGGCCGCGGCGACGCAGTCGCGGAACTCCTCCGGGGTGAGCGCGTGGAACTCACCCGTGCCGCAGCAGGCGAAGACCGCGGCCGCACCGGCGTCGATGCCGGATCGCACATGGGCGCGGAAGGCGTCGAGATCGAGGGCGCCGTCGGGTCCGTACGCGGTGACGGGGAAGAACAGCGGCCCGTTGGCACGGGTGAGTCGGGCGGCGAGCGGGGCTGAGGACACGGGCGCTCCCTGGGCCGTGCACCGAGCGATCGAGGCTCGTGCATCAATCTGATTGATGTCTATATTTCTGAACGCCGCCACGCTAGGGCAGCCCCGACGTGCCGGTCAAGACGGAAATCCGCAACCCAGACGACGGAAGTGCGCAACTGAGACGCGGAGTCCGGCCCGCGGCGGGACACTTGACGTTGCGTGGAGCACCTCCCTAGCTTGTCCACGCATATGAATGCCGTCTACAGGTCAGACCCGCATCGCGTCGAGGGGAAACCACCCATGCCCGCACCCCGCATCGTCCTGCTCACCGGCGCAGCCGGCGGCCTCGGCACCCTGATGCGGGGGCTGCTTCCCGCGTACGGCTACGAGCTCCGCCTCTTCGACATGACCCCCATCGAGGGGGCACCCGGCGCGATCACCGCCGACCTCGCCGACAAGGAGGCGCTGCGCGAGGCGGTACGGGGAGTCGACGCGATCATCCACCTGGCGGGCATCTCCCTCGAAGCCCCCTTCGAGAAGATCCTCCGCGCCAACATCGAGGGCACCTACAACCTCTACGAGGCGGCCCGCGAGGAGTGGAGCGCCGGGGACTCCCCCGCCGCAGGCAGGGGGCGCATCGTCTTCGCCTCCAGCAACCACGCGGTCGGCTTCACTCCCCGCCCGCGCGAGGGCGATCCGCTCATCCCCATCGACACCCCGCGCCGGCCCGACACCTACTACGGCCTCTCCAAGTGCTTCGGCGAGGACCTCGCCCAGCTCTACTGGGACCGGCACGGCATCGAGACCGTCTCCGTCAGGATCGGCTCCTGCTTCCTCGAGCCCACGAGCGTACGGATGCTGTCCGTCTGGATGAGCCCCGGCGACGGGGCGCGCCTCTTCCACGCCGCGCTCACGGCGGAGGGCGTCGGCCACACCGTCGCCTACGGCTCCTCGGCCAATACCCGGCTGTGGTGGGACCTCTCGACGGCATGTGCGCTCGGGTACGAGCCACAGGACGACTCCGAGCAGTTCGCGGAGAAGCTCATCGCCGCACAGGGCGAGCTGGACCCGGATAACCCGGACCACGCACGCCTCGGCGGGCACTTCGTGACGAACCCGCCGATGTGGCCGCACTGAGCCGCTGTAATCGGGTGACCCCGCACGGGCCCGCGGGGCAGGATACGGACCATGCCCAGACCTTCCGGTTTCCGTTACGAGCAGCGCGGCGACGACATCGTCGTCATCAGCCACCACGGCCGCGCCGCCGGCACGCTGCGCGGCGCCCGCGCGGCGAAGTTCCTGGCCGAGGTGGAGTCGGGGGACGCACAGCTGGTCATGGCCCGCTGGACCGGTGCGTACCGGTTCGGGAACGAGCGGACGGCGCGCGAGCACCCGAGGAACCGGTCCGGCCGAAGGTAAGGGAACGGCAAAGGGGTGTCGCTCGTTACCCCAGTCATGACAGCTATGACCCCCGGCTCGAACATCCCCCTGACCGCCGTACGCGTGGCGGTGGACGTCGCCGCTCCGGTGCGGCTCGACGTATCGGGCCTGCTGCTCACGGCCGACGGCAAGGTGCGCTCCGACGACGACTTCATCTTCTACAACCAGCCGGCGGGCCCCGGTGTCACGTACCGGTCCGGCGGCGGCACGGCGCCCGACGCGATCGTCGTGGACACCGCGGCCGTCCCGCCCGGGATCGAGAAGATCGTGGTCACGGCGAGCCCGGACGCCGCAGGTCAGACCTTCCAGGGCATCGAGCCCACGGCCACGATCCGCAATGCCGACGACGGCGCGGCCCTGGCGACCTTCACCCCGCCCCGGCTGGGCACGGAGACGGCGCTGGTGATCGTGGAGATCTACCTGAGGAACGGGGCGTGGAAGGCCCGCGCGGTCGGCCAGGGGTACGCGAACGGGCTGGCGGGCATCGCCACCGACTTCGGCGTCTCGGTCGAGGAGGAGCCGGCCGCGGCCCCCGCTCCCACCCCCGTCCCTGCCCCTGCCCCTGTGGCGGACCCGCGCGTCGCCGCACCCCCCGCTCCCCCCGCCCAGGCGCCCGCTCCCGCCGCCGCGCCCGCACCCGGCACCGGGAAGATCAACCTGGACAAGGGCCGGGTCAGTCTCCAGAAGAACCAGACGGTGTCCCTGGTCAAGGGCGGCCGCCCGCTGCTCTCCCAGGTCAAGATGGGCCTCGGCTGGGAGCCCGCCTTCCGCGGCAAGGACATCGACCTGGACGCGTCCGTGATCGCGTACGGACCGCAGCGCAACCACCTGGACAGCTGCTACTTCGGCAAGCTGTCCATCCTGAACGGCGCGATCAAGCACTCCGGCGACAACCTGACCGGCGAGGGCGCGGGCGACGACGAGGTGATCGTCGTGGATCTCGGCCGTATCCCCGCCGAGGCGACGGGTCTGGTCTTCACGGTCAACTCCTTCTCGGGCCAGAAGTTCACCGAGGTCGCGAAGGCCTACTGCCGGCTGATCGACGCGGCGACGGGCGAGGAGCTGGTGCGCTTCGACCTGACCGGCGCGGAGCCGCAGACCGGCGTGATGATGGCCAAGCTGATCCGCCAGTTCTCCGGCGAGTGGGAGATGACCGCGATGGGCGAGTTCGTGAAGTCCCGCACGGTCCGCGGCATGGTCAAGCCCGCGGCACAGGCACTCTGAGGCGCCACCAACGGCGCCCTGACAGCCCTGGCCGTCCGGACCGGGCCCTGGGGTCGTCGCGGCATGCGCGGCGGCCCCAGGGCCGGCCCTGTCAGAGTTTGGCCAGTTTGGTGTATGGGCTCAGGATCCTTCCCTGTCGCCCGGCGAAGTCGATGAGGACGGCGTCTGCGCCCTCGACTGCGATGACTCTTCCGAGTCCGAACTGATCATGCGAAACCCGGTCTCCGACCTCGAACTGCTCGATCGGAGGGCTGACCGGGGTGGGGCGGTTGAAGGGACTGGAGGGCAGATGGCGCCGGGATCCGGCTGACTTTGTCATTACCCGAAGTATGCGCCCTCCGGCTACTACCGGTTCAAGCCCCCACCCAGGGCCAGTTCGCGTCCCGGCCCACTTCCAGGAGCGGAACCATCCGGAAGGCCGCGTCCGTCAGGCCCCCGAAGGGTGCCTGTTCCCCGTGCCGGAGGGGCCGTGACCTGCGCGGTAGCCAGCCAGGTTCCAGGTGTGGACGGGAATACCGTCCGGCACCTGCCCGGTCGGACCGCCGTGGTGACTGCACATCGCCGGCTCGTCGGTGACGATCAGCACCCGGTCGTGCTTCCGGTAGTGGCGGCGGACCGCCTCGGTGGTGTTCGTGCCGCCGAGGTCCCCGAAGCGCTCCAGCACCTTGAGCACCGACTCGCCCCGCCGGTACGCCACGGGCCGGCTGCTCGTCCCGAACTCGACCGGATCCGCGTCGGCCGCCCGCATCGCCGACGCCCGGCGCCGTACCGAAGATCGCCGCCGCGTCCGCCCGGCTGAGCTGCGACCGGTCGGACAGCCGCGTCCACATCGAGCCGGAGCGGTCGACCAGGATCAGCGTCCGGCCGGACAGCGCGGGCACCTGTGCGAGCGAGTGCCCGAGCGCCTTCTCCAGCGGGTGCGACCAGCGCAGCGCAGGTGCGTGCTGGTACGCGGCCAGGTAGCGGAAGGGGAACTGCCGCCGCGACCACGTCCGGGTCCGGGTCCGAGATCTTCGCGGCGACCCGCGCCGCGACCTCGTCCGAGACCCCGGCCTCGTCGAAGTTGCGCAGATTCCGCACGAGCGCCATCGCGCCCATCGAACGGGGTCACGGCCTCCCAGGCCGCCGCGCTCAGAGCGGCCTGGGGCGCCGTCTCGCCTCGGCCCGCTGCCGCGCAGTGCCTCACAGGCTGCACCGGTTGCTGCAGAAGCGTCCGGAACGCTTCGTCGTCAACGGCGCACCCGCATTGATCGGATGACCTGGACATATGTGAACGGTATGTCCAGCACCGCGCGGCAGGAGGCCAACTGGAATAGCTCACCCGTACGAGCTACGCCCCATTCAAAGTGAGCGCCGCCACGGGCCCGTGATGGCGAGCAGGATGCCCGGGGTCTGGATGCTGGCGAACAGGGTCCGCCCGTCGGGCGAGAAGACCACGCCGGCGAACTCGCTGTACTCCGGCTCCTCCTCGGTGCCGAGGTTCAGTTCGTTGCGGGCGATCGGGTACACGCGCCCCCGCTCGGTCGCGCCGAAGAGGTGCTGGATGCCCTCGCCGTCCTCGGCGATGATCAGGCCGCCGTACGGCGAGACGGTGATGTTGTCCGGGCCGTCGTACGCGCCGTCCTTGGACGGGTCCGCGTTCACGCCGAGCAGCACCTTGAGGGTGAGGGTCCGGCGCCGCGGGTCGTAGAACCAGACCTGGCCGTCGTGCGGCTGCCCCGGGCTCTCGTCGCGGGCGTACGAGGAGACCATGTACGCGCCCCCGTCCGCCCACCACATGCCTTCGAGCTTGCGCGCACGGGTGACCTCGCCCTCGCCGAACTGCTTGCGCACCGGCACGGCCTTGGCGTCGCGGTCCGGGACGTCGACCCAGTCCACGCCGTACACCGTGCCGGTCTTCGTGGCGCGGGACAGATCATCGACGAAACGGCCGCCCGCGTCGTAGCACTTGGGCGCCTGGAGCAGGCCGGCATCCTCGGGGATGTGGCGCAGCCGGCCACGGCCGTGCTGGAAGCCGTGCGGCGGGACCCATCGGTAGAAGAGGCCGTTGGGGCCGGAGGCGTCCTCGGTGAGGTAGGCGTGGCCGCGCTTGGTGTCGATCACGACGGCCTCGTGCTCGTAGCGGCCGAAGGCCTTGATCGGCAAGGGGTGGCGGTTGGCACGGCGGTCGTAGGGGTCGACCTCGAAGACGTAGCCGTGGTCCTTGGTCATGCCGTTCTGGCCGGCCCGGTCGGCGTTCTCCTCGCAGGTGAGCCAGGTGCCCCAGGGGGTGCGTCCGCCCGCGCAGTTCTGGGAGGTGCCGGCGATGCCGACCCACTCGGCGGTGCGGCCGTCGCGGTGGGTCTCGACCACGGTGCAGCCGCCGGCCGCGGCCGGGTCGTAGACGAGGCCGTCAGTGAGCGGGACGGGGTACTTCCAGTTGGCGCGGGGGCCCTTGAGCTCGTGGTTGTTGACGAGCAGGGTGACGCCGCGGGGGCCCTCGAAGGTGGCGGTGCCGTCGTGGTTGGAGGGGGTGAACTCGCCCGACTCCAGCTTGGTGACGCCGCTGTGGGTGACGATGCGGTACGAGAACCCGGCGGGGAGGGCGAGGATGCCGTTCGGGTCGGGGATCAGAGGGCCGTAGCCCGGGCCGTAGCCCGGGCCGTGGTCGTGGGCGGCCTCCGCGGCCGCCTCGTCGACGTTGTCCTCGGCGGCGAGCGCGCCGGGTGCGGTGGCGAGTGCGCCGACGGCGCCGGTGAGGGCGACTCCCGCGCCGGTGAGCGCGGACTGTCGGGCGAATTCCCTGCGGCTGAGCGGCATCGCGGTCTCCTGAGGGACGGGGTGGCGTGGTGCCCGGAGATCTGAGGTCCGGAGGTGCGGCGGTGCGGGTGTGCGGGGCAACGCTCCCGCTCACGCATAAACGGCGGTTGAACGCCGTGCGACATCACACAACACCGAGAGACCCGCTTCCATGAACCTCCCCGGGCCTCTTCACCACCCCGCCCCTTCCCGAAGCGGGGCTCGGCCCAGCACCCCCGGGGACGTGCCCGGTACCGACCGGGCGACCCGTGTGTCCGTCCTCAAACGCCGGACGGGCTCCAAGGGAGCCCCGCCGCCGGTGGAGGTGAACCCCCGTCCCCACGCCCGCAGGGCGTAGGGGGGAAGGGCCTGGAGCGAAGCCCCGGAACGGGGCCTGGGGCGGAGCCCCAGTTCGGGAAGGGGCGAGGAGGGGAAACGCTCCACGCAGCGGCCCCAGACGCCCGCCCCCACGCAGCGGCGTCGACGCGCAGCGTCACGTCCCCGGCCGGGAGCGGGCCTTGAACGCCGCCTTGCGGGCCTCCTTCGCCAACTTCCTGTCGCGGTGCAGCCGTCCCATCGCCTCCAGCACGTCCGCCGTCGCCGGATGGTCCACCCGCCACGCCGTGTCGAAGAACCCGGTGTGCCGGCCGACCAGCCCCTCCACGAGGTCCTGCAGTTCGCCCTCGCCCTGGTCCTGACCCGGACCCCGGCCCTCTCCCTCGGCGTCGAGCTGCGCCGCGATCGTGTCGATCGCGAGCCAGAAGATCATGGACTCCGGCGGCGCGGGCACGTCCGTGGTGCCCCGCTCCGCGAGCCATACGCGCGCGAGCCCGCCCAGCTCCCGGTCGTCGAGGACGTCGCGCACGGCGGGCTCGGCCTCAGCGCCGAGGAGCGACAGCGCCTGCTGGCAGTGCAGCCGCCGCAGCGGCGCCCCCCGGTCCGCGCCGCGGGCGGCACCGAGCAGCTCCGCGGCCGCGTCCGCCGGTTCGCGCCTGCCGAGCCACGCGAGGGTCTCCGCGCGCGCCGCCGTCTCCGGGTAGTGGGCCACCCCGTCGAGCAGCGCATCGGCGCCCCTGTCCGCGAGGTCCCCCACCGCGGGCGCGAGCGCCCCGGCCTCGAGCAGCCGGGCCCGTACGCCGAACAGCCCGAGCGGCGTGAGCTTCACGAGCCCGTACCGCGAGACGTCCTCGTCGTCCACCGAAGGCTCGGGCTCGGCGCCCTCCTCCACCATCAGCGCCTCGTCGACCGGCCGGTACTCCACGAGACCGATCGGCTCCAGCAGCCTGAACTGGTCGTCCAGCCGCATCATCGCGTCCGACACCTGCTCGAGGACGTCGTCGGTGGGCTCCCCCATGTCGTCGGGCACGATGACCGATGCCGCGAGGGCGGGCAGCGGTACCGGGCCTCCCCCCGCCCCGCCCTCCGTGACGGTGAGCAGGTAGAGGTTGCCGAGGACGCCCTCGAGGAGATCGGCCTCCGCATCGGGGTTCCAGTCGAGCGACTCGAAGTCGATCTCGCCGTCCTTGCCGACGACTTCGGAGAGATCGTCCAGGAAGGGTGCGATCGCGTCGGCGAAGACCACCTCGAAAGCGTCCTGCCAGAGCGCGAGCACGTCCTGCGGGCCGCCGCCGGTGATCAGCGACAGATTGCCGCCCGTGGTGACGGTGCCGTACCCGGCATCCTTGTCCTCGCCGCTGCCCCGGTCCCGGACCGTGCCCTCGCCTTCGCCCTCTCGCTCCTCACCGGCGTCGACGACCTCGACGAGACCGGTGTCCACGGCGATCCGCCATGCCTCGCTCGCCTCAGCCGCCCCGTCCTCGTCCCCGGGGAGTCCCAAGGCCTCTGCCGCCGCGGGCAGTTGCTCGTCCACGAGCTCCCCGCCGGCCCCGACCCTCGTCGCCGGCCCGGCCCAGCGCGCGAGGCGGACGGCCCGGGACAGCAGCGGTGTCCCGAGTGCGTCGCGCGCCAACTCCGCCTCCGAGTGCAGTCGCACCGGCGGCAGGGCGGGGCGTACGGCGGGGCGGTGTCCTGGCATCTGGCGGTTCTCCTCGGCTTGCGCGTACCGGCTCGGGGCGGCACCCAGCGTAGACGCATTTCGCCCGAAGACTTCCGGTTCATGAAGGCGTCAACGCCCGTATACCCGGCAGGTCTTGACAAGAGCCGTGCTCTGCCAAGAGATTGACGCGCGTAGACATCCGTACCACCCCCCATCCCTCACTCCGGAGTTCTCCGATGCCTTCGATACCGAGATCCGCCGCCGTCGCGACCGTCGTGGCCACCGCACTGGCCGCCGGTCTGCTCGCCGGTTCCTCCTCGGCCGCCGCCGACGCCGACATCGCCACCGACGCGGCCGGCGTACGCATTCACGACATCCAGGGCACCACCCGCGTGAGCCCGCTCGTCGGGCAGCAGGTCACGGACGTCGAGGGCATCGTCATCGGCGTCCGTACGTACGGCTCCTCGCGCGGCTTCTGGATCCAGGACCCGCAGGCGGACGCGAACCCGGCCACCAGTGAGGGCATCTTCGTCTTCACCGGCTCCACCCCGACCGTCGCCGTCGGCGACGCCGTGAAGGTCTCGGGCACCGTCGGCGAGTACGTCCCGGGCGGTCTGAGCTCCGGCAACCAGTCGCTGACCCAGATCTCCAAGCCGGTCGTCACCGTGGTCTCCTCCGGCAACGCGCTGCCCGAGGCCGTGACCGTCTCCGGTTGGACCGTCCCGTCGGCGTACGCGCCCGAGGGCGACCCGGCCGCGGCGAACAGCATCAACGCGCTCCCGCTCGAGCCCCGTTCGTACGCCCTGGACTACTACGAGTCGCTGGAGGGCAGCAACGTACGCGTCGGCACCTCGCGGGTCGTCGGCGCCACGGACCCGTACGCCGAGCTGTGGGTGACGGTGAAGCCCTGGGAGAACCCGACCTGGCGCGGGGGCACGCGCTACGGCTCGTACGAGTCCCAGAACACCGGCCGGCTGCAGATCCAGTCGCTGATCCCGCTCGCCCAGCAGCCGTTCCCCAAGGCGAACGTCGGCGATGTGCTGTCCGGGACGACCGAAGGACCGCTCGACTTCAACCAGTTCGGCGGCTACACGATCACCGCCCGCACCCTCGGCACGGTCACCGACCGCGAGCTGGAGCGCGAGTCGACGCGCCCGCAGCGCCGCGGCGAGCTCGCCATCGCCACGTACAACGTGGAGAACCTGGACCCGTCCGACCCCCAGGAGAAGTTCGACGCGCTGGCGAAGGCCGTCGTCGACAACCTCGCCTCGCCCGACATCCTCGCCCTGGAGGAGATCCAGGACAACAACGGCGCCAAGAACGACGGCACGGTCGCCGCGGACCAGACGCTGCGGAAGTTCACCGACGCGATCTCGGCGGCCGGCGGTCCCGCGTACGAGTGGCGCACGATCGACCCCGAGAACAACAAGGACGGCGGCGAGCCCGGCGGAAACATCCGCCAGGTGTTCCTCTTCAACCCGGAGCGGGTGTCCTTCACCGACCGTGCGGGCGGGAACGCGACGACCGCGACCGATGTCGTCCGGGAGGAGGGTCACGCGGCCCTCACCCTCTCCCCCGGCCGGATCGACCCGGCGAACCTCGCCTGGGAGAACAGCCGCAAGCCGCTCGTGGGCGAGTTCGTCTTCCGCGGCCGCACGGTCTTCGTCATCGCCAACCACTTCGGCTCGAAGGGCGGCGACGAGGGCCTGACCTCGCACCACCAGCCGCCGGTCCGCTCCTCCGAGGCCAGGCGGCTCCAGCAGGGGCAGGCCGTCAACGCCTTCGTCAAGGACGTCCTGACGGCAGAGCGCAGTGCCGATGTCGTGGTCCTCGGTGACATCAACGACTTCGAGTTCTCGGCGACGACGCAGGCGCTGACGAACGGCGGAGTGCTGTACCCGGCGATCAAGTCCCTGCCGCGCGGCGAGCGTTACTCGTACGTCTACCAGGGCAACAGCCAGGTGCTCGACCAGATCCTGACGAGCCCGTCGATCGACGACTTCAGCTACGACAGCGTGCACATCAACGCGGAGTTCGCCGACCAGAACAGCGACCACGACCCGCAGGTGCTGCGCTTCCGCCCGTAACCGGGAGCCGGTGACCGGGGTCCCGTCACCGGGGTCCGGTGACCAGGGGCCTGTGCCTACACGCCCGCGCTCATGCTGAGTGCGGGCGTGTAGCGCGTCACGCGGCTGCCCGTGAGCCCGGGGTAGTGCTGGACCCGCTCCCACTGCTCCGTGCGCGAGCCGACGCCGTCGCCGGGGGCCGCGAGTGCCTCCAGGTGTGCCTGCGCGCTCTCCCACTCGGCGTAGTTGACGACGCGGGTGCCGTCCGTGCGGGTGTGGAAGTGGGCCGCCATGCCGCCGGGATGCGGGTACGGATCGCTCTCGAGGGCGGCGAACACTGCGTCGATCCAGTCGCGCTGCCTCGCCGCGTCGGGGCCCTCGAAGTCGACCTCGACGATGACGACGCAGCCCGGGACCCGGTGGTCGTCCGGGATGCGCCGGCCGCTGCGGTAGAGCTCGTACGCGTGCAGTCCGAGCCGCTCGATGCCCGGCACGGCGGCGTCGACCTCGGCGTTCCACTCCTCCTTGAAGGCACTCCGGGTGCGCAGGAACTCCTGGAAGGCGTCGTCGCTCGCCCACTGCGTGTAGTGCAGCAGGGTCTCGCCGTCGTCGCTCGCGTACACGCTGTAGGACAGCAGGCCCGGATCCGGCCAGTCGCCGCGCTGCCAGGCTGCGGCCATCGCCTCGACGGCGGCCTTCTGCCGCTCGGGCGTCCCGACCCGCCAGCTGCTGATCCTGATCGCGCCGACGCCGGGACGGGTGAGGTCGGGAACGGGGGAAAGCTGCACGCTCATGATGGTCCTCCTCGCCGGTCGCACCCGTGTGGTGCACCGCTTCGACGACCATCGTGAAACTTCAACCAAGGTTCAGGTCAACCCGCATCAGCCTCTCGCTGTTCGCTCATGCTGTTCGCTCATGCTGTTCGCTCATGCTGTTCGCTCTCGTGTCGACCTCGTCCCGCCCGCCCGATCATGACAGTTGGCGCGGCCCCGCCTCACGGACACTTCAGTATTACTTTCCCTTCACCCCAAGCAGAACTAAGTGGAACTTCACGACCTGGCGGCCGACACTGCGAACATGACCACACCGAGCCGGCACCACGGCACGCACCCGGAGCACCCCCCGCGCCCCTTCGGCCGCGCCCTCTGCGCGATGATCACGCCCTTCACCCCCGCGGGCGACGTGGACCTGTCCGGAGCACAGAAGCTCGCCGCGCACCTCGTCGCGGAGGGCTGCGACGGGCTCGTGCTGAACGGCACGACGGGCGAGTCGCCGACCACCACGGACGCGGAGAAGACCGCGCTCGTCGGGGCGGTGCGCGAGGCGGTGGGCGACCGGGCGAGCGTCGTCGCCGGTGTCGGCAGCGCGAGCACCCGGCACACCGTCGAGCTGGCGCGGGCCGCCGAAGCCGCGGGCGCCGACGGACTTCTCGTCGTCACGCCGTACTACAGCCGCCCGCCGCAGGCCGCCGTCGAGGCGCACTTCCGGACGGTCGCGGACGCCGCGGGCGTTCCGCTGATGCTGTACGACATCCCGGGGCGCACGGGCACCCGCATCGAACCGGACACGTTGCTGCGGCTCGCCCGGCACCCGCGGATCGTGGCCGTGAAGGACTGCGCGTACGACCTGCTCGGCAGCACGAAGGTGATCGCGGGGACCTCGCTGGCGTACTACTCGGGCTGCGAGGAGCTGAACCTGCCCCTGTACGCGGTCGGGGGCGCCGGCTTCGTCAGTACGGTCGCGAACCTCGCGCCGCGCGTGCTGCGTGCGGTGCTCGACGCGTACGACGCGGGCCGGACGGCGGAAGCCGCCCGGCTCAACCGGCTGACGGTCCCGCTCGCCGAGCTGATGATGGCGTCCGGGCTGCCGGGGACGGTGACGGCGAAGGCGCTGCTCGACGCGCTCGGGCTGCCCGCGGGACCGGTCCGGGAACCGCTGCAGCCCGCCGGCCGGGAGTCGGTCGACGGGCTGCTGGCGGCGTACGAGGCACTGCGGGCGGGGCAGTTGCACCACCCCTAGGCCGGCCGGCCCCCTCAGGGCGTGTCCGAGGACCCGAGGATCGCTGCGTGCTCCAGGACGTCCTCGAGCGGGTCGTCGATCTGGCCGGTCGAGATCAGTGACACGGCCGGCCCGTTGTGGGAACCGGTGTGGGTCTCGTCGGCGAGAGCGGCTCCGGACGGCTGCACCACGGCCATGAGCGTCAGCGTTCCGAGGACGGCCGGCCTGGTCTTCATGTCGCTTCCTCGCCTTGGCTCTTCGAGTGACTCCGGGTCGGCCTGTTCATCCGCCTGGCGGTATGAAAAGTCACGCAGAGTCACACGAATGCGTCCGGCCAGGGTCGGCCGCGGTCAGTTGTGGCTGTGGAGAACCTCGTTGAGCCCGCCCCACACCGCGTTGTTCGGGCGGGCCTCGACGGCGCCGGTCACCGAGTTGCGGCGGAAGAGGATGTTGGACGCACCGGAGAGCTCACGGGCCTTGACGATCTGACCGTCGGGCAGCGTGACGCGCGTGCCGGCGGTGACGTACAGACCGGCCTCGACGACGCACTCGTCGCCGAGCGCGATGCCGACGCCCGCCTCGGCGCCGATCAGGCAGCGCTCGCCGATGGAGATGATGACGTTGCCGCCGCCGGAGAGGGTGCCCATGGTGGAGGCGCCGCCGCCGATGTCGGAGCCGTTGCCCACGACGACGCCCGCCGAGATGCGGCCCTCGACCATGGAGGTGCCCAGCGTGCCGGCGTTGAAATTGACGAAGCCCTCGTGCATCACGGTGGTGCCCGCGGCGAGGTGCGCGCCGAGCCGGACGCGGTCGGCGTCGGCGATCCGGACGCCCTTGGGGGCCACGTAGTCCGTCATCCGCGGGAACTTGTCGATCGAGGTCACCTGCAGGTGCAGGCCCTCGGCGCGGGCGTTCAGGCGCACCGTCTCGACGTCGTCGACCGCGATCGGACCGAGCGAGGTCCAGGCGACGTTGGAGAGCAGCCCGAAGAGGCCGTCCAGGTTCTGGCCGTGCGGCTTCACCAGACGGTGCGAGAGCAGGTGCAGGCGCAGGTAGGCGTCGTGCGCGTCCAGCGGCTTGTCGTCGAGCGAGGCGATGACCGTACGGACGGCGACGACCTCGACCCTGCGGCGGGCGTCCACACCGACGGCCTTGGCGGCACCCTCGCCGAGCAGGTTGACGGCCTGGTCGGGGGTGAGGCGCTCGGTGCCGGCGGGGCCGGGCTCGGCGGAGAGCTCGGGGGCCGGGAACCAGGTGTCGAGAACGGTGCCATCGCCGGCGATGGTGGCAAGGCCGGCGGCGACGGCGCCGGTGGTGCGAGGAGCAGTGGTGTCGGTCATGAGGAGAACCTAACCGGCCGGGGCGCGCACGAGCGAACCGGTCTCATGTGCCGGTCGCCGGACCGCCGGAGGCGTGCGGGGGGCCGCCGCGGGGGGGCGCGCCCGGCCGCCCAGGCACCCACGAACACCCGCGCCCGGCCCGCCCCCACGGCCCCGAAGGCACCCGGACGCGTCCCTCAGCCCAGCACCACCCGCCGGAGCATCTCGCGCGCGTACCCCTCGTCGTACGCCGTGTCGGTCAGCAGCACCTGCAGACAGATGCCGTCCATCAGGGCCGCCAGTGCCCGTGCCGTGACCGGGTCCGTCCTGCGCGAGAGGATCTCGACGACGCCGTCGGTCCACTCCGCGGCGACCGGACGCAGGGCGGGACGGCGCAGGGCGGCCAGGTAGAGCTCGCACTCGAGTTCCACGCCGGTGCGTTCGCCGCCGAGCCACTCCCCCATGAGCCGGGCGAGCTCCCCGGGGAGATCGGCGTCCGGGTCGGCGAGGGCGCCGCTCTCCCTGAGGGCCCGGCCGAAGCCCTCGTTCGCCTGCCGCAACGCGGCGACCAGCAGCTCGTCCAGGGAGGCGAAGTGGTACGTCGTCGAGCCGAGCGGCACATCGGCCTCCGCGGCGACGGACCGGTGGCTGAGTCCGGCGATACCGCTGCGCCCGACCACACGGATCGCGGCGTCGATGATGCGCTGGCGCCGCTCCGGGTCGTACCTCCGACCGCGCCCCATCAGTGCGCCCCGCCGAGGTTGAGGACGACGACCCCCGCGACGACGAGTCCAAGGCCCGCGATCTTGACCGGGCTGGTGGACTCGTTCATGAAGAGCATGCCGATCGCGGCCACGGCCGCGGTGCCGACGCCGGCCCAGATCGCGTAGGCCGTGCCCACCGAGAGTGTCTTCAGGGTTTGCGCGAGCAGGGTGAAGGCGAGCACATAGCCCGCCACGGTGATCAGCGACGGCCACAGCCGGGTGAAGCCCTCGCTGTACTTCATGGCCGTGGTGCCGGCCACCTCCGCCGCGATGGCCGCGGCCAGCAGTCCGTATCCCATGTGTACGAGTGTACGCAACGATGTGTACGCCTGTACACAGCAGCGGTGTCGTGAGCATGCTCCTGCACCGCTACCGTGTTCCGGTCAGACGGGGACGAGAACAGGACAGAGGGGGACGGGGAATGTCGGACAACGTGGGGTGGGGCCCGTACGGCGATGCGTACGGGGGCGTACCCGGGGGGCCGCCCGGCGCACAGGGCTGGGGCGGCTGGGCGCCGCCACCGCCGCCGAAGCCGGGCGTGATCCCGCTGCAGCCCCTCACCCTCGGCGACACACTGGGGGGCGCCTTCGCGACCATCGGCCGCTACAAGAAGCCGGCCATCGGCCTGCCGGCGGCCGTGTTCGGAGGCTTCACCCTCCTGATCGTCTGCGCCCTGCTCATCGCCTTCTCCGCCGTCAGCGACACGTTCTACGAGCTGATCGACCTGCCCCACGGCGTGGACCCGGAGTGGGACCAGATCCAGCCGCTGGTCGTCGCCTTCGTATGCATCTGGCTCGTCGCCGTGATCGGGTACGTCCTCGCCATGGCGATCGTGCAGGCCGGCATGCTCGCCCTCCTCCAGGACGCGGTCCTGGGGCGCCCGGCCACGTTCGGCTCGGTATGGCGGCAGGCCATGCCCCGAGTCCCCGCCCTGATCGGCACGGGACTGCTCAGCGGGCTGATCGCCGTGGTCCCGATCGTGCTGGCCATGACGGGCTTCGCGGCCGCCCTGATCGGCGCGTCGATGATCGGCTCCGACGAGGGCAGCGACGCGGGGGCGGGCGCGCTCGTCGCGATAGTCCTGCTCGGAGCCCTGGTGACCGTCGTACCCGCGGTCTGGCTCTGGGTGAAGTTCAGCCTGGCCCCCGCGGCCGTGGTGTTCGAGAAGCAGGGGCCCGTCCGGGCGATGCGACGCTCCTCGGAGCTGGTGCGCGGCCGCTGGTGGCCGGTCTTCGGCATCTCCGTGCTGGCCTATCTCATCGCCGCGGTCGTGGCCGGGCTGATCCAGCAGGTGCTCACCATGCTGGGGATGATCCCCGCTATGGCGGGCGCGGCCGGCCTCGGCCCCGAGCCGGAGCTGTCGGAGCTGCTGTCGGTCTTCGCCGTCTACATCGTGGTCGCCCTCGTGGCCCAGCTGATCGGCTACATCATCCAGACGACCTTCCCGCCCCTGGTGAACGGCCTGCTCTACGTCGACCAGCGCATCCGCAAGGAGAACCTGGCCCCGGTCCTGGCCGAGGCGGCCGGCATGTCCGCGCCGCAGCCGCCTGCCCCGCCCGTCAGTCCGTGAGCGACCTCTTCGGCCGCAGCACACAGAACTCGTTCCCCTCGGGGTCCGCCAGCACCACCCAGCTCACGTCGTCCCCCTGCCCGACGTCGGCCCGCCGGGCCCCGAGCGCGAGGATCCTCTCGACCTCGGCGGCCTGGTCGTCGGGCGTGAGATCGATGTGCAGCCGGTTCTTGACGGTCTTCTTCTCCGGCACGGGCACGAAGCACATGCCCGGCATCGCGAACTCATCGGCACCGATGACGACTTCGTCCTCGGCCTCGAAGAGCACCTGCCAGTCGAGCACCTGACACCAGAACCGGGCCAGGCCGGGCAGATCGTGGGCGTCGACGACGAGGTGGTACATGCGAACGGCCATGCCCGCCAGTGTGCCTGGCGGGCATGGCCGTCGGTCGGCTACGACGCGTGTCGGGTCAGACGTTGAAGCCGAGCGCGCGAAGCTGCTCGCGCCCGTCGTCCGTGATCTTGTCCGGGCCCCACGGCGGCATCCAGACCCAGTTGATCTTCAGCTCGCTGACGATACCGTCGGTCGCCGCCTTCGCCTGGTCCTCGATCACATCGGTCAGCGGGCAGGCCGCGGACGTCAGCGTCATGTCCAGGGTGGCGACGTTGGAGTCGTCGATGTGGATGCCGTAGATCAGGCCGAGGTTGACCACGTCGATGCCCAGCTCGGGGTCGACGACGTCGTACAGCGCCTCGCGGATCTCTTCCTCGGAGGCCGGCTTCATCGTGGCCTCGACGTTCTCAGTCATACGGTCTTCCCTTCGGACAGCGCCTGGGCCGTCGCGTCCTTCCATGCCATCCAGCTCAGGAGGGCGCACTTCACGCGCGCCGGGTACTTCGAGACACCGGCGAACGCGACCGCGTCCTCCAGCACCTCCTCCATCGCGTCGTCCGGCTCGATCTGTCCCTTGGACTGCATCAGCTCGAGGAACGTCGACTGGATCTTCTGCGCCTCGGCGAGCTCCTTGCCGACGAGCAGCTCGTTCAGCACGGAGGCGGAGGCCTGGCTGATGGAGCAGCCCTGGCCCTCGTAGGAGACGTCCTCGATGCGCGTGCCGTCGTACTTCACGCGCATCGTGATCTCGTCGCCGCACGTGGGGTTGACGTGGTGCACCTCGGCGTCACCCGCACGCAAGCCCCGCCCGTGCGGGTGCTTGTAGTGGTCCAGGATGACGTCCTGGTACATCGAATCAAGCTTCACGTCAGGCCCCTCACCCGAAGAAGTTGCGGACGTGCTCCAGGCCGTCGATCAGTGCGTCCACCTCGGCCGGCGTGGAGTACAGATAGAACGACGCCCGCGTGGTCGCAGGAATTCCGTAGCGCAGGCAGACGGGCCGCGCGCAGTGGTGGCCGACGCGGACCGCGATGCCCTGCTCGTCGAGGACCTGGCCCACGTCGTGCGGGTGGATGTCGCCGAGCACGAAGGAGATCGCCGCACCGCGGTCCTCGGCCGTGACCGGGCCGATGATCCGCAGGTCGGGGACTTCCTGGAGGCGCTTGACCGCGTACTCGGTGATCGCGTGCTCGTGCTGCGCGATCTTGTCCATGCCGATCGCGGTGAGGTAGTCCACGGCCGCGCCGAGGCCGACGGCCTGGGCGATCGGGGGCGTACCCGCCTCGAACTTGTGCGGGGCGGGCGCGTAGGTCGACGAGTGCATCGAGACGGTCTCGATCATCTCGCCGCCGCCCAGGAACGGCGGGAGGTCCTCCAGCAGCTCCTGGCGGCCCCAGAGCACACCGATGCCGGTCGGGCCGCACATCTTGTGGCCGGTGAAGGCCACGAAGTCGGCGCCCAGGGCCTGGACGTCCAGCGGCATGTGCGGGGCGGCCTGCGAGGCGTCGACGAGGACGAGCGCGCCGACGTCCTGCGCCCTGCGGACGATCTTGTCGACCGGGTTGACCGTGCCCAGGATGTTGGAGACCAGCGTGAAGGAGACGATCTTCGTCTTCTCGGTGATGATCTCGTCGATGTTGGAGAGGTCGAGACGGCCGTCGTCGGTGAGGCCGAACCACTTCAGCTTCGCGCCGGTGCGCTGCGACAGCAGCTGCCACGGAACGATGTTGGAGTGGTGCTCCATCTCCGTGATGACTATCTCGGTCTCGCGGTCCACGCGGTAGGGCTCGTCGGCCCAGCCCAGCATGTTGGCCACGAGGTTCAGCGACTCCGACGCGTTCTTGGTGAAGATCACCTCGTCGCGGCTCGGCGCGTTGATGAACGCGGCGACCTTGTCGCGAGCGCCCTCGTACAG
The DNA here is from genome assembly GCF_042730885.1 of Streptomyces sp. NPDC059909. Classification (NCBI taxonomy): domain Bacteria; kingdom Bacillati; phylum Actinomycetota; class Actinomycetes; order Kitasatosporales; family Streptomycetaceae; genus Streptomyces; species Streptomyces sp. NPDC059909. Next base: position 104,968 of record NZ_JBHWKX010000002.1, read on the forward strand.
CGCCGTGGCCTCCTCGGCGAGCACATGCACACCGCGGTGGACGTTGGCGTTGTAGCGCTCGTAGTACTCACTGAGTGCGTCCAGCACCTGACGCGGCTTCTGCGAGGTCGCCGCATTGTCCAGGTACACGAGCTTCTTGCCGTCGTGGACCAGACGGTCCAGGACGGGGAAGTCCTTGCGGATCGCCTCGGTGTCGAGGAGGCCCGGCAGCTGTGTCACGCGGATACGCCACCCTTCGTGTATGCCTCGTAGCCCTCGGCCTCGAGCTTGTCCGCGAGCTCGGCGCCGCCGGACTCGGCGATGCGTCCGTTCGCGAAGACGTGGACGAAGTCGGGCTTGATGTAGCGCAGGATGCGCGTGTAGTGCGTGATCAGCAGAGTGCCGACCTCGCCGGTCTCGCGGACGCGGTTCACACCCTCGGAGACGGTGCGCAGTGCGTCGACGTCCAGGCCGGAGTCGGTCTCGTCGAGGATCGCGATCTTCGGCTTGAGGAGCTCCAGCTGGAGGATCTCGTGGCGCTTCTTCTCACCGCCGGAGAAGCCCTCGTTGACGTTGCGCTCGGCGAAGGCGGGGTCCATCTGGAGACGCTCCATGGTCTCCTTGACCTCCTTCACCCAGGTGCGCAGCTTGGGGGTCTCGCCGCGGACGGCGGTGGCGGAGGTGCGCAGGAAGTTGGAGACCGAGACACCCGGGACCTCGACCGGGTACTGCATGGCGAGGAAGACGCCGGCGCGGGCGCGCTCGTCGACGGCCATCTCCAGGACGTCCTCGCCGTCCAGGGTCACGGTGCCACTGGTGATCGTGTACTTGGGGTGGCCCGCGAGGGAGTAGGCGAGGGTCGACTTGCCGGAGCCGTTGGGACCCATGATGGCGTGGGTCTCACCCTGCTTCACGGTGAGGTCGACACCCTTGAGGATCTCCCGGGGGCCGTTCTCGGCGTCGACGGAGACGTGCAGGTCGCGGATTTCAAGCGTTGCCATGGGTGACTCAGGACTCCTGGGTGACGGAGACGAGCACATCGTCCCCTTCGATCTTTACGGGGTACACGGGGACGGGGCGCGTCGCGGGAAGGCCGGACGGCTTGCCGGTGCGGAGGTCGAAGCTGGAGCCGTGCAGCCAGCACTCGATCTGACAGTCCTCGACCTCGCCCTCGGAGAGGGAGACGTTCGCGTGCGAGCAGATGTCGTGGATCGCGAACACCTCGCCCTCCGTACGGACGACGGAGACCGGCGTGCCGTCGAGTTCCACCCGCTTCGGGGTGTCCTCCTCCAGCTCGCTCAGCCCGCAGACTCGGACGAAGGCCATCAGAGCGCAGCCTCCAGCTCGGCCTCGATCTTGGCGATGAGGCGCTCCTCGACGTCCGGCAGACCGATCTGCTGGACCAGCTCGGCGAAGAAGCCGCGCACGACGAGGCGGCGGGCCTCCTGCTCCGGGATGCCGCGGGCCATGAGGTAGAAGAGCTGCTCGTCGTCGAAGCGGCCGGTCGCGGAGGCGTGGCCGGCGCCGACGATCTCGCCGGTCTCGATCTCCAGGTTCGGCACGGAGTCGACACGGGCGCCGTCGGTCAGAACCAGGTTGCGGTTCATCTCGTACGTGTCCGTGCCCTCGGCCTTGGCCTCGATGAGCACGTCGCCGATCCAGACGGCGTGCGCGTCGTCGCCCTGCAGCGCGCCCTTGTAGGCCACGTTGGACTTGCAGTGCGGGCTGTTGTGGGTGACCAGGAGACGGTGCTCCTGGTGCTGGCCGGCGTCCGTGAAGTACAGGCCGAGGAGCTCGGCCTCGCCGCCGGTGCCCGCGTACGAGACGCGCGGGTGGAGGCGCACGAGGTCGCCGCCGAAGGTGACCACGATGGACTTGAACGAGGCGTCCCGGCCGATCAGCGCGTTGTGCTGGGCGACGTGGACCGCCTTGTCGTCCCAGTCCTGGACGGAGACGACAGTCAGCTTGGCGCCGTCACCGAGGACGTAGTCGACGTTGGCGGCGAGGGCCGCCTCACCGGTGTGGTCGATGACGACGACGGCCTCGGCGAAGGCGCCGAGCTCGATGTGCTGGTGGCCGAAGGCGGTACCGCCCTCGCCGTGCACGGCGATCCGGATCGGCTCGGTGAGCACGGCCTCCTTGGGGACCGTGACGACCGAGGCCTTCTCGAAGGAGGAGTAGGCCTGGGCGGCGATCCGGTCCACGGGGGTACCGGCCGTGCCGAGCCGCGCGTCGTCGCGGCCGACCGTCTCCACCGTGACGCCCTCGGGGGCGCTGACCTCGACGGTCACACCGCCGGCGGTGGCGACCGCCGTGCCGTCGTGCAGCCCGGCGAGGCGGTCCAGCGGAGTGAACCGCCACTCCTCCTCGCGCCCGTGCGGGACGGGGAAGTCCGTCACGTCGTAGGACGGGGGCGCGCTCATGCGCGTGGCGACGGTGGACTCGGCGGCCACCGCGATCGAGCCGGCGGTGGTGGAGCCCGCCGGGATGTTCTGAGCGTCAGCCATGGCTGTCGTAGTGCTCGCTTTCTCGGATAAGACGGTGCTGATGGGAGGGGACGGTGGCGCTAGCCGACCGCGCCTTCCATCTGGAGCTCGATCAGCCGGTTGAGCTCGAGGGCGTACTCCATGGGCAGCTCCTTCGCGATCGGCTCGACGAAGCCGCGCACGATCATGGCCATCGCCTCGAACTCGGTGAGGCCGCGGCTCATCAGGTAGAAGAGCTGGTCCTCGGAGACCTTGGAGACGGTGGCCTCGTGGCCCATGGAGACGTCGTCCTCGCGGACGTCCACGTAGGGGTAGGTGTCGGAGCGGGAGATGGTGTCGACGAGCAGGGCGTCACAGAGCACGTTCGACTTCGATCCGGCCGCGCCCTCGCCGATCTCGACGAGACCGCGGTAGGAGGTGCGGCCGCCGCCGCGCGCCACCGACTTGGAGACGATGTTGGACGAGGTGTTCGGCGCCATGTGGACCATCTTGGAGCCGGCGTCCTGGTGCTGCCCCTCGCCCGCGAAGGCGATGGAGAGGGTCTCGCCCTTGGCGTGCTCGCCCATCAGGTAGACGGCGGGGTACTTCATCGTGACCTTGGAGCCGATGTTGCCGTCGATCCACTCCATGGTCGCGCCCTCGTACGCCACGGCGCGCTTGGTGACCAGGTTGTAGACGTTGTTCGACCAGTTCTGGATGGTCGTGTAGCGGCAGCGGGCGCCCTTCTTGACGATGATCTCGACCACGGCGCTGTGCAGGGAGTCCGAGGAGTAGATCGGGGCGGTGCAGCCCTCGACGTAGTGGACGTAGGCGTCCTCGTCGACGATGATCAGCGTCCGCTCGAACTGGCCCATGTTCTCGGTGTTGATCCGGAAGTAGGCCTGGAGCGGGATCTCGACGTGCACGCCCTTCGGGACGTAGATGAAGGATCCGCCGGACCACACCGCGGTGTTCAGCGAGGCGAACTTGTTGTCGCCCACCGGGATGACGGTGCCGAAGTACTCCTTGAAGAGCTCCGGGTGCTCCTTCAGCGCGGTGTCGGTGTCCAGGAAGATGACGCCCTGCTCCTCCAGGTCCTCACGGATCTGGTGGTAGACGACCTCGGACTCGTACTGGGCCGCGACACCGGCGACGAGGCGCTGCTTCTCCGCCTCGGGGATGCCGAGCTTGTCGTACGTGTTCTTGATGTCCTCCGGGAGGTCCTCCCAGGACTCCGCCTGCTTCTCGGTGGACCGCACGAAGTACTTGATGTTGTCGAAGTCGATGCCGGAGAGGTCGGAACCCCAGGTCGGCATGGGCTTCTTGTCGAAGAGACGCAGGCCCTTCAGACGCAGCTTCAGCATCCACTCCGGCTCGTTCTTCTTCGCCGAAATGTCACGGACGACGTCCTCGGAGAGACCGCGCTTGGCGGCCGCGCCTGCGGCGTCGGAGTCGGCCCAGCCGTATTCGTACTTGCCCAGGCCTTCGAGCTCAGGGTGGGCAGTCTCCGTGGGGAGAGTCATGCGGGGTTCCTCCCGGCCGTGCTTGCAGATGCTTGCGAAGTGGTCTTGTCGGTCTTGCTGGTCTCGCCGGCCCCGTCGTCGGGCCTGTGGCCGGCCTTCGGGATGAAGGTGGTGCACACGCCGTCGCCGTGGGCGATGGTCGCCAGACGCTGCACATGGGTGCCGAGCAGGCGGGAGAAGACCTCGGTCTCCGCCTCGCACAGCTGCGGATACCGCTCGGCGGCGTGGGCGACGGGGCAGTGGTGCTGGCACAGCTGCTCGCCCACCGGTGCGTTACGCGCCGTAGCAGCGTACCCGTCGGCAGTCAACGCCTTGGCGAGAGCCTCGGTGCGCTCCTCCGGGTCCGCGGTCTCCATGGCCGCGCGGTACGCCTCGGCCTGGCTCTCCATCCGGTCCCGGGCGAACGCGGCGACGGCGGCTTCTCCGGCAGCACCGCCGCCGGCGGCCCGCTCGATCCAGTGCAGGGCGTCGACAGCGAGCTTGTCGTACGACTGCTCGAAAGCGTCCCGGCCGCAGTCGGTGAGAGCGAACACCTTTGCGGGTCGGCCGCGGGTGCGCGCTCCGTAGACCCGCTGCTCGCGGGCGGCGACGACATCGTCGGAGACGAGTGCGTCGAGGTGGCGGCGAACAGCGGCCTGGGTGAGCCCGAGGCGCCCTGCGAGGTCGGCGACGGTGGACGGCCCGTGGTCCAGGATGGACCGCGCGACCCGGTTGCGCGTGGACCGCTCACCGGTCGCGAGTTCCTCCTGAGGAGCCTCACCGACGTTTTTCACAACGCCATTGTTGCGTAATTCCCGAGAGACTGACAAGCCGCGTCCCGATCACTGGACGGTGCCGTACATCACTTAGGGAAACCTAACCTGACCTGCAGGGATGATCATTCGTGGGATGAATCGGCACGGCTGCCGGGACACCGTCCGGCGAGGCCTGGAGCATGGCCGCAGCTCTGTGACCAGCCCTTTATGCCCCGTGTGTCCCGCAGGGCTCGATCCGGGCCCGGCAGGTGCCCCCCGGTGGTCCGGACGGGTGACGCCGTGCCCGTCGACCCCGCCCGAAAGCTCACAGCATGCCCTGCGGCACCTCGCCCCGGGGGGTGAGCCCGTCGACGGCCTGCGGGAGCGCCTCGGCGAGCCGGTCGGCCGCCTGCTCGGGGGTGACGCCCGCGCGTTGCGCGACGCTGTCGAGGACCTGGTACGGAAGGGCCTGGGCGAGCTCCGCACCGCTGATGGGCCGGTTCTCGCCCGTGCCGATCCAGGACTCCACCTTCGGGCCCAGACCGCCCTCGCCGAGCTCCCTCACCAGGCCCTGGAGCGGATTGCCACCGCCCTGCCCGCTGTCGCCGACCTCACTGAGCAGCGAAGCGAGCAGCTTTCCCGTCTCGGTGTCGGCGCCGCCGAACAGACGTTCAAGGTCGTTGTCCGCCATGGCTGCCGCCTTTCCGGTGTCCGGAGAGTGCTTCCCTCACGGTTCCTCACAGCGTTTTCCTTCACAGCGTTCCATTGCGTGGGTGCCCACGCAGGTTCACCGCATGCGGCCCGGGTCCCGCCCCTCAGGTCGCCCCGTCCGGCGTACGGGTCACCGTGCGTCCACGCGCCGCCAGCGCACGCGCGAAGCCGGCGGCGTCGTGCACGGCCGCCCCGCCGATGTCGTTGTTGAAGTACGCGTAGACGTCGGCCCGGTCCGGCCAGGCGTCGGCGATGCGCCCGGCCCAGCTGGTGAGCGCCTGGCGCCCGTAGCGCGGCGCCGGCTCGGCCAGCCCTCCGTGGAACCGCACGTACCCCCAGTCGGCCGTCCGCCACAGCGGCGACACCGGCCTTGACCCCCTGTCCGCCCAGCACAGCGCGGCGCCGCGGTCCTTCAGGACGTCCCTGACCTCGTCCGTCCACCACGAGTCGTGCCGGGGCTCGACGGCCACCCGGACCCGGCGCGGGAAGCAGGCGAGAGCCGCGTCAAGGGCCTTGGGGTCGCACCGGAGGGTGGGCGGCAGCTGGAGCAGGACGGGCCCCAACCGGTCCCCCAGCCCTTCGGCGTGCTGCATGAGCCGCTGCACGGGCTCCTCCGGATCGTGCAGTCGCTTGATGTGCGTGAGATAGCGGCTGGCCTTGACCGCCATGACGAATCCTCCGGGGGTGCGGTCGTGCCAGTCGGCGAAGGTCTTCTGCTCGGGGAGCCGGTAGAAGGCGTTGTTGTTCTCGACGGTCGCGAAGTGCCGTACGTACTCCTCCAGCCAGAGACGCTGGGGCCGCTCCTCGGGGTAGAGCACGCCGCGCCAGTCCTTGTACTGCCACCCGGAGGTGCCGATGAGCACGGGCATACCGTGATCCTTCCCCGCGGGACCGCGTCCTCACCCCCGCCGAGGCAGGCATCGCGCGGCCGATGACGGCTGTCCTCCTGGCGGACGGGAGGACAGCCACGGTCGCAGCCCGCGGTCACTCGCGTGCATGAGCCGGCCACGTACGCGCGACAGTCGCGCGTACGTGGCCGGCGGGGACGGGATCAGCCCAGATCGGACCGCTCGGTCACCCTGATCGAGTTGACCAGGGGCTTTCCTGCGTTGGCCACGAACCGGAGGTTCAGCCGGCCGTCGGTGACGGTGACATTGAATGCCCGGTCAAGGGCGGTTTTCCGGCCGGCCTCGAGAGCGAGGTCGAGGTTGGCCACGTATTGCGTCCCCTCGGCCATCACATCGAAGACCCGGTCGGTCGCACCCTTGGAGCCGAGCTCCGCGAAACCGAGCTCGATCCGGTAGGTGCCGGACGGCAGCCCGTCGAATCGGTACTCGTACATGTCCTGCCTCGCAGTGCGGTACAGCGTGGGATCGGTGGCACCGATGATCGGCTTCGACGTGGAGACGTCGGTGGTGGAGCCGAGATAGCCGTACGAACCGGCGGTGTACGGACGGTCGGGGCCCCAGGTGTCGCCGAGTACGTCCACCGAGGTCGTCCCGGCGCCCGTGTCCAGCGCCGTCTGATAGGCCGGTACGACCACGCTCACCGGGATCTCGACGACCGGGGCGCGGCCGCTCGCGCTGTTCAGCACCAGGGTGGCGGTGAGAACCGTGCCGGGGGTTGCTCCCGTGGTGTCGAAGGTGAGCGGCACCTGCACGGTCCTGCCCGTGGCGATCGTTCCCTCGACGGGCAGCGGCTTGATCCAGGCCACGTCCGCCTTCTCACTCACCGTGTAAGCCGAATCCGTTCCCGTGTTGGTCAGCTCCAGCGTGCGCTCACGGGTCTGACCTGCCGGAATGACCTCCCGGTACACGACCGTGGCCGGCGTCACCAGCGGGGTCTTCAGAGCGGTCTCGGTGTAAGCGATCCCGCCTCCCTCGACATCGGTGGTGCCGGTGACCGTCTCGTAGCGCGCCGAGGAGATCTCCAGGGGGTACGAGCCCGCCTCGGGCTGTACCGCGTACGTTCCGTCGGCGGCCGTGGTCGCCGTCTCGGCGCCGACCTTGACGGCGGCGCCGGCCAGCGGCTCCTTGTCATTGGCGTCGACGACCCGGCCTGCCACGACCCCGCGGCCCGCCGTGCGGAAGGAGACGCTGGAGCCGTCGGTCACGGACGCGGTGTTGAAGGAGTAGAGCAGTGCGTCAGTGCCGGTGGCGTTCTCCAGGCCGACGGTCGCGGAGGCGCCACCGCCGGGCACGGTCTCGTAGTGGTACGAGACCGCGCCGTCCTCGCCGATCACCGCGGAGAACGTGACCCGCTCCCCACCGGTCACGACCAGGGCGTTGCGCCACTCGACAACGACCTTGCGGTGCGGTGCGGTGCCGGTCGCCGACCAGTAGACGCCGGCCGCTGCGTCGATCGTCATGTTGTCCCACAGCGGGTACAGCGCGCCGTTGGGGAGCGACGTGGTCGGCAGGGTGGCGTTGGAGCTGTTCGTCGACGAGGTGCCGAAGGCCAGGACGCCTTCGGTCGTGGCCGTCGCCTTGCTGTAGCCCTTGCCGTACAACGGCACAGCGAACGGCAGGTTGAAGGTGGCCGAGCCCGATGTGGTGCTGGTGTACGTGAGCTTCGTGTCGCCCGTCGGGAAGTCGCCGCCGCCGACGCGACAGCTGTACCCGAAGGTGTCCGTCCGGTCGGCCAGGGTGATGTCCGGCAGGTTCGTGTCCTCGGCGGACACGGTGACCCGGACGGAGGTGCCCGACGCGCAGGCCCCGGCCGGGGTCACCACCAGGTCGTACGTACCCAGCGGGAGCGTGACGGAGTACGTGCCGTCGGCGGCGGTGGTGGCGTTCACCGGGGTGCCCTGGGCCACGACGGTGGCGCCGGCCTCCGGCCCCGCCGAGCTACGGACGATTCCGCTGAGAGTCCGTGACGGTGCGGCGGCGAGGGTGAAGTCCTTGGTGGCGGTCGCACCCTCTATGACGGTGACCGTCGCCTCGGCGGAGATGAATCCGAACTTGGCCACGGTCAGCTTGTAGTCGCCGACCATCAGCTTGGGCAGACCGTAGCCGCCGTCCGCACCGGTCGTGACCGTGGCCTTCATCGGCCCGTCGAAGGAGACCACGGCATCGGAAACCGGACCGGACGGGCCGGTCACCGTGCCGCTCGCCGCACCGAGCGGTCCCCGCGGGGTCGCGCTGACCGCGGCGAACGCGTCAAGCCGGCCCTCACCGAAAACGTTGTTCTTGGCGTCGGTGCCACCGCACTGGGAAGCAGGGGTGTCGACAGCGGACTTGTCGAGCAGTGCCTCGGTTGCGGCGATGTCTCCCTGGATGGCCGGCGACGCGGCCCACATCAGGGCAACGGTGGCGGCGGTGTGCGGGGAGGCCATCGACGTTCCGGAGATCACGTTGTAGCCGCCGCCCGCCCAGGAGGAGCGGACATTGACACCAGGGGCCGCGAGATCGGGTTTGATCCCGCCGTCTTCACCGGTGCCACGCGAGGAGAACGACGCGATGGCGTTGTTGATGTCGAAGGCGCCCGACGAGTAGGAGTTGGTGTAGGAGCCCGGGCTGCCGGAGGTGTTGCAGGCAGGGCCGGCGTTACCGTTGGAGAACGCCGGGAAGATGCCCCCGTCGCGCCACGACTGCACGACGGTCCGGTACCAGGGGTCGTAGACGTTGGCGCCCCACGAGTTGTTCACCACGTCGGGTGCGAGATCCGGGCGGGGGTTGCCGCCTGCCGGATCGGTCGGGGCGACGACCCACTGGCCCGCCGCGAGCAGCGAGCCACGCGAACAGGAGCTGGACTCGCACCCCTTGGCGGCGATCCACTTGGCGCCCGGGGCGACACCGATACCGTCCGCGCCCGCCATGGTGCCCATGGTGTGGGTGCCGTGGCCGTTGTTGTCGCACGGCGCCGTGCCGGAGCAGACCTTGGCCGGATCGAACCAGTTGTAGGCGTGGTCGAACGTGCCGTCGGCCTTGGCGCCGCGATAGGCGGCCTTGAGTGCCGGATGGTCGTACTGCACGCCGGTGTCGATATTGGCGACGACGACACCCTCGCCCCTGCTGCCGAGCTCGGCCCAGACCTTGGGAGCGTTGATGCGGTCGATGTTCCACTCGACGGAGTCGGCGCCCGGCTCGCCTTGACCAGGCAGCGGGTCGGGAATGGTGATCGGGTCGTCGGCCTCGATGGACGCCACATCGAAGCGCGCTGCAATCTTCTCCGCCAGCGCCTTGTCGACACCGGTGACCTTGATGGAGTTGGTGATCCAGTACGACGTGAACGACGCGCCGGCCTCACGCAGCAGGTCTGCCAGCGCGGCCTGCGACTTCTTGGCGTGTGCGGTCTTGGCCGCGTACAGCTTCCGTGCCTTGGTGTCCTTGTCACCGGCGGCGCGGGCTGCCTTGGTGTCCGCCTCCGAGGTGAGGTTGATCCAGAAGGTCGCCTTGTCATGCTTGTGCAGGCCGTCGACGACCTTGGATTCGGCCTTCTGCTGGAGCAGGGCAGGAGCGACGGGGTCGTCGGGACGGGCGTGGGCAGGGGCAGCGGCGAGCGCAAGGGGTAGGGCGGTCAGGGCTGCGGCGAGAGCCGCGAGGGATCTCTTACGGATGGAGCGTCTGGCCACGAGCTTCTCCTTCTCGGGATGGGTGAAGGAAGTGCGTTCGAGTGCCGTGACGCTCACGCTGTTACCAACCGTCACGCGATGGGGGGTATCAGTAACTGCCTGAGCTTGATGCACGATGGTGAAGCAGTCACAGGAGTTGCGGAAGTAGGCCTGCGTGGCGAGAATTCGCCAACGATGACGAGCGGATGACGGGCGGACGACGGGCGGGGGACCCGCACCAGGGGGCGCCGCAGGCCCCGCCTAGACTTCCCGGCATGCATAGCGAGCCCGCCGTCCTGATCCGGGGCCTGGTCAAGCGATACGGAACCAAGACCGCCGTCGACGGGCTCGACCTCGACGTCCGCCCCGGCACGGTGACGGCCGTCCTGGGCCCGAACGGGGCCGGCAAGACCACCACGGTCGAGACCTGCGAGGGCTACCGCCGCGCCGACTCCGGCACGGTCCGCGTCCTCGGCCTGGATCCGGTGGCCGACGCCGCGCGGCTGCGGCCACGCATCGGCGTGATGCTCCAGTCCGGCGGGGTCTACTCGGGCGCCCGCGCCGATGAGATGCTCCGCCACATGGCCACGCTGCACGCGCATCCGCTCGACGTGGACGCCCTGATCGAGCGCCTGGGTCTCGGCTCCTGCGGCCGTACGACGTACCGGCGGCTCTCCGGCGGGCAGCAGCAGCGGCTCGCGCTGGCCATGGCCGTCGTCGGCCGCCCCGAGCTGGTCTTCCTCGACGAGCCGACCGCGGGGCTCGACCCGCAGGCCCGCCGCTCCACCTGGGACCTGGTGCGCGAACTGCGGACGGACGGCGTCACCGTCGTCCTCACCACCCACTTCATGGACGAGGCCGAGGAGCTCTCCGACGACGTCGCGATCATCGACGCGGGCCGGGTCGTCGCCCAGGGCAGCCCGGAGCAGCTCTGCCGCGGCGGCGCCGAGAACACCCTGCGCTTCACCGGCCGCCCCGGCCTCGACGTCGGCTCGCTGCTGAAGGCGCTGCCGGACGGCACGTCCGCGGCGGAGCTGACGCCGGGCGCGTACCGGATCAGCGGCACGATCGACCCCCAGCTGCTCGCCACCGTCACCTCCTGGTGCGCGCAGCACGGCGTGATGCCGGACGGCATCTCGGTGGAGCGGCACACCCTGGAGGACGTGTTCCTGGAGCTCACCGGGAAGGAGCTGAGGTCGTGACGTCGGACGACGCCCCATCTGCCGGGGGTCCGGGGGTCGCCCCCCGGAAAAACACAGCCCTGGAGCTCACCGGGAAGGAGCTGACCTCGTGACACCGGACGACACCCCATCCACCGGGAGTCCGGGGGTCGCCCCCCGGAAAAACACAGCCCTGGAGCTCACCGGGAAGGAGCTGAGGTCGTGACCGCTGAGGTGACCACGGACGTGACGTCCGGTACGCCGGGCGGACCGGCGACGCCGGGTACGTACGCGCCGAAGCCGGGTGCCGCCCCCGTCGGGCGGATGATCGCGGCGCAGGCGGCGCTGGAGACGAAAATGCTCCTGCGCAACGGCGAGCAACTGCTGCTGACCGTGATCATCCCGTCGCTCCTGCTCGCGCTCTTCTCGACGGTCGACATCGTCGACACGGGTACGGGCAGGGCCGTCGACTTCCTCGCCCCGGGCGTCCTCGCGCTGGCCGTGATGTCCACCGCCTTCACCGGCCAGGCCATCGCCACCGGTTTCGAGCGCCGCTACGGCGTGCTCAAGCGGCTCGCCGCCTCACCGCTGCCGCGCTGGGCGCTGATGACGGCCAAGACGCTGTCGGTCCTGGTCACCGAGGTGCTGCAGATCGTCCTGCTCACCGGCATCGCCTTCGCGCTGGGCTGGTCCCCGCAGGGCGACCCCGTCTCCGTGCTCCTGCTGCTCGTCCTCGGCACCGCGGCCTTCTCGGGTCTCGGTCTGCTGATGGCCGGGACGCTGAAGGCCGAGGCGACGCTCGCCGCCGCGAATCTGGTGTTCCTGCTGCTGCTGGTGGGCGGCGGGGTGGTCGTCCCGCTGGAGAAGTTCCCGGACGCGGCGCAGTCTGTGCTCGGCCTGCTGCCGATCTCGGCGCTCTCGGACGGGCTGCGGGACGTGCTGCAGCACGGTGCCGCGATTCCGTGGGGCGACCTGGGGATCCTGGCGGCGTGGGCGGTGCTGGGCCTGGGCGCTGCCGCGAAGTTCTTCCGCTGGGAGTGAGCCGCCGGTTCCGGTGAACCGGCGGCCTACGGTGAACCGGCGGGCTCCGTGAACCGGCGGCCCCGGTGGGCGGTCAGCCCCGGCGGACCGGTACGGCGAGCAGCGCCACCGCGCACACCAGCGCGGCGCCCGCGAAGACGTAGAAGACCGTGACCGGTCCCAGCGCGGCCTGCAGGATCCAGCCGCCGAGCAGCGGTGCCACGATCGCGCCGCCGCGCCCGAAGCCGGACACACAGCCCAGTGCCGTGGCCCGGGCGGACGCCGGATAGCTGGACGCCACCCAGTCGTTGAGCATGGTGAGCGCCGACTGGGCGCCGACTCCCGCGAGCGCGGTGATGCCGAGGATGAGGGCGGTGCCGCCGCCCTGCGACAGTCCGAACACGGCGAGCGCCGCAAGGACCGCGCTGCCGGCGGTGACCAGGCGCGGGCCGATCCGGTCGGCGACCGCGGCGAGAACGAACGAGCCGACGACCGCGCCCAGGTTGAGGACGAGCGTGAACCGCAGGGCCGAGCCGAGCGGGTAGTCCATCTCCCGCATCAGTTGGGTCAGCCAGGTGTTCAGGCCGTACCAGGCCAGCAGCACGGCGAAGTTGGCGACGGTGAACAGCACGGTCCCGCGGGCGTACGCGCCGGAGAGCACCGTGCGCACACCCGTCCGCTCGCCGTCGCGGGCCACCGCCTGCGGCCGCGAGTCGGGCAGCAGGAAGTACGCGGCGGCGACGACGGCCGCCGACAGCGCGGCGCCGACGCCGAACAGGCCTCGCCAGCCCAGCGGAGCACCCCAGGCGGTGGCGGTCAGCGCGGCCAGTACCCCGCCGACCGGGATGCCGGCCAGCACCGCCGTCGCGACGAGCGCGGAGCGGCCGCGCGGGGCGTACTCCTTGGAGAGGGCCACGCAGGACGGCATGACACCGCCCATGCCGATGCCGGCGAGCAGCCGGAACAGGCCGAACTGCCAGGGGTCGGCGGCGACCGCGCACGCCACCGTGAACAGGGTGAAGAGCGCGCCGGACGCGAGGACGAGCCGGCGCCGTCCGAGGCGGTCGGCCAGCGGCCCGCAGACGAGGGCGCCGATGAGCATGCCCGCGTAGGCGAGGCTGCCGAGGGTTCCGGCGAGGGATTTGTCGAGCTCCAGGGAGGCGTCGGCGAGCATCGAGGGCAGCGCGACGCCGTAGACGATGAGGTCGAACCCCTCCACCGTGATCGCCGCCGTGCACAGGGCGACGACCGCCAGGGTCAGGGCGCGGGTGCGGGCGTCGGCGGGATCGGAGGGACCGGAAGGGTCGGAAGGGGGCGAGACGGGGACTCGAGCGTCGATGGTCATGCGGCCACGTCCTGTCACGGGGAGGCGGGGAGCCGGGCCAGGCCGCGGCATCGGATGCCGGTGTCCCTCCGGCGCCGTACGGCGACCTGCCGGTGACCGGGATGGAAACAGCGTTGTTACGCTGAGAGCAATGGATTGGCCGAGAAATTCCGCTCTGCGGTACAGGGGCCCCGAGCGCTTGCGCAGGCGGCGCCCGTCCGTACGATGCTCGGCCCGGGCCTGCGTACCTTCACGGCTCGCACGCGCACGGTCCGCGGCTCAGAACGCGGCCTCCATGCGGTGCACGGCCTCCCGCAGCACCGCCGCGGCCTCGTCGAGACGGGCGCGGGTGAAGCGCAGCGAGGGCGCCGAGACGGTGATCGCGGCCACGGCCCGGCCGCCCGGCTCGTGCACGGCGGCACCCACGGCAGAGACGCCTCGCTCGGTCTCGCCGATGTTGACGGCGTATCCGCGCCGGCGTACGGCGCCGAGCCGGCGGTGCAGCGTCTCGGGGTCGGTGTCCGGGTGCCCGGCGCCCTGCGCGCCGTAGATCTCGGCGAGCTCGGCCACGCTCAGCTCGGCGAGGAGCGCCTTGCCGCCGGAGGCGAGATGCGCGGGCAGCACGGCGCCGGCCCGGCTGCCGACGCGCAGGGCGTGCGTGCCCTCGATGCTGTGCAGGAAGCGCGCCTCGGCCCCTGCCCGGATCACCAGGTGCACGGTCTCGCCGAGCCTCTCGTTGAGCCAGAGCATGTGCGGCCTGGCGCTCTCCACGAGTTCGTAGTCGGAGCGCTGCGACATGCCGAGGCGGTAGAGGGCGGGCCCCGGGCGGTACGCCTTGTCGGCGCCCTGCACCGCGAAGCCGCGGCCGCGGAGCGTGGCCAGCAGTCGGTGGGCGGTGGAGCGGGCGACGCCGAGGTGGTCGGCTGCCTCGCTCAGCCGCACCCGCCCCTGCTTGCGGAGCAGGAGCAGCAGCGAGAGGGCGTTCTCCACGGATTCCAGGCCGTGCGCGGGGGTCGGGGAGGTCTGGTGCGAGGCGGCTGAATTCTTCACAGAGGAATTCTAACCCCGAGATTGTTCCGTTCTGGAAAACGACTCGTAATGTCCCGGACATGGGAGGCGCCGCCCATCAGGGGCAGCGCCCGGCAGCCGAAAGGACGTGCCCCGTGTCCGGACAGGAAGCGACGGCGGAGCCGCAGGACCCCCGGCTCACCGAGCTGTACAAGGAGTTCGACTCGCTCGGACTGATCCCGCTGTGGACCGAGCGCGAGGACCTGATGCCGCTGCACCCGCACCCCGCGGCGGTCCCCCATCGCTGGCGCTGGTCCGAGCTGTACGCGGCCGCGGTCAGGGCCGGTGAACTGGTGCCGGTCGGCCGGGGCGGCGAGCGCCGTGCGATCTCGCTCTCCAACCCGGGGCTGCACGGTCTGCCGCACGCGACTCCCACCCTTTGGGCCGCGATCCAGTACCTCGGCCCCCACGAGGTGGCGCCGGTCCACCGCCACGCCCAGAACGCCTTCCGGTTCGTCCTGGAGGGCGAGGGCGTGTGGACGCTCGTCGACGGCGACCCGGTCGCCATGCGCCGCGGTGACCTGCTGCTGACCCCGGGCTGGGCCTGGCACGGCCACCACAACACCACCGACCGGCCGATGGCCTGGCTGGACGGGCTCGACATCCCGCTGTCGTCCGCCCTGAACACGGAGTTCTTCGAGTTCGGCCCGGACACGCTGGAGGACCGCTCCACACCGGAGCGCTCGCGCGCCGAGCGTCTGTGGGGCCACCCGGGTCTGCGCCCGCTCTCCCGGCTCGCGGACACCCCCAGGTCACCGCTCGCCGCCTACCGCTGGGAACACACCGACGCCGCGCTCGCCGGCCAGCTGGAGCTGGAGGCCGAGGGCCACGACGGCGTCACCGCGCACACGGGCCACGCGGCCGTCCGCTTCTCGAACCCGACCACAGGCGCCGATGCGCTGCCCACCCTCCGTACGGAGATGCACCGGCTGCGCGCCGGAGCCGCCGTGCCCGCGTCGCGCGAAGTCGCCTCGTCGGTGTGGCAGGTCTTCGACGGCTCGGGCGCGTTCGTCGTGAACGGTGAGCGGTTCGAGGTCACCCGCGGCGACCTCGTCACCGTCCCCTCCTGGGCCGAGGTGTCCATCGAGGCGGGAGCGGGGGCGGGCGCGCCGCTCGACCTCTTCCGCTTCAGCGACGCCCCGGTCATGGAGAAGCTCCACTTCCACACCCTGCCCACCACGGTCGCCGAAGGGACCACGCACCGATGAAGCTCGCCACCATCCGCACCGCAGGCGCCACCGCCGCCGTACGCATCGACGGGGACACCGCCGTCGAGACGGGCCACCGCGATCTGGGCGCCCTGCTCGCCGACCCGGACTGGAAGCGGCTCGCTGCGGCAGCGGCCGGCACCGCGCACGCCGTCGGCTCGCTCGACTACGCACCCGTCGTCCCCCGTCCGGGGAAGATCATCTGCGTCGGCCTCAACTACCGGAACCACATCCTCGAGATGGGCCGCGAACTTCCGCAGTACCCCACGCTGTTCGCCAAGTACCCCGAGGCCCTGATCGGTCCGTACGACGAGATCGTGCTGCCCGCCGCGTCCGAGGCCGTCGACTGGGAGGCCGAGCTCGCCGTCGTCATCGGCGCGCCCGTCCGGCACGCGGGCAAGGAGGCCGCGGCCGCGGCCATCGCGGGCTACTCGGTCCTCAACGACGTGACCGCCCGGGACTGGCAGTACCGCTCGCCGATGTGGCTGCAGGGCAAGACGTTCGAGGCCACCACACCGTTCGGGCCCGTCCTGGTCACGCCGGACGAGGCCGACCCGGCCGCCGGGCTCGCGCTCAGCGGCGCGGTCGACGGCGAGACCGTGCAGCGGGCCGACACCGCCGACCTGGTCTTCGACGCGGCGACCCTCGTCTCGTACATCTCGACGATCCTCACGCTTCAGCCGGGCGACGTGATCGCCACGGGCACCCCGGGCGGCGTCGGCCACGCCCGCAGGCCGCAGCGGTACCTCGCCGAGGGCCGGACCCTGACCACCGCGGTGGCCGGCATCGGCGAGCTGCGCAACGTGTGCCGCGCCGAGAAGGTGGACGAAAAGGTGGAGGAGCCGACCGATGGCTGAGCACGGATTCGCCCGCGCACTCGGTTGGGTGCACGAGGGCTCGGCGCTGCTCCACAAGCGGCTCGACGAGCTGGGCGACACGGCCGCCGGGGGAGCGTCGCTGCTGCCCGGATGGTCCCGCGCACACGTCCTGACCCATCTCGCACGCAACGCGGACGCCCTGGTCAACCTGCTGACCTGGGCCCGTACCGGTGTCGAGACGCCGATGTACGCCGACCCGCAGCGGCGCCTCGCCGACATCGAGGAGGGTGCGGGCCGCCCGGCCCCGGCCGTCCTCGCCGACGTCCGGGACGCCGACGCCCGGCTGCTGGCCGCCGTCGACGCGCTGCCCGCCGAGGCCTGGCAGGCCACCGTCCGCAGCGCCCTCGGCCGCACCGTCCCCGCGAGCGAGGTGCCGTGGATGAGGACCCGCGAGGTCTGGGTGCACCTGGTCGACCTGGGCACCGGCGACGACACCGACGCCTTCCCGGACGATCTCGTCGACGCGCTGCTCGCAGAGGTGTCGGCGACGGTCGGCGCCAAGGAGGACTGCCCCGCGGTGCTGCTCCGCCCGACGGACCGGGACGGTGCCGCATACCGGCTCGGCCCGGACGGATCCGGGCCCGAGGTCGTCGCCGCTCCCGCCGCCGGTCTCTGCGCCTGGCTGCTGGGCCGCGACACGGAGGCCGCGCGTGCGGCGCGCGCCACCACACGGGCGGTACTGCCCCGCTGGCTCTGAAGAGGCCCCGGCCGACAGGACCCGGCGAACGGGTCCCGGCCGGCCCGACCCTGCAACACCCTGCAAAGGAACACGTCATGAGCAACGACAGGCTCATCGTCATCGGCGGCGGCATCGGCGGCACGGCGACGGCCCTCGCCGCACGCCGCGCCGGCCGCGAGGTGACGCTGCTGGAACAGGCCCCCGCCTTCACCGAGGTCGGCGCGGGCCTTCAGATGGCACCCAACGCGACCCGCGTCCTGCGCCGGCTCGGCGTACTCGACCGGGTCCTCGAGGCCGGCGTCCGTCCCGGCCACCTCGTCTTCCACAACGCGGTCGACGGGCGGGAGCTGACCCGCGTCCGCCTGGACCGGGCGTACGAGGAGCACTTCGGCGGCCCGTACGTCGTCGTCCACCGCAGCGACCTGCTGGACATCCTGGTCGACGCCGCCGTCGGGGCGGGCGCCGAGCTGGTGACCGGCCGCCGCGTCGAGGAGATCGACCAGCACCCGGACTCGGTGACGGTCCGCACGGGTGACGGCACCGCGTACACGGGCGGCGCGGTCGTCGCCGCCGACGGTCTGCACTCGCGCACGCGCGCGTTGTTCTCGGACGACGAGCCGGTCCAGTCGGGCTACGTTGCCTACCGCGGGACGGTCCCGATCGAGGACGTCGCGGGCGGCGCGAACCTGCGCGACGTCCTCGTCTGGATGGGCCCCGGGCTGCACCTGGTGCAGTACCCGCTGCGCTCGGGCTCCCTCTACAACCAGGTGGGCGTCTTCCGCAGCCCGCGGTTCGACGACGGCGCGGAGCGGTGGGGCGGGCCCGACGAGCTGGAGCAGGTGTTCGCCGCGACCTGCGAGCCCGTGCGCCGCGCCCTGCCCGGCCTGGGCCGCGAGCGCTGGTGGCCGATGGCCGACCGCGAGCCGATCGCCTCCTGGGCCAAGGACCGGGTGGCGCTGCTCGGCGACGCGGCACACCCGATGCTCCAGTACCTGGCGCAGGGCGCCTGCCAGGCCATCGAGGACGCCGCCGCGCTCGCCGCATCGGCCACCCGCCACTCCGGCCCCGACGGCACGGTCGCCTGGCCTTCCGCACTGGAGGAGTACGCGGCCGAGCGTGCCCCGCGCACCGCCCGCGTCCAGTCCACCGCCCGCGTCTGGGGTGAGATGTGGCACGTCGACGGGGTCGCCGCACTGCTGCGCGACGAGGTGTTCAGCCGCCGGGCCACGGACGACCTCGGGGCGGCGGAGTGGCTGTGGGGCCACCGAGCAGGGTGAACGCGGTGCGGTCCGGATCCCGGCAGCGGCGGGGTCCGGGCCCCGCCGCCCATGACGGTGGTGGTGGTCTGTCCGGACATGCCCACCCACGTGAATCCGTGCACAAGCGGGCGCCTACGATAGTCGCCGTGCAGACCCCCCTCGCCTACATCGCCCAGCGCTGGACGCCGTCCCCCCGGACCGTCCGGCGCGCCGCGCTCGCCGCCGTCGTGATGAGCGTGGCCATCATCGTCACCGGCGGCGCGGTCCGGCTGACCGGCTCCGGCCTCGGCTGCGACACCTGGCCCAAGTGCACGGACGACAGCCTGTTCGCGACGCCGGAGCAGGGTATCCACGGCGCGATCGAGTTCGGCAACCGCATGCTGACGTACGTCCTGTGCGCGGCGGTCGGCTGGGCCATCATCGCGGCGCGGGCCACGAAGCCGCTGCGGCGCGGGCTGGTCAGGCTCGGCTGGGCGCAGTTCTGGATCGTCATGGGCAACGCGGTCATCGGCGGGATCACGGTGTGGGCCGGGCTCAACCCCTGGACCGTCGCCGGGCACTTCCTGCTCGCGAACGCGCTGCTGACGGTGGCCACGATCACCTGGCTCCGGTCGTGCGAGGGCGACAGCGCGCCGCGGCCGCGGGTCCCGCGCCCGGTGCGGAAGCTGTCCTGGGTGCTGGCCGGCGCCTCCGCGCTGCTGATCGCGGCCGGTACGACGGTGACGGGCTCCGGCAAGCACGCGGGCGACAGCAGCGATGTGCCCCGGATGCCGTTCGACTGGGTGGACGCGGCTCATGTGCACGCCGCGCTGGCCTGGCTGGTGTGCGCGCTCGCCGTGGCGATGTGGCTCGTGCTGCGGGTCGTGGACGCACCCGACGACACCCGGGCCCGTGCGCGCGAGCTGCTGATCGTGCTGCTCGCGCAGGGCGCCGTCGGCTATGTGCAGTTCTTCACCGATGTGCCCGAAGTGCTGGTCGGCATCCACATGCTCGGCTCCTCGTTGATGTGGATCGCGGTGCTCCGGCTGGCGCTGTGCCTGCGGGAGCGGCCGCTGGACACCGCGGCGATCCCGGCGCAGCAGGACCAGGCGGTCCCGGTGGCCTGACCGGGCGGCCCGCTCAGCCGGCGAGTCCGTAGAGGCGGCGGGCATTGTCCGCCGCGATCATCTCGGCGACCCGCTGGGCGTCCGTACGGCACCACGCGCCGTCCATCACCCAGCCGTTCAGCACCCGGCCGAGCGCCTCCCGGAAGATCCGCGCCCCGACCACATGCAGTTCGGGCAGCCCGCGGGCGCCGCTGGAGAACAGCAGCTTCCCGAACGGCGCCAGCTCCAGGATCTCCGCGAGCACCGTTGCGGCCCCGGCCCCCGTGTGGGCGAGCGCGGGCCCGACGTCCGCGTACACGTGCGGGAAGACGCTCGTCAGATGGGCGGCGTGCCGGTGGTACGGATAGCCGTGCAGCAGGACGAGATCGGTGCCGAGGCCCGAGGTGGCCGCCGCGAAGTCCGTGAGCAGCAGCGGATCGTCGACGCCGACGTGGAGCTGCAGGGGGCGCCCGGAGGCGACGGCGATCCAGAGGAGATGCCGCAGCAGTACGGGATCGGTGAGCCGGCCGCCGACCTGACGCCCGGCCAGCCAGCGTCCCGTCGCACCGCGCACCTCGCCGGGGCCCGGCGGCTCGGGGGCGAGCGCGAGCCCGTGCCGTACGCCGGCGACGGAGGTGAAGGCGACGGCCGAGTCGGCGGCTCCGTGCACGGCCTCGGCGAGGTTGGCGAGAAAGCCGTCGACGGTACCGGAGGTGTCGGCGACCTGCTCGGCGAGCTGCTCGAGCCGGACGATCTCATGGGCGTCGGCCGCGCCCGCGGCGGCGATCTCGGGGAGTCCGGTGAGGTCCCCGGGCAGCCCGGTGTCCACCAGATAGGTGGCGATTCCGGTGGCCCGCAGCAGCCGCCTGCCCGACTCCAGGACCCCGAGCTCCCGGCGCCGGGCGAGGTAACGGGCAGGCTGGCAGTGCGGCTCCAGCCCGAGCAGTGGCGGACACCAGCGGCGCACCGCGAAGCCGGTCTGCGTGTCGAAGAAGGTGGTCCCGGGCGCGGGCGGCCCGGCGGTCCTGCCGAGATGGGCCTCGAAGGTGCCGAGACCGAGCTCGGTGCGGAGGACGCCGTGACAGTACTGATCCACCATGGACGGCGTATCGATCATCCGGGGCTCCCAGCGGTGGACGTGCTTCCACACGTCCTAACGGGTGAGCCCCGCGCGAGGTGTTGCCCCGATCCCCACGCACGGCCGGGCGGGGCGCCTGCGGCGGGTCTTCTCTTCACCCCGCCCCTTCCCGAACCGGGGCAAGCCCCGGGGTCCGTACGGCCTTCGGCCGTGTCCGGGAACGCGGGACGGGCTGCTTCTCGGGGCTTCGCCCCGGACGACAAGCCTCGCCGCCGGCGCTCGGGACACGGAGGTCCCTCACGACCACAGGGCGTAGGGCCGGCGGGCCCCAATGGAGCCCGTCCGGCGTTGGACGAGGGACGCCCGTGACGACTGGCCGGCAGTGATCACGTCCCTGGGCCTGGAGGCGGAGGACGGACCCCCGGTCCGACCGGACGGTACCGGTCACGTCCTGGAAGGTCCGGTCGCTTGCACCAGCGCGCCCCCACGCCCTCAGGGCGTAGGGGAAGTTCGAGCCGCGGGGTTCGGTGGGCGCAGCCCCCGGAATCGGGTTCAGGGCGAAGCCCCGAGAACCAGCCCGTCCTGCGCGAACACGGCCGAAGGCCGTACGGGGTCCGGGGCGGAGACCCGGTTCGGGAAGGGGCGGGGTGGGGAAAGGCTCCGCGCAGCGGCTCACGCCCCCGCGCACGCCCCCCACCCGGACCCGGAACCGCCGCGGGTCAGTCGTTGGACGGGCCGCCCACCTGGATGCCGGCCATGCGCGTCCACTCGTACCGGCCCGTGCGGACCTTCGCCGCGAAGTCGCCGTCGAAGGACTCGTGCATCGTGATGCCGGACTTCTCCGCGGCGCTGACCGCGATCGCGTGGCTCGGCGCGACCAGGTCGCCCCACCCGCCGTCCTCGCCGACGAGCACGATGCGGGTGCCCATCTGCCCGATGTACGCGAGCTGGCCCTCGGCGCCGCCGTGCGCCTTGGCGAAGGCGCCGATCTGCTTGGCGAGCTTCGCCGCCTTGCGCTCCGCCTTCGCGGCCTGCTTCGCCTGCTTCTCGTCAACCTGCGTGTCTGCCATGACCAGGATGCTACTCGCGGGTAGATCGACTGGCGACACTCAGGCCACGTGGCCTGGGCCACGCCCTTCAACGGCGAGCCGACGGGTCGACGGCGAGCCGCGCGTCAGCGCAGGAAGGGATCCACGGCCACGGCCACGAACAGCAGCGAGACGTACGTGATCGACCAGTGGAAGAGCCGCATCTCCTTGAGCTTGCCGCCCGTCACGCCGGCCTTCGCGCGGCTCTGCAGGGCGTGCGCCTCCCACAGCCAGCAGCCGCCCGTCAGCAGCGCCACCGCCGTGTAGAACCAGCCCGTGTAGCCGAGCGGCGTCAGCAGCAGGGAGACGGCGACCATGACCCAGCTGTAGAGGACGATCTGGCGTGCGACGACCTTGTTGGAGGCGACGACCGGGAGCATCGGCACGCCGACGCGGGCGTAGTCCTCCTTGACCTTCATCGACAGCGGCCAGTAGTGCGGCGGCGTCCAGAAGAAGATGACCAGGAAGAGGATGACCGCTGCCCACGACATCGAGTTCGTGACGGCGGACCAGCCGATCAGCACCGGCATGCAGCCGGCGATGCCGCCCCACACGATGTTCTGCGCGGTGCGCCGCTTCAGCAGCATCGTGTAGACGATGACGTAGAAGAGGAGCGCACCCAGCGAGAGCGCCGCGGACAGCCAGTTGACCAGGAGTCCGAACCAGAGGGTGGAGACCACGGCGAGGGTGATGCCGAAGACCAGGCCCTCGCGGGGCGTAACCACGCCTGTGACCAGCGGGCGCTGCGACGTGCGGTCCATGAGGGCGTCGATGTCGCGGTCGATGTACATGTTGAGCGCGTTCGCGCCGCCCGCGGACAGGTACCCGCCGACGCAGGTCGCGACGACGAGCCAGAGGTCCGGCACGCCCTGCGCGGCCAGGAACATCACGGGGACCGTGGTGATCAGCAACAGCTCGATGATCCGCGGCTTCGTGAGCGCCACGAATGCCTTGACGCGGGCCCCGAATGGCCGATGGCCCCCTGGGCTGGGAGTCAAGACGACCCCTGCGGGTCGGGACTCGACGGCCGTCACGCACACCCCTGACAGAGAATTCCCAGCAAGCTCCCGGGGATACCTCCCTCCCATGCCGGGGGGCTATGGGGGCGTGAATACCCGTGAAGACTTGCGCGTACCACGCCACTCTAGACGTTGGCCGCATGCTGATCTTCGCGGGGGTGGGGTCGTGTTGAGCGGTGCAGGGCCCCGCTGCGTACTCACCGGTGAAACCGCCGACGAGAGCCGACGAGAGGCGAAGTCGGGCCGCGGAGCGCACCCTGGCAAGTGCGGACTCCGTGTCCGAGGGGAGAGACGTGCTCCGACAAGGACGCCCCCTGCTGCGAGGGTAGGCTCGACAGCGCCCGGTACACCTGTCGTCACCGGGACCGAACATGTGGAGAGGAGCCCTGACTCAGGGTGAGCACCAAGCCGACCACCACAGACCTCGAGTGGACCGCATTGGACCAGCGGGCCGTGGACACCGTCCGTGTCCTTGCCGCTGACGCCGTACAGAAGGTCGGCAACGGCCATCCGGGTACGGCCATGAGCCTGGCCCCTGCGGCGTATGTCCTCTTCCAGAAGCTGATGCGGCACGACCCCGCCGACGCGGACTGGACCGGCCGTGACCGGTTCGTGCTCTCCGCGGGTCACTCCAGCCTGACTCTCTACATCCAGCTCTACCTGGCCGGCTACGGCCTGGAGCTGGACGACCTCGAGTCCTTCCGCACCTGGGGCTCCAAGACCCCGGGCCACCCGGAGTACGGGCACACGGTGGGCGTCGAGACGACGACCGGCCCGCTGGGCCAGGGTGTCGCCAACGCCGTGGGCATGGCGATGGCCGCCCGCTACGAGCGCGGTCTGTTCGACCCGGACGCCGCGCCGGGCACCTCCCCGTTCGACCACACCATCTGGGCCATCGCCGGTGACGGCTGCCTCCAGGAGGGCATCTCCCACGAGGCGTCCTCGCTGGCCGGTCACCAGAAGCTCGGCAACCTGGTGCTGCTGTGGGACGACAACCACATCTCGATCGAGGGCGACACCGCGACCGCCGTCTCCGAGGACACGCTGCAGCGGTACGAGGCGTACGGCTGGCACGTCCAGCGTGTGGAGCAGCTCCCGAACGGCGACCTGGACCCGGCCGGTCTCTACCGGGCGCTGAAGGCGGCCCAGGAGGAGACCGAGCGCCCCTCCTTCATCGCGGCCCGCTCGATCATCGCCTGGCCCGCCCCGCACGCGCAGAACACCGAGGCCGCGCACGGCTCGGCGCTCGGCGACGACGAGGTCGCGGCCACCAAGCGCGTCCTCGGCTTCGACCCGGAGAAGTCCTTCGAGGTCTCCGACGAGGTCATCGCACACACCCGCAAGGCCCTGGACCGCGGCCGTGAGGTCCGTGGCGAGTGGGAGAAGACCTTCGCCGAGTGGCGCAGCGCCAATCCGGAGCGCGCCGCCGAGTTCGACCGGATCCGCTCGACCGAGCTGCCGACCGGCTGGGAGGAGAAGCTCCCGGTGTTCGAGGCGGGCAAGGGTGTGGCCACCCGTGCCGCGTCCGGCAAGGTGCTGCAGGCGCTGGGTGAGGTCATCCCCGAGCTGTGGGGCGGCTCCGCCGACCTCGCCGGGTCGAACAACACGACGATCGACAAGACGTCGTCGTTCCTCCCGAAGGGCAACCCGCTGCCCGAGGCCGATCCGTACGGCCGCACGATCCACTTCGGCATCCGCGAGCACGCGATGGCCGCCGCGATGAACGGCATCACGCTGCACGGCAACACCCGGGTCTTCGGCGGCACCTTCCTGGTGTTCTCCGACTACATGCGCAACGCGGTGCGGCTGTCCGCGCTGATGCACCTTCCGGTGACGTACGTCTGGACACACGACTCGATCGGCCTCGGCGAGGACGGCCCCACCCACCAGCCGGTGGAGCACCTGGCCTCGCTGCGCGCCATCCCGGGTCTGAACATCGTGCGCCCGGCCGACGCCAACGAGACCGCGATCGCCTGGGCCGAGATCCTCCGCCGCTGGACCAAGAAGTTCGGCGTGGGCGCGCCGCACGGACTGGCGCTGACCCGCCAGGGCGTGCCGACGTACGAGCCCAACGAGGACGCGGCGAAGGGCGGTTACGTCCTGTTCGACGCCGAGGGGGCCGACGGGCAGAGCGCGGACGCCCAGGTCGTGCTGATCGGTACGGGCTCCGAGGTGCACGTGGCCGTGGAGGCGCGCGAGCAGCTGCAGGCCGCGGGCATCCCGACGCGCGTCGTCTCGATGCCGTCGGTGGAGTGGTTCGAGGAGCAGGACCAGGCCTACAAGGACAGCGTCCTGCCGCCGTCGCTGAGGGCGCGTGTGGCGGTCGAGGCCGGGATCGGTCTGACCTGGTACCGCTACGTCGGCGACGCCGGCCGGATCGTCTCGCTGGAGCACTTCGGTGCGTCGGCCGACGGCAAGGTGCTCTTCCGCGAGTTCGGGTTCACCCCCGAAGCGGTGGCCGCCGCCGCCCGGGAATCGATCGCCGCCGCCGCGCGCTGACGCCGGTACACGACTAGTAGGAGATGCAACTCTCATGACAGACGCACTCAAGCGCCTCTCCGACGAAGGCGTGGCGATCTGGCTCGACGACCTGTCGCGCAAGCGGATCACCTCCGGCAACCTCGCCGAGCTGATCGACCAACAGCACGTCGTCGGCGTCACCACCAACCCGTCGATCTTCCAGAAGGCCATCTCGTCCGGCGACGGCTACGAGCAGCAGCTCGCGGACCTCGCCGCGCGCAAGGTGACCGTCGAGGAAGCCCTCCGCATGATCACGACGGCGGACGTGCGGGACGCGGCGGACGTCCTGCGTCCGGTCTTCGACGCGACGGGCGGTCAGGACGGCCGGGTGTCGATCGAGGTCGACCCGCGCCTCGCGCACAACACGAGGGCGACGATCGCCGAGGCCAAGCAGCTGGCCTGGCTGGTGGACCGGCCGAACACCTTCATCAAGATCCCGGCGACCAAGGCGGGCCTGCCGGCGATCACCGAGGTCATCGGCCTCGGTATCAGCGTCAACGTCACGCTGATCTTCTCGCTGGAGCGCTACCGCGAGGTCATGGACGCCTACCTGGCCGGTCTCGAGAAGGCGAAGGCCGCCGGCCTGGACCTGTCGAAGATCCGTTCGGTGGCGTCGTTCTTCGTGTCCCGCGTGGACACCGAGATCGACAAGCGGCTGGACGCGCTGGGCACGGACGAGGCGAAGGGGCTGCGCGGCAAGGCGGCTCTGGCCAACGCCCGGCTCGCGTACCAGGCGTACGAGGAGGTCTTCTCCTCGGACCGCTGGCTCGCGCTGGACAAGGCGCAGGCCAACAAGCAGCGTCCGCTGTGGGCCTCGACCGGTGTCAAGGACCCGGCCTACAAGGACACGCTGTACGTGGACGAGCTGGTCGCCCCGGGCACGGTGAACACCATGCCGGAGGCAACCCTGAACGCGACCGCTGACCACGCGCAGATCACGGGCGACACGGTGCGCGATACGTACGAGCAGGCGCGCGCCGAGCTCGACGCCGTCGAGAAGCTCGGGATCTCGTACGACGACGTGGTGCAGCTGCTGGAGGACGAGGGCGTCGAGAAGTTCGAGGCGTCCTGGAACGACCTGCTCAAGTCGACGGAGGCGGAACTCGAACGCCTCGCTCCTTCGGAAGGCTGAAAGACCTTGACCCCCGCACACGGAGCCAATCCGCTTCGTGACGCCGCGGACCGACGGCTCCCGCGTATCGCGGGGCCGTCGGGCCTGGTGATCTTCGGCGTCACCGGCGATTTGTCCCGCAAGAAGCTGATGCCTGCCGTCTATGACCTCGCCAACCGCGGGCTGCTGCCGCCGGGCTTCTCGCTCGTCGGCTTCGCCCGCCGTGAGTGGGACGACCAGGACTTCGCCCACGAAGTCCATGAGGCTGTCAAGGAGCACGCGCGCACCCCCTTCCGTGAGGAGGTGTGGCAGCAGCTCATCCAGGGAATGCGTTTCGTCCAGGGCAACTTCGACGACGACAACGCGTTCGAGACGCTGAAGAAGACGATCGAGGAGCTCGACCAGGCCCAGGGCACCGGCGGCAACTTCGCCTTCTATCTCTCCGTGCCGCCGAAGTTCTTCCCCAACGTCGTCCAGCAGCTCAAGAAGCACGGACTGGCCGAGCAGAAGAACGGCTGCTGGCGGCGCGCCGTCATCGAGAAGCCCTTCGGCCACGACCTCGCCTCAGCGATAGAGCTCAACTCGATCGTCCACGAGGTCTTCGCGCCGGACCAGGTGTTCCGCATCGACCACTACCTGGGCAAGGAGACCGTCCAGAACATCCTGGCCCTCCGCTTCGCCAACACCCTCTTCGAGCCGCTCTGGAACCGGTCGTACGTCGACCACGTACAGATCACCATGGCCGAGGACATCGGCATCGGCGGCCGCGCCGGCTACTACGACGGCATCGGCGCCGCCCGCGACGTCATCCAGAACCACCTGCTCCAGCTGCTCGCGCTGACCGCGATGGAGGAGCCCGCCTCCTTCGACGCGGACGCGCTGGCCGCGGAGAAGACCAAGGTGCTGGGCGCGGTGAAGCTGCCCAAGGACCTGGCGGCGAACACGCTCCGCGCGCAGTACACGGCGGGCTGGCAGGGCGGCGAGAAGGCCGTCGGCTATCTCCAGGAAGAGGGCATCGACCCGAAGTCGAAGACCGACACGTACGCGGCCGTCAAACTGGAGATCGACAACCGCCGCTGGGCGGGCGTGCCCTTCTATCTCCGCACCGGCAAGCGGCTCGGACGCCGTGTCACCGAGATCGCGGTCGTCTTCCAGCGCGCTCCGCACTCCCCCTTCGACCACACGGCCACCGAGGAGCTGGGGCAGAACGCCCTGGTGATCCGGGTCCAGCCGGACGAGGGCGTGACGATGCGGTTCGGCTCGAAGGTGCCGGGCACGTCGATGGAGGTCAGGGACGTGTCGATGGACTTCGCGTACGGCGAGTCCTTCACGGAGTCCAGCCCCGAGGCGTACGAGCGGCTGATCCTGGACGTCCTGCTCGGTGACTCCAACCTCTTCCCGAGGCTGGCGGAGGTCGAGCTGTCCTGGAAGATCCTCGACCCGATCGAGCAGTTCTGGGACAAGCACGGCAAGCCCGCGCAGTATCCGGCCGGGACGTGGGGTCCGGTCGAGGCGGACGAAATGCTCGCACGAGACGGACGGAGCTGGCGTCGGCCATGAAGATCGACCTTACGGACACCACCGCCAGCAAGATCAACAAGGCCCTGGTGGAGGGACGGCGGGCCATCGGCACGCCGGCCGTCGGCATGGTCCTCACGCTGGTCATCGTCACGGACGAGGAGAACGCCTACGACGCGCTGAAGGCGGCCAACGACGCGTCCCGCGAGCACCCTTCGCGCACGCTCGTCGTCATCAAGCGGATCTCGCGCTCGCCGCGCGACCGTGCGAAGGCGCGCCTCGACGCGGAGGTGCGCGTCGGCGTCGAGGCCGGCACCGGCGAGACGGTCGTGCTGCGGCTCTACGGCGAGGTCATCGACCACGCCCAGTCCGTGGTCCTGCCGCTGCTGCTGCCGGACGCTCCGGTCGTGGTGTGGTGGCCGGTGGCCGCGCCCCAGGATCCGGCGTCCGACCCGCTGGGCGCGCTGGCGCAGCGCCGGGTGACCGACACCTACGCCTGCGAGCAGCCGATCCAGGAGCTCACGGCCCGCGCCGAGGCCTACACCCCGGGGGACACGGATCTGTCGTGGACCCGGATCACCCCGTGGCGCTCGATGCTGGCGGCTGCCCTGGACCAGGTGACGTGCGAGGTCACGGCGGCCGAGGTGGAGGGCGAGGAGTTCAACCCGAGCTGCGAACTGCTCGGGATGTGGCTCGCGGACCGGCTGGGGGTGCCGGTCAAGCGCTCGGTGTCGGCGGGTCCCGGGCTCACGGCCGTACGGCTGACCACGAGCTGCGGCCCGATCGTGCTGGACCGGGCGGACGGGTCGCTGGCGACGCTGTCCATCCAGGACCAGCCCGACCGTGCGGTGGCGCTGAAGCGGCGTGACACGGCGGAGCTGATCGCGGAGGAGCTGCGGCGGCTGGACCCGGACGACACGTACGCGTCGGCGCTGCGGTACGGGGTCGACCGGCTCGGCGAGGAGTCGTCGGCGGAGGCGGCGGACGGCGGCGAGGCCGCGGCGGCGAAGGCCTCGGCGGCTTCGGCGGCGAAGAAGACCTCGGCGAAGGCCCCGGCCAAGAAGGCGGCGGCGAAGTGAGTGCCCCTCAACTCGTCGTCCACCGGGACAAGGAGCTGATGGCACAGGCCGCGGCGGCCCGGCTGATCACGAAGATCGTGGACGCCCAGGCCGCGCGCGGCTACGCGTCGGTCGTCCTCACCGGCGGGCGCAACGGCAACGGCCTGCTGGCCGCTCTCGCCGCGGCGCCCGCGCGGGACGCGATCGACTGGTCGCGGCTCGACCTGTGGTGGGGGGACGAGCGCTTCCTGCCCGAGGGCGACCCGGAGCGCAACGTCACCCAGGCTCGCGAGGCCCTGCTGGACTCGGTCCCGCTGGACCCGCCCCGGGTCCACGCGATGCCCGCGTCCGACGGCCCCCACGGCAAGGACGCGGACGCGGCGGCGGCGGCCTACGCGGCGGAACTCGCCGCCGCGGCCGGCCCCGAGGACCACGGTGACGTGCCCACCTTCGACGTCCTGATGCTCGGCGTCGGCCCGGACACGCACGTCGCGTCCCTGTTCCCCGAGCTTCCGGGCGTCCGGGAGACGGAGCGGACCGTCGTCGGCGTCCACGGCGCGCCCAAGCCGCCGCCGACGCGCATCTCGCTGACACTTCCGGCGATCCGCGCGGCACGTGAGGTGTGGCTGCTCGCGGCGGGCGAGGACAAGGCGAACGCGGCGAGGATCGCCCTGTCGGGCGCCGGGGAGATCCAGGCTCCGGCGGCGGGTGCGTACGGCCGGTCGAGGACGCTGTGGCTCCTCGACTCGGCAGCGGCGTCCCAGCTCCCGCGAAGCCTCTACCCGCCGGCGTCACCCTGACCCCACGGGCCCCCTGCCCCACCCCTCCGGCCCGGTTCCGCACGTGCGGAACCGGGCCGGAGTCCTTCGGGGCACGCTCAGCCGGTCCGGCGCTCGAGGACGGACACGCCGGGCCCACCCCGCGGTACCGCCCACACCGCGGGCCCCGCCGAAGGGTTACCGCGGCGCCGGGGGGGCCTCCGTCAGGGGTGGGAGGCACGGTCCAGGAAGGGGGCCAGCAGACCCGGGACCGCGTGGGAGGCGAAGTCGAGCGCCTCGTGCTCATCGGCGTCGTACACCGAGTACGCCCCGTCGCCCGCCGCGGTCGTCGCCGTCAGCGTGAGGACCCCCGCGCGGCGCTGGAACCAGGACTGTTTGAGCGTCCAGCCGATGACCCCACCGCGCTGGAGCGCAACGGTCCCGCGCCGGACCGTTCCGGAGCGGGCCAGCAGATAGTCGCCGCTGATCGCATGGCCCAGGCTCCGGTACGCGTCCAGGGCGAGCAGCACCGCGAACGGCAGGAACACCACCGCGCAGGCCGCGGCGACGTAGAGCAGGACCTCGGTGAGCAGCAGCCCCAGCACGGTCAGGGTCACCAGCGGCAGCAGCGCCGCGCCGAGTGCCCAGCGCAGCCTGCGCGTACGGGCCGCGCGCGGATGCGGGATCAGCGGCGCACCCGTCGGCGCGGCGGTCTCGCGCAGCACCAGCGCCGCCACCTCGTCCGCGACGGCTCGTGGCGCGGGCGGCAGGAGCGTCTTGAGGTCGGTGTGCTGGTCCTCCTCGTCGTTCACCAGACCGGTCGCGACCGCATCGACGCGCGCCGCGCCGAACAGCCGCACCCCGAGCGGTTCGACGAGCTCGACCCCGCGCAGCCGCCGCTCCTCGATGGAGATCGACCGGGTGGTGAAGAGCCCGCGGCGGACTCGCAGGGTGCCGCCGGGCTCACGCTCCAGCCGGTAGTTGAACCACATCTCGACCCAGAGTCCGAGCGCCCCCACGACCCCGGCGAGCAGAGCCCCGAGGGCCAGCACGACGACCACCCAGAAGACCGGGGTGTCCTGGAAGCGCTCGGCTATCCAGTCGATCACCTCGCCCTGCGCCCCGAACCACTTGCTGACCTGCATGACCGCACCGGCCGCCGCGCCGCCGAGCAGGGGGGCGACGAACGACACCGGTGCGTACCGGATCCAGGCGGGGTCGAAGGCCGCCAGTTCACCCTCCCGGTGGGTCCCCGGGGCGTCCACCACTGCGCGGGCCAGCAGCTCACGCCGCAGCCGCTCGCCCTCCGTCCTGCTGACGGGGTCGAGCTCCAGCGTGGACTCGCCGCCGCCGGTGTGCTCCCCCGTGCCGATCCGCACCTTGACCAGGCCGAGTATCCGCAGGAGCGGATTGGCCGTCAGATCGACGCTGCGGATGCGCTCCCGTGCCAGCGAGCGCCGCTTTATCAGCAGCAGCCCCGTGTGGAGTTCGGCGCGCTCCGGGCCGATCCGGTACCGCGTGCGCCGCCACCGTACGTAGTCCGCGCCCGCGCCGCCCATGATGAGGAGGACGGCCCCTGCCAGGACCCATCCGAGCGCCTGCCACCACGGCATGTCGCCGGCGAGGCCGAACAGGATCGGCAGGCCGGCGCCGCCCGCGACCCCGGTCATGACGGCGGCGGTGACGAGGACGGTGCGCCGGTCGAGCCGCAGCCAGCCGTCGCTCATGTGGCGTCCCCGGGCGTGGTCTGCGTGATCCGGGTCAGCTGCGCGGCCAGCTCCGCCGCGAGCTCGTGGTCCAGGCCCTCGATCCTGATCGCGCCCCTGGAGGAGGCGGTGGTGACGGTGACCGTGGCGAGCCGGAACGCCTGCTCCAGCGGTCCGCGCACGGTGTCCACGGTCTGGATCCGGGACATGGGCGCGATCCGCCACTCCTGCCAGAGCGCGCCGGTGCGGACGTAGACCGCCTCGTCCGTGACCTCCCAGCGGTGCACCCGGTACCACCAGGCGGGGAAGAAGACCGTGCCGGCCAGGCCGAGAACCGCCCCCGCAACGGCGGCGGTCAGCAGCCAGCCCCGGGCGGGCGCGATGACCGCGCCCAGCACCGCGAGCACGGCCACCGGCACCAGCGTCGTGAGCAGGCACTGGGCCCGCCACCAGCCGACGGCCCGCTCGTTCAGCCTGTTGTTCGGCGGCCGCAGCCGCACGGTCCCCTCCCCCGCCATCCGGTCACCTGCCGCGCAGGGTGCGGTACGTGCCCACGAGCGACGCGGTCGAGCTGTCGAGGTCCTCGCCACCGCCCGCCGCGTCAGCGGCTGATGTCGCGGTCCTGGTCAGTACCGGCTCGATCCGCTTGGCCAGGACCTTGCCGAGCTCGACGCCCCACTGGTCGAAGGAGTCGATGTTCCAGACGGCTCCCTGGACGAACACCTTGTGCTCGTAGAGCGCGATCAGCTGGCCGAGGACCGACGGGGTCAGCTCCTTCGCGAGGATCGTCGTCGTCGGGTGGTTGCCGGCGAACGTCTTGTGCGGCACCAGCTCCTCCGCGACGCCCTCCGCCCGCACCTCGTCGGGGGTCTTGCCGAAGGCCAGCGCCTGCGTCTGGGCGAAGAAGTTCGCCATCAGCAGGTCGTGCTGGGCGACGAGCCCGGGCAGCAGATCCGGGACGGGCTGCGCGAAGCCGATGAAGTCGGCCGGGATGAGCTTCGTCCCCTGGTGGATCAACTGGTAGTACGCGTGCTGACCGTTGGTACCGGGCGTGCCCCAGACGACGGGTCCGGTCTGCCAGTCGACGCGGTTGCCGTCGCGGTCGACGGACTTTCCGTTGGACTCCATGTCCAGCTGCTGGAGATACGCCGTGAACTTGCTCAGGTAGTGCGAGTACGGCAGCACCGCGTGCGACTGGGCGTCGAAGAACCCGCCGTACCAGACACCCAGCAGGCCGAGCAGCATCGGCGCGTTCTCTGCGGCCGGGGCGGTGCGGAAGTGCTCGTCGACGAGGTGGAAGCCGTCGAGCATCTCGCGGAAGCGGTCCGGGCCGATGGCGATCATCAGCGAGAGCCCGATGGCCGAGTCGTACGAGTACCGCCCGCCGACCCAGTCCCAGAACTCGAACATGTTCGCCGTGTCGATGCCGAACTCGTCGACCTTCCCGGCGTTCGTGGACAGGGCCACGAAGTGCTTGGCGACGGCCTCCTGACCGGCCTTCAGCTCGGTGAGCAGCCAGTCGCGGGCGGAGGTCGCGTTGGTGATGGTCTCGATCGTGGTGAACGTCTTGGACGCGATGATGAACAGTGTCTCGGCCGCGTCGAGGTCGCGCACCGCCTCGTGCAGATCGGCCCCGTCCACGTTCGAGACGAAGCGGAACGTCAGGTCCCGCGCGGTGTAGGAGCGCAGCGCCTCGTACGCCATCGCCGGGCCGAGGTCGGAGCCGCCGATGCCGATGTTGACGACGTTCTTGATGGGCTTTCCGGTGTGGCCGGTCCAGCTGCCCGAGCGGATCCGCTCGGAGAACGCGCTCATCTTGTCGAGCACGGCGTGCACCGCCGGCACCACGTTCTCGCCGTCGACCTCGATGACGGCGTCGCGAGGGGCGCGCAGCGCCGTGTGCAGCACGGCCCGCTTCTCGGTGATGTTGATCTTCTCGCCGCGGAACATGGCGTCCCGCAGACCCGTGACGTCGGTGGCCTCGGCCAGCTCGCGCAGCAGCGCCAGCGTCTCGTCGGTCACCAGGTGCTTGGAGTAGTCGAGGTGGAGGTCGCCGACCTGGAGCGTGTACCGGCTGCCGCGGTCGGCATCGGCGGCGAAAAGCTCCCGCAGATGTGTGTCGGCCAGCTGCTCACGGTGCTTGCCCAGCGCCGCCCACTCGGGCATCCGGTTGAGCCGGGTACGGCTTTCTGCGTTCATTCTGGACATCAGCCCACTTCTTCTCGTACCTGCCTGCGTGCCCCGCTGCCCCACCAACCTAATTGATCTGGGGGGCCAGAGACGCGACGGCGAGCGTGAACAGGCCGGCCGCCAGCAGCGCAGGCGTGTTCAGCCCCCATGCGGCCGCCGACGCGCCGCCGAGCAGTGCCCCGAGCGGCGCCCCGGCGATGGCGAGCGTGCGGAAGGCCGAGCTGATCCGGCCCAGCATGCCGTCGGGGCTGCGCTCCTGCATCAGCGTCACCTGGTTGGTGTTCCACACCATTCCCATGAGGCCGAACAGCGCCATCGCCACGAGCGTCGCCCACAGCTCGTGGACCGTTCCCAGGGCGACGAGGCAGCCGGTCTGCACGATCCCGGCCAGGAACACGCCGCGTATCCTGCCGGTCCGCTCGGATATCCGGCGTGCGAGCAGCCCGCCGGCGACACTGCCCACTCCGTAGGCCGTGACCACCGCGGCATAGCCGCCGTTGCCCGCGTCCAGCCAGCCGGTGACGTGCAGGACGAGGGTGGCGATGAGCGCGCCCATCCCGATGTTGCACAGGGTCGTTGCGGTGCACAGCGACCGCAGGGCCGGGTCCCGCCACAGGGCCCGGATGCCCTCGGCGATCTCGGCCCGCAGCGTCGACCCGGCCTTGCGGGGCGGCCGCTCGGGCCCGGCGACCCGCAGCGAGGCGACGAGCAGGGCCGCCAGGACGTAGGTCGCCGCGTCCACGGCGTAGGGCGCGGCCGCGCCCGCGACGAGCAGCACGGGCACGAGTGGGGCCGCCAGGAAGGTGCCCGCCATCTGCTGCCCTGTCTGCAGCCGGGCGTTGGCGCTGCCGAGCGCTTCACCAGGCACGAGGGACGGCAGCAGGGCCGTCGCCGCGTTGTCGAACAGGGTCTGGAGCGTGGTGAGCGCGAAGGCCACCGCGATCAGCACGGCGACCGAGGCGTGGCCCAGCGCCACGGCCGCCGCGAACGCGGCCATCAGCGCGCCTCGCACAAGGTCCACGGCCCACATGGCCCGCCGCTGGTCGACCCGGTCGGCGACCGCCCCGCCGAGTAGCCCGAAGAGCAGCCACGGCAGATAGCCGCAGGCCGTCACCGACGCGATGAGCACGGGGTCGTCGGTGAGGGAGGCGGCAAGCAGCGGCATCGCGGCCGTACGCAGCGAGTCGCCGAACTTCGACACGACCGCGGCCGCCCACAGCCGCCCGAATCCGCCCCGCCATGCGGGTGTCGTCCGGGTGGTGCTCACAGCCTCGGCTGTCGTCACGGTCTCCCCCTCGGCCCGTTGATCGTCCACTGCACACGACCGTAGAGGAGACCACTGACACTGCCCCGGGATCAGTGTCCGCCGCGGTGCAGCCGCCCGTGGTAGCGGGCTTCGAGCACGGCGTTGCGCTCGTACCCGCCCGGCACGTTGGCGGAGATGTACACGGGGGCCTCGTGGCCCTCGGCGCCGAGCAGGGCGACGGCCTCGGCGACGGTCATCTGGACGAGGAGCGAGGAGGTGAGCGTGGAGACCCCGCACAGGGCGTTGCCGTCGGGCAGCGGAAGGAGGGCGTCGCCGGTGGGCGCGCAGTTGTCGAGCACGGCGTCGGCGAGGTCGGCGAGCCGCTTTCCGCTGCTGTGCAGGGTTGGCACGGAGTTGGTGTGCTCCAGCGAGGTGAGGGCGACCAGCGGGTGGCCCTGGGCTTTCACATGGAGCGCCATGTCGACGATCGAGTTGTTGACGCCCGAGTTGGAGATGATCACGAACATGTCCTGCGGGCGCGGCGTGGCCAGCGCGTAGAGCCGGCCGGCCAGGTCCGGGGAACGCTCCAGCAGCGGGTCGTCGAGGACGGAGCGGTCCTCGCCGCCGCGGAGCACGAGATCGGCGAGGGAGATCCGGCTGGTGGGGACGAGTCCGCCGGCCCGGCCCGCGATCTCCAGGGCGGCGGCCTGCGAGTGCCCGGTGCCGAAGGCGTGGACGACGCCGTCCGCGGCGACACAGTCCGCGATGAGCCGGGCCGCCGCGGCGACGGAGTCCCTGTTGGCCTCGACCGTCCGCTCGAAGGCCGCGCGTCCCTGCTCGACGAACAGGCCGGCGCCGAGCTGCGCGTGCGGACCGTGGTGCGACTGAGGCATGACTGACTCCCAGGAGATCGCCGACGACTGGCTCATCGCGTGCATCGGACGTGCCCACACCTGCCCACACCGCGAATCACTGATTGAATGATTCACTGCCCCATGCACTTTCCGGCTCAATGAATCAGTCGGCGCGGGCTCACGTCAAGAGCCGCGCGAGTTCCACCGCCCCGGCCGCGCCGTCCGTGACGGGTTCGGGCCGCAGCCCCAACACCTCTGTACGAGCCGTCAGTCGCTCCAGCAGCGGCCCCTGCGGCCCCAGCAGTCCGCCACTCGTGACCAGGGGTTCTCCCGGGGTCGGCTGCAACGCGCCCACCGTGGCCGCCAGTTCGTCCGCGGCGCGGTCGAGCAGTCCTCGGGCCACGTCGTCGCCCGCCTCCTCCGCCGCCACCACGAAGGGGCTGAGCGCCGCGAGCCGCACCGGGTGCCCCTTGAACGCATATCCGATGACGGCTTCCCGGAGCGATCTGCGCCCGGCCCAGGACTCCGGCAGCCCTTCCTGATGGCCCAGGCAGTGCGCGAGGAGCGGCTCCGCCAGAGCGGTCCGCGGCCCGCGCCCGTCCAGCGCCCTCAGCACCGCGATCAGCGCCTCCCGGCCCAGCCAGAAACCGCTTCCCGCATCACCCAGGAGCCAGCCGTCCCCGTCGGCCGTGCGCGCCGCCCGGCGGTCCTCCACGCGCGCCGCGACCGCGCCGGTGCCGGCGATGACGACGAGCCCGTCGGCCGGTGCCCCGCGGCCCGAGGCGAAGGCGACGTCCACGTCTCCGTACACGTCCAGGACCGCGGGCGCCGCCCCCACCGCGGAGAGCGCTTCGCCAAGGCAACGGAGGGCGAGGGACCGTCCCTTGCCGGGACCGCCCCCGGTCGACCCGCCGGCGAAGCCGCCGACGACGGCGGTGACCGCGCCGCCGAGGCCGGGCGGAACGGCCCCGGTGAGAGCGGCGGTCAGATGGCGGGTGAGGGCATCACGCTCGACGCTCATCGCATTGCCGGGCCCGCCCGTGCCCTCGCCGAGGAGGACGCCGCTGCGCGCCTCCGCCAGCCGCGCGCGAACCCGCGTGCCGCCCGCGTCGATGCCGATGACCAGTGGCCGGCTGATGGATTCACTCATGAGCCCGCATCGTGGTTGATAGATTTACCGAGGACAAGCCCCGAGCGCCGAGCGTCAGAGACGAGTCACCATGATCACCGCACTGATCCGGTCCGAGCTGCCCCGGATGACGGGCTCCCTGCGCAAGGTCGGCGAGCACGTCCTGGCCGATCCGCAGAGCGTCACCCTCGCCTCGGCCGCCGAACTCGGCCGCCGCACCGGGACGTCCCAGGCCTCCGTGACCCGTTTCTGCCGGGCGCTCGGCCTCGACTCGTACCAGCACCTGCTGCTCGAACTCGCCAAGGAACAGGGCGGCCGTCCCGCCGACGAACGACCCATCGGACACGGAATCGGCCCCGACGACCCGCTGGACCATGTCGTCGCGGTCGTCGCCCAGGCCGATCTGCAGGCCCTGCGACGGACCGTGGAGTGCCTCGACCGGGACGCGCTGGAGCGGGCCGCACAGGCCGTCGCCCGCGCGCGCCGGATCGACGTCTACGGAGTGGGCGCCTCGGGAATCGTGGCGCGGGAGACGGAGGCCCGGCTCTTCGGCATCGGCTGCGCCGCCCGGAGCTGGACCGAGGTCCATGCCGCGGAGACCTCCGCCGCCCTTCTCACGCCCTCCGACACGGTCGTGGCCCTTTCCCACTCCGGGACCACCCGGGAGGTCCTCAGCCCGCTTCAACTCGCCGCCGAGCGGGGCGCCGCGACCGTGGCGGTCACCGGCGATCCGCGCTCACCCATCGCCGCCGCGGCATCGGTCCACCTCACGTCGACCTCGGCCGAGACCAGTTTCCGGCGTGGCGGTTTCGGCACCCGCCACTCGGTACTGCTGATCCTCGACTGCCTCTTCGCACGGGTGGCGCAGCTGACCTACGAACGTGCCACCGCCTCGCTCGCATTGACGGCGCACATCGGCGAGGCACACGCCGTGCGCGCGCGACGCCGCTGAAAGGCGTCCGGGCCCGGTCCGCGGAAGAACCTCACGGTTCTTCCGCGGACCGGGCCCAGGCGTCAGGTGCTCAGATCTCGCCCCGGAGCTTGGCCAGCGCCTCGGCGAGGATCGCCTCCCCGTCCGCGTCGCTGCGCCGCTCGCGCACATACGCCAGATGCGTCTTGTACGGCTCGGTGCGCGGCGGGTCCGGCGGATTGTCGCGGTCCTGACCGGCCGGGAACCCGCAGCGCGGGCAGTCCCAGCTCTCCGGAACCTGTGCGTCACTGGCGAAGCTCGGCTGCGTCTCGTGCCCGTTCGAGCACCAGAAGGAGATGCGGAGACGCGGTGCGGACTCTCCCCGCTCGGCCTCCCCCATCGGCCCCGCTCCGACCCGGCTTCCCCGGATCGCGTTGCCACTTGCCACGGTCGTAACTCCCTGCGTGATGGTGCTCGAAGATGCCCCAGTCTACGTAAGGCCCAACGCGCGTCCAGTGATTGGAGTTACACCCCCACCCCCGGGACGCCCGGAGCGGGTCAGCTGCCCAGCTTCATCAGCAGACCAAGTACGACAATGCACGCGAACCACATCAGACCGAGGACGATGGTGATGCGGTCGAGGTTGCGCTCGGCGACCGAGGAGCCACCGACGGACGACTGCATTCCGCCACCGAACATGTCGGAGAGACCGCCCCCCTTCCCCTTGTGCATCAGCACCAGCAGCATCAACAGCAGGCTGAAGACGATCAGGGCGATCGAGAACCCCAAAATCACGGCTGGACCAACTTCCTCGGACGGGACAGGACTGAACAACTGATCAATGAGACGGGGGCCGGGCCCGGGAAGGCTCGGCCCCCGCAAGGGTACGACGGATCGGCCCTACGGCCTACTCACTGGTCACGGAACCGGACGATCTTGACGAACTCGTCCGCGTCCAGCGCCGCCCCGCCGACCAGGGCGCCGTCCACATCGGGCTGCGCCATGATCGCCGCGACGTTGCCGGCCTTCACCGAGCCGCCGTACTGGATCCGGACCTTGTCGGCCAGCTCCTGGCTGTACAGCTCAGCCAGCCGGCCGCGGATCGCCCCGCAGACCTCCTGGGCGTCCTCCGGGGTGGCCACCTCCCCGGTGCCGATGGCCCAGACGGGCTCGTACGCGATCACGATGGACTCGGCCCGCTCGGCCGGGACGTCCTTCAGACCGCCGTCGATCTGGTTCAGCGTGTACTGGACCTGCTGGCCGGCCTTGCGGACGTCCAGGCCCTCGCCGACGCAGAGGATCGGGGTCAGGCCGTGCTTGAAGGCGGCCTTCACCTTGGCGTTGCAGAGCGTGTCGGACTCGCCGTGGTACTGGCGTCGCTCGGAGTGACCCACGGCGACGTAGGTGCACTTCAGCTTGGCGAGCATGGGGCCCGA
Organism: Streptomyces sp. NPDC059909; assembly: GCF_042730885.1. NCBI lineage: Bacteria > Bacillati > Actinomycetota > Actinomycetes > Kitasatosporales > Streptomycetaceae > Streptomyces > Streptomyces sp. NPDC059909. The sequence continues at coordinate 144,234 of NZ_JBHWKX010000002.1, forward strand.
GATCTCACCGGTGTACGCACCGGAGTCGTGCGCCGAGATGTCCTGGGCGCCGTACTTGATCTTGAGCTTGTCGCCGTCCACCAGGGTCTGCACGGAGCGCAGATCGGTGAAGGGCGGCAGGACGGCGACCTCGACGGCGTCGTAGTCCTTGTCCGCCAGGGCGAACGCGAGCTTCTGGACGTGGGCGATGGCCTCGAGGTGGTTGAGGTTCATCTTCCAGTTGCCCGCCATCAGCGGGGTACGCGTAGTCATGAAAGGGTCAGTCCTCCAGTGCTGCAAGGCCGGGCAGCGACTTGCCCTCGAGGTACTCGAGGCTCGCGCCGCCGCCGGTCGAAATGTGGCCGAATGCGTTCTCGTCGAAGCCGAGCGTGCGGACGGCGGCGGCCGAGTCGCCACCGCCGACGACGGTGAAGGCCTTGCTGTCCACGAGCGCCTGGGCGATCGCGCGGGTGCCGCCCGCGTAGTCGGGGTGCTCGAAGACGCCCACCGGACCGTTCCAGAAGACGGTCTCGGCATCGGCGATCTTGGACGCGTACAGCTCGCGGGTGCGCGGGCCGATGTCCAGCCCCTCCTTGTCGGAGGGGATCTTGTCGGCATCGACCGTGATGTACTCGGCCGGGGCCTTGGTCTTCAGGTCCGGGAAGTCCGACGAGGCCAGGATGTCGACCGGCAGGACGAGCTCGACGCCGTTCTTCTCGGCGCGCTCCATGTACTCGGTCACCGTCGGGATCTGGTCCTCCTGGAGGAGGGAGATGCCGACCTCGTAGCCCTTGGCCTTGAGGAAGGTGTACGCCATGCCGCCGCCGATCAGCAGGCGGTCGGCCTTGCCCAGCAGTTCGTCGATGACGGCGAGCTTGTCGGACACCTTGGCGCCGCCGAGTACGACCACGTACGGCCGCTTGACGTCCTCGGTGAGCTTCTTGAGGACGCCGACCTCGGTGGCGATGAGGTAACCCGCCGCGTGCGGCAGGCGCGCCGGGAGGTCGTACACCGAGGCGTGCTTGCGATGGACGGCCCCGAAGCCGTCACCGACGTACACATCGGCGAGAGCGGCGAGCTGGTCGGCGAAGGCGCCGCGCTCGGCGTCGTCCTTGGACGTCTCGCCGGCGTTGAAGCGGAGGTTCTCGATAACGGCGACGCGACCGTCGGCGAGACCGTCGACGGTCGCACGCGCCGACTCGCCGACCGTGTCGGTCGCGAACGCCACGTCGGTGCCGAGCAGTTCACCGAGGCGGGCGGCGGCCAGGGCGAGCGTGAACGCCGGGTCCGGGGCACCCTTCGGGCGGCCCAGGTGCGAGGCGACGACGACCCGGGCACCCGCCTCGGCGAGGGCCTTCACGGTGGGCAGCACGGCGCGGATCCGGCCGTCGTCTGCGATCTTTGCGGTGGCGGTGCCGTTTTCGAGCGGCACGTTGAGGTCGGCGCGGACGAAGACCCGCTTGCCGGTGACGCCTTCGGCGAGAAGTTCGTCGATCGTCTTCATGGGTGATGACTCCTTGGAGAGGACAAGCCACAGGGCCCGTCCAGCGCGTCGTTGCGCTGCCCGAGCCCTGCGCTTACATCGAGATGCCTACCGGCCGCTGATCAGAGCTGGTTGCCGACGAAGACGGTCAGGTCGACCAGACGGTTGGAGTAGCCCCACTCGTTGTCGTACCAGCCGACGACCTTGACCTGCTTGCCCTGGACCATGGTCAGGGAGGAGTCGAAGGTGCAGGAGGCGGGCCAGTTCACGATGTCCGAGGAGACGATCGGGTCCTCGGTGTACTCCAGGATGCCCTGGAGCTGGCCCTCGGCGGCCTTCTGGAAGGCGGTGTTGATTTCGTCCTTGGTGACCTCGCGGTCGAGCTCCAGCACCAGGTCGGTGACGGAGCCGGTCGGGACCGGGACGCGCATGGCGATGCCGTCGAGCTTGCCCTTGAGCTGCGGGAGGACCAGGGCGGTGGCCTTGGCGGCACCCGTCGAGGTCGGGATGATGTTCTCCGCTGCGGCGCGGGCGCGGCGCAGGTCCTTGTGCGGGAAGTCCAGGATGCGCTGGTCGTTCGTGTACGCGTGGACCGTGGTCATCATGCCCTTGACGATGCCGAAGTTCTCGTCGAGAACCTTGGCCATCGGCGCCACGCAGTTGGTGGTGCAGGAGGCGTTGGAGATGACGTGGTGCTTGGCCGCGTCGTACTTGTCCTGGTTGACGCCCATGACGATGGTGATGTCCTCGTCGGTGGCCGGAGCCGAGATGAGGACCTTCTTGGCGCCGCCGGCGATGTGCTTCTCGGCGTCGGCCTTCTTCGTGAAGATGCCGGTCGACTCGATGACGAGGTCGACGCCCAGCTCACCCCACGGGATGTCGGCCGGGTTGCGCTCGGAGAGCACCTTGATGGTGTGGCCGTCGACCGTGATGGTGTCGGCGGTGTGGCTGACGTCCGCCTTGAGGCGGCCCATGATGGTGTCGTACTTCAGCAGGTGAGCAGTGGTCGCGGTGTCACCCAGGTCGTTGACAGCCACGATCTCGATGTCAGCACCCTGCTCCAGCAGCGCGCGGAAGTAGTTACGACCGATGCGGCCAAAGCCGTTGATGCCTACGCGGATCGTCACGAAACCGATCTCCTCGTTGGTACGCCGGGTTTCGACGCCGGCGAGCTGTATGGGATGTCCCCGACCGCTTATGACCCTACCTCTCCGGGGCAGCCGGAGTGACATCGAGCACGCCCGCACATCACGGGGCACACCGATGGCCCGTACCTACCGACAAGTACGGGCCATCGGGGCCCTCGGTGCGGCTACACAGTGTCAGCGCCGGAGCGCGCTGAGCGCCTTTCCGATGATCTGCTTGCGCTCGGCCGCGGTCCTCACATGCTCCAGGCCGAAGCCGAGGAGCACGGTGTCGTGCGTCGTGACGGCCGCGTAGGAGTGGAAGAGGGCGGGTGAGCGCGCCCAGTCGGAGGCGTTGCCCGGGCTGCCCGCCGGCGGTCCGGTCACGCTCCAGGGGCCGAGGGAGGTCTCGAAGCCCTCCGCGCCCTGAGGGGTGCCGCCGACGACGAGGCGTGTGTTGTCGGCGAAGACGCCGAGGCCTCCGGTGCCCGGGTCGGAGACGTAGGAGATGGACAGCTCGACCTGCTTGCCCGCGTAGGCGCTGAGGTCGAAGGAGACCGGCTGCCAGCCGTTGGAGCTGCCGGTGAAGCGGTTCCAGGCGCCCGTCGTGCCGGTGGGCGCGCAACTGTCCGTGCCGATGGTGAGGTAGTGGGCGAGGAAGGGGTGACCGCCGATGTAGAAGCCCGCGTCGCATTCCGCGGGTGTCTCTGTGGTGGTGCCGCCGTTGGCGTCGGGCAGGGTCGTCCAGTCGTCCTGGCCGACGGTGCGGGCCTCGACGACCACGTTGTCGTAGTCCGGCTCCGTGTCGTAGCTGAGCTGGAACTCGAGGCTGGGTCCGGCGGATGCCGTCGTGCCGGTCAGGTCGACGGTCCGGCTGAGCCTCATCCATGCGTCGTCGCTGTGCCGGGCCGCGGCGAAGCTCGTGCCTTCGTACGGCTCGAAGGGGGTCCGTACGCCCGGGTAGTCGCCCGCGGAGCTGCTGCGGAACTGCGGGAACTCGTCGGGCTTCAGGGTGTCGGAGGTGACGGTGTAGGCGCCCGCGGCGTTCAACGGGTTGTCCGTGGCGTCGCCGAGGGCGGCCTGTGTGCCGGCGAAGGCTCCCGTTCCGGAGAAGCCGGGCGGGCTCTTCAGACCGGCGCGGTTGTACGCCCCGAGGTAGTACTGGGCGAAGTCGTCGGAGTCGGCGCGGCCGATGTCGACCGTGCCGCCGTTCTCCTCACCGGCGTTGATCAGTTTGCCGCCCTCGTTGACGTAGTCCCGGACGGCGAACATCACCGGGCCCGAGGGCTTGCCGGAGCCCGTGTACCAGACGACGGTCCTGAAGTGCGAGAGCACACCGAGGGCGTGCGGGGTGCCCTGGGTGGCGACGTCCCAGACGGCGGCCTTGCGGCCGTTGTCGGCGAGCGCCTGGGTGTAGGCGGCGGTGTGCCGGGCGGGGGTACCGGGGGCGCCTTCCTCGGCGATGACGAGGGTGTCGGCGCGGGGCCTTTCGGCGACGGTGTACGTGAACGGGGTGCTGGAGACGCGTTTGCCGTCGCGGGTGCGGCCGGTGAACCAGACCTCGACCTTGTCGCCCGGTTCGGTGTCCTCGACCTCGGCGCGGTACTGGTCGAAGCGGATGTTGTCCTCGCCGCCGTAGACGTCGCCGCCCTTCCAGGGCGTCAGGTCCTCGTCGTGCGTGCGGCCGCCGTTGATGCGGTAGTTGAGCTCCTTGTCGCGCAGCGACCTGCGGGCGGTGACGGAGACTTCCTGGTCGCCGCGGGCGTACGAGACCGGGAAGGCGTCCGGAGTGAAGTCCGGGGCCTCGATGCCGACCGGGGACGACGGCTGGTCGGGGTGGGCTGCGGTCTCGGCGACGGCGAGCGCGAACGGGATGTTCTTGGCGAACTCCTGCTGGATCAGCTTCTCGTCGTCGGGGAAGGTGAAGACGGACGCGCAGGCGGCCGGCTCCCAGGGGTCGTTGGGGTCCACCCGTGACGCGGTCGCACACGTCGACATCTCGGGGGTGAACATCATCATTCCGTTGACGTTGGCCGCGTGGCCGTCGGCCTCGCCGTTGGTGGTGTAGAGCTCGGAGGAGAGCTGCGGGCGGTAGCCGGGGACGGCGGAATTCTGCGGCGTCCCGGCGAGGGACTTGTAGAGGACGTCGTCCGGGGTCGGGGAGCCGACCTGCCAGCCCACGCCGTAGAGCAGCAACTGGGCGGCGGAGTGGTAGTTGATGCCGTACGCGAAGCCGATGCGCTTCTCGAAGGCGTCGAGGGCCTTGGTCTCGGGCTCGGAGCCGGGGGCCGTGCCGCGGTAGGTCTCGTCGGCCGGGTCGGGGGACGAACCCTCGTTGTCGTAGCCCCACTTGTAGGCGAAGTTGCGGTTGAGGTCGACGCCGTCGCCGGGGGTGATCCTGCCGTCGCCGTTGTTGTCGCGGAGGTTCTTGCGCCACTGGCGCTCGCCGTCCGGCGCGTGCGTGTAGTCGTACCCGTCAGGGTTGGCGGAGAGCACGAACCACAGCTCGGTGGAGTCCACGATCCTGGTGATGCGCGGGTCCTTGCCGTAACCCGCGAGGTAGTGGTGGAGCAGCCGCCGGGTCATCTCGGGGGTGATCCACTCGCGGGCGTGCTGGTTGGAGAGGTAGAGGGTGGCCGGTTTGGCGCCGTCACGGGTCTTCTTGGCGCCCTTGGTGAGCTTGAGGGCGAGGATGTCCTGGCCCTTGAGGCTCTTGCCGATGCTGACGACCTTGGTGATCGAGGGGTTGGCCGCGGCCGTGGCGAGGATCTCCTGCTTCAGGCCGCCTTCACCGCCGTACGGGCGGAAGACGCCGTCCCCGGCGGCCGCGGCCCGCCTCTGTGCCGCGGCGGCGACGGTGTGCTCGCTGATGCTGACGCCCTGGCCGCGGAGCTGACCGGCCTGGTCGTCGGTGAGGTACATCTCGATGGTGGCGGTGCCCTTGTCGGGCACCTGCTCGGTCAGCTCGTGCCCGTCGGCACCGGCCGCGAGGAGCAGCGGCACTTGCGCCTTGGTGACTTTCGCATGCCATACGGAGAGTCCTTCGTCCTCTCCGCCCTGGTCGGCCTGGGCGAGCGGTGCCGCTGCCAGTCCGGCGATCAGGAGTGAGGTCGCGGCGAGGATCGATCTCGCTCTTCGTCTCATTGGCCCCCCTTGCATTCGTCTGTCGCGAAAGAAAACAGATGCCAGGCTCATGACAGTTCATGATCATGTCAAGATGCCCGGAAGCGGGGCGACACGCCGCTGCCGACGCCCCAATGGGCGTCGGCAGCGGGGAAATTCACTCTCCGGGGGGACAGCGCCAGCCGTTATCCCACCAGCCCGTCGGCCATCTCCTCGGTGAGACTGGACTCCGTGCCGGGGATGCCGAGGTCCTGGGCGCGCTTGTCGGCCATCGCCAGGAGGCGGCGGATACGGCCCGCGACCGCGTCCTTCGTCAGCGGCGGGTCCGCCAGGGCGCCCAGCTCCTCCAGGGATGCCTGCTTGTGCTCCATGCGCAGCCGGCCCGCGGCGGCGAGGTGCTCGGGCACCTCCTCGCCGAGGATCTCCAGCGCGCGCTGCACCCGGGCACCGGCGGCCACCGCGGCGCGGGCCGAGCGGCGGAGGTTGGCGTCGTCGAAGTTGGCGAGGCGGTTGGCCGTGGCGCGGACCTCACGGCGCATCCGCCGCTCCTCCCAGGCCAGCACCGACTCGTGCGCGCCCAGCCTGGTGAGCAGCGCACCGATGGCGTCGCCGTCACGGACCACGACCCGGTCCACGCCGCGCACCTCACGGGCCTTCGCCGCGATGGAGAGCCGGCGCGCCGCGCCGACCAGCGCCAGAGCGGCCTCCGGGCCGGGGCAGGTCACCTCCAGCGAGGAGGAGCGGCCGGGCTCGGTGAGCGAGCCGTGCGCCAGGAAGGCGCCGCGCCAGGCCGCCTCCGCGTCACACGTCGCGCCCGAGACGACCTGTGGGGGCAGACCGCGGATGGGGCGGCCCCGGCCGTCGACCAGACCCGTCTGCCGGGCCAGCTGGTCACCGCCCGCCACGACCCGTACGACATAGCGCGAGCCGCGCCGCAGTCCGCCGGGAGCCATCACCACGAGGTCCGAGGAGTGGCCGAAGATCTCCAGGATGTCCTTGCGGAGCCTGCGCGCCGCGATCCCCGTGTCCAGCTCCGCCTCGATCACGATGCGGCCGCTGACCAGGTGCAGCCCGCCCGCGAACCGAAGGATCGCCGAGACCTCCGCCTTTCTGCAGCAGGTCCGGGTGACGGGGAGCCGGGAGATTTCGTCCTTCACCGCTGCCGTCATCGCCATGGGCCGATCCTTCCATGCATCCGAAAAATACGGTCGTACGCGGCGGCCAGGAGCTCCGGGTCGTGCTTCGGAGTACCGTCCGGCCGGGCCACCGGCGCCAGCTCGACCGCGGCACCGAACCGCTCGGCGGCGTCGGCGAGGGACTCGCGGTCGGGCACGGCGGCCTCGTCGGCCAGCACCACGTCCAGGGCGAGTTTAGGGGCGTGTCGTCCCAAAACCTCCAAATGACGCTGCGGGGAGAAGCCTTCCGTTTCTCCGGGCTGCGGCGCCAGATTGAGGGACAGCACACGACGGGCCTTCGTCTCGACGAGCGCGTCCAGCAGCTCGGGGACGAGCAGGTGCGGGATCACCGAGGAGAACCAGGAGCCGGGTCCGAGCACGACCCAGTCGGCGTCGAGGACGGCCGCGACGGCCTCCGGGACGGCCGGCGGATCGTTCGGCACGAGGTGTACGGACTGCACCTCGCCAGGGGTGAGCGCGACCGTCGCCTGCCCCCGGACCGTCTCGATCCGGTCGGGCTGCGCCGGGTCGTGGCCCCTGACCAGCGCCTGCAGCTCCAGCGCCACGGCGGACATGGGCAGCACCCTGCCGTGCGCGCCGAGCAGCCTGCCGACCAGATCCAGGGCCTGCACATGGTCGCCGAGCTGCTCCCACAGAGCCACGATCAGCAGATTGCCGACCGCGTGCTCGTGCAGCGCGCCGTGCGACTGGAAGCGGTGCTGGATGACCCGCGCCCAGGTCTGTCCCCAGTCGTCGTCGCCGCACAGCGCCGCGAGCGCCTTGCGGAGGTCGCCGGGGGGCAGCACGCCGAGCTCCTCCCGGAGCCGGCCGCTGGAGCCGCCGTCGTCGGCGACGGTGACGACCGCCGTGAGGTCGCCGGTGATGCGGCGGAGGGCCGCGAGCGACGCCGAGAGCCCCATACCGCCGCCGAGCGCGACGACCTTGGGCTGGGCGCCGCGTCTGCGGCCGGTGCGGAGAGCGTCGCTGCCCCGCAGCCGGCGCAGACGGAGAGTACGACCGGTCACTCGCGCCCCATGTCCCTGTGGACGACGACGGTCTCGATCCCCTCGGAGCCGAGGCGGGCGGCGAGCTTCTCGGACATGGCGACGGAGCGGTGCTTGCCGCCGGTGCAGCCGACGGCGATGGTCACGTACCGCTTGCCCTCGCGGCGGTAGCCCGCCGCGATCAGCTGGAGCAGTTCGGTGTACTGGTTGAGGAACTCCTTGGCGCCCGGCTGGTCGAAGACGTAGGCCGACACCTCCTCGTTCAGGCCGGTGAAGGGGCGCAGCTCCGGGACCCAGTGCGGGTTCGGCAGGAAGCGGCAGTCCACCACGAGGTCGGCGTCGACCGGCAGACCGTACTTGTAGCCGAACGACATGACGGTGGCCCGCAGCTCGGGCTCCTCGTCACCCGCGAACTGGGCGTCCATCTTGGCGCGCAGCTCGTGGACGTTGAGGCTGGAGGTGTCGATCACCAGGTCGGCGTCGCCGCGCAGCTCCCGCAGGAGGTCCCGCTCGGCGGCGATGCCGTCGACGATCCGGCCGTCGCCCTGCAACGGGTGCGGACGGCGCACGGACTCGAAGCGGCGCACGAGCGCCTCGTCGGAGGACTCCAGGAACACGATCCGCCGCGTGACCTGCTTGGCGTCGAGGTCCGCCAGGGACTGGCGGAGGTTGTCGAAGAACCGCCGGCCGCGGACGTCCACGACGACGGCGATACGGGCCACGTTGCCCTGGGACCGTGCGCCGAGCTCCACCATGGTGGGAATCAGCGCGGGTGGCAGGTTGTCGACGACGAACCAGCCGAGGTCCTCCAGGCACTTCGCCGCGGTGCTGCGGCCCGCGCCCGACATACCGGAGATGATCACCAGCTCGGGGATGGCCGCGTCGGCGGCCTGCCCGGCCTCGCTCGTCGTACCCGTACTCACGTCTCCTGCTCCGTGTTCTTCTCGGTCTGTGCGGCCGTGCTGCTCAGCACCGTCCCGCTGCCCGGCTCTGTCCTGAGCGGTCATTCCGTACTTCCCCCGTCCTCGGTCGTACGTGCTGCTGGAACCCCGTCGTCCGCTTCCTCTTCAATGATCTCTCCTGTCGCCGTGTTCACGGCGGGCGCGGCCGGGGCTGCCTGCGCAAGGGCAACGACGAGGGACTCGGCCGTCTTCCTGCCCATGCCCGGCACCTCGCAGATCTGCTCGATTGTCGCCTGCCTCAGGCGCTTCACCGAGCCGAAATGCTTGATCAGAGCCTGCTTGCGGGTCTCGCCGAGGCCGGGGACGGCGTCCAGCGGGCTGGTCCGCAGCCGCTTGGTGCGCTTGGAGCGCTGGTAGCGGATCGCGAAGTCGTGAGCCGTGTCACGGACGCGCTGGATGAGGTAGAGCCCCTCGCTGGAGCGCGGGAGCACGACCGGGTCGTCCTCGCCCGGCAGCCATATCTCCTCCATGCGCTTCGCGATGCCGCACACGGCGACATCGTCGATGCCCAGCTCGTCCAGGGCCCGCTGGGCGGCCGCGACCTGCGGCTGTCCGCCGTCGACGAGCACGAGCTGGGGAGGGTACGCGAACCGCTTCGGCTTCCCGTTGCCCTCGTCCGCCGGCACCTCACCGTCCTCGGCCGACCACTCCCCCGTCCTCTCCTTCTCGGCCAGATAGCGCTTGAAGCGCCTGCTGATCACCTCATGCATGGAGCGGACGTCGTCCTGGCCCTCGAAGCCCTTGATCTGGAAGCGCCGGTACTCGCTCTTGCGGGGCAGCCCGTCCTCGAAGACGACCATGGACGCGACGACGTCCTCACCCTGCAGATGCGAGATGTCGAAGCACTCGATCCGCAGCGGCGCCGAGTCCAGGTCCAGCGCCTCCGCGATCTCCTCCAGTGCCCGGGAACGGGTCGTGAGATCGCTGGCGCGCTTCGTCTTGTGCAGGACGAGGGCCTGCTGCGCATTGCGCTCGACCGTCGCCATCAGGTCCTTCTTGTCGCCGCGCTGCGGGATGCGCAGCGACACGTTCGCCCCCCGGCGGCCGGTCAGCCACTGGGTGACCGCGTCGAGATCCTCGGGGAGGGCCGGGACGAGGACCTCCTTGGGGACGGCGTCGCCGCTCTCCTCCCCGTAGAGCTGCTGCAGTGCGTGCTCGACCAGTCCCGCGGTGTCGACCGCCTCGACCTTGTCCGTGACCCAGCCGCGCTGGCCGCGGACCCGACCGCCGCGTACGTGGAAGATCTGGACGGCTGCCTCCAGCTCGTCCTCGGCGACCGCGATCAGATCGGCGTCGGTGGCATCGGCCAGCACCACCGCGTTCTTCTCCATGGCCCGCTTGAGGGCCTCTATGTCGTCGCGGAGCCGGGCCGCCCGCTCGTACTCCATCTCCTCGGCCGCCGCCATCATGTCCTTCTCCAGGCGGCGGATGTACGTGCCGGTGCGGCCGGCCATGAAGTCGCAGAACTGTTCGGCCAGTTCGCGGTGCCCCTCCGGGGTGACGCGCTCCACACAGGGCGCCGAGCACTTGCCGATGTACCCGAGCAGGCAGGGGCGGCCGGTCCGGGCGGCGTTCTTGAAGACCCCGGCCGAGCAGGTCCGCACGGGGAAGACCCGCAGCATCAGATCGACGGTCTCGCGGATCGCCCAGGCGTGCCCGTACGGACCGAAGTAGCGCACGCCCTTCCGCTTGGCCCCGCGCATGACCTGGACCCGCGGGAACTCCTCGTTCATGGTCACCGCGAGATACGGATAGCTCTTGTCGTCCCGGTACTTGACGTTGAACCGGGGGTCGAACTCCTTGATCCAGGAGTACTCCAGCTGCAGCGCCTCCACCTCGGTGGAGACGACCGTCCACTCCACGGAGGCCGCGGTCGTGACCATCGTGCGCGTGCGTGGGTGCAGACTCGCCAGGTCCTGGAAGTAGTTGGCGAGACGCTGCCGCAGGCTCTTCGCCTTGCCGACGTAGATCACCCGGCGGTGCTCGTCACGGAACCTGTAGACCCCTGGCGAGTCGGGGATCTGTCCCGGCTTGGGACGGTAGCTGGAGGGGTCTGCCATGCCGCCCACCCTACTGGCGGCCACCGACAACCGGGGCCCGCCGTGGGAGGCCGTGACCCGGCGGGTGACGGTGCCTGACCGACCTGGGGGAAGCCGCCGTGACCCTGAGTGCGGGCGGTTACGCGTCCGGGCCCGCGACGAGCTTTCCGTCTCGCACGGTGACCGGGACCTCCGGGAGCGGCACGGTCGCCGGGCCCCGGACGGCCTCGCCGGTCGTGACGTCGAAGCGGCTGCCGTGGCAGGGGCAGTTGCCCTCGGTGCCCTCCAGCTTGTCCAGGAGGCAGCCCGCGTGGGTGCACTGGGCGCTGAACGCCTTGTACTCACCCTTCGCCGGGCAGTGCACGACGAGCCGCTGCTCGCGGTACAGCTTGGCGCCGCCGACCGGGACCGCGTCCGCGGCACCGAGGTCGACCGGCGCGGTCGGGGTCGGGACCTGGGCATGGCCGAGCTTGGACTCGGTGGAGCACGCGGCGACCCCCAGCCCGGCGGCCCCGGCGAGGGCAGCGCCTTTCAGCACGGTACGGCGGGCTGCGGGCTGGCCGGGCATGAAGTCTCCACTGGTCGGGGCGGGTGTGCGGGTGTCGGTGACAGACCCGACGATACCGGCGCAGATCGCGGCACCCGCGGGCGGGTCGGGGCCAGGCCGGGACGACGGGGCCGGGGCGAGGGGCTTGGTCGAGGCCCGGGCGAGGCCGCGCCGGGGCGAGGGGCTGGGCCGGCGCGGGCCGGAGCACGGACGCACTGTCGTCGACCGGAACGATGGGTTACGTTTTCGGGCGTGATCGTCGTCGCCGGTGAAGCCCTGATCGACCTGGTCCCGCAGCAGGCGTCGGCCGACGGCGAACCGCTGCCGCCGCTGCTGCCGAGGCTCGGCGGGGGCCCCTACAACACGGCGGTGGCCCTGGGGCGGCTCGGTTCCCGCGTCACCTTCTGCTCGCGCATCTCGACGGACGGCTTCGGCGAGGCGCTGCTGGGCGGGCTGCACGCGGCGGGGGCCGGGACGTCCCTGGTGCAGCGGGGGCCGGAGCCGACGACGCTCGCGGTCGCCGCGATCGACGCGGACGGTTCCGCGGGATACGGCTTCTACACGTCCGGGAGCGCGGACCGGCTCTTCGAGCTGCCGCCCGAACTGCCGTCAGAGGTGCGGGCGTTGGTGCTCGGGACATGCTCGCTGGTGCTGGAGCCGGGAGCGAGCGCGTACGAGGCGCTCCTGCGGCGCGAGGCGGAGCGCGGGGTCTTCACCCTGCTCGACCCGAACATCCGCCCGGGGTTGATCGACGACCCCGATGCATACCGGGCGCGTTTCGAGGGCTGGCTCCCGTCGGTGTCGCTGCTGAAGGTCTCCGAGGACGATGCGAAATGGCTGGGGGGCTCCCCGGAGCGGTGGCTGGCCAAGGGCCCGGCCGCGGTGGTGCTGACGCGCGGCGAGCGGGGCCTCACGGTGTTCACCCGGGACGGCAGGGAGGCCTCCGTCCCGGCCGCCCCCGTTACGGTGGCCGACACCATCGGTGCGGGCGACACGGTGAACGCGGCGCTCCTCCATGAGCTGGCGCGCCGGGACGCCCTCTCGCCGGGCGCGCTCGATGGTCCGACCGCACGCACCTGGACCGAGGTCCTCGCCTTCGCCGCCCGCGCGGCCGCCGTCACCTGCTCCCGCACGGGCGCGGAGCCGCCGTACGCGTCGGAGCTGACGTAGCCCGTCGGGACAGGCCCCGATCCCCCACCCGGTACCGGGCGCGGCTTGGATGTCCGTCCTCGAACGCCGTACGGGCTTGGCACGTGCCCCGCACCGGCAGGTGAACCCGCATGTCCGTCCTCGAACGCCGGACAGGCTGACTGCGCCCGGGTGCGGGGCCGGCGCGGCCCCGCCTCCCGGGCGCGGCATCACGCCTGGCGCGTGGCCCGGGCCTTGCGGACCGGCACCGTGGCCGTGGCCGCCTTCTTCGTGGGCGTGGAGTTCGCCGCCACCGCCGCCTTCTTCGTCGCCCTCTTCCGCGACTGCGGCGGCACCGCGTCGCTGATGCGCTCCGCGCTGAGGATGTCCCGCAGGAACTTGCCGGTGTGGCTCGCCGGGACGCCCGCGACCTCCTCGGGGGTGCCCTCGGCGATGACGAGGCCACCGCCGCTGCCGCCCTCGGGGCCCATGTCGACGACCCAGTCCGCGGTCTTGATGACGTCCAGGTTGTGCTCGATGACGATCACCGTGTTGCCCTTGTCGACCAGGTTGGACAGCACCTTGATCAGCTTCGAGATGTCCTCGAAGTGCAGACCGGTGGTCGGCTCGTCGAGCACATAGACCGTGCGGCCCGTGGACCGCTTCTGGAGCTCGCTCGCCAGCTTGACGCGCTGCGCCTCGCCACCCGACAGCGTCGGTGCGGACTGCCCGAGCCGGACGTATCCGAGCCCCACCTCGTTCAGCGTCTTCAGATGGCGGGCGATCGTCGGAACGGCCTCGAAGAAGTGCAGGGCCTCCTCGATGGGCATGTCCAGCACCTCGGCGATCGACTTGCCCTTGTAGTGAACCTCCAGGGTCTCCCGGTTGTAGCGCGCGCCGTGGCAGACCTCGCACGGGACGTACACGTCCGGCAGGAAGTTCATCTCGATCTTGATGGTGCCGTCGCCCGCGCAGTTCTCGCAGCGCCCGCCCTTGACGTTGAAGGAGAAGCGGCCGGGCAGATAGCCCCGCACCTTCGCCTCCATCGTCTCGGCGAAGAGCTTGCGGACGTGGTCGAAGACGCCGGTGTACGTCGCCGGGTTGGAGCGGGGCGTACGGCCGATGGGCGACTGGTCGACGTGCACGACCTTGTCGACGAGGTCGTCGCCGTCGACGCGCGTGTGCCGCCCGGGGACCGACTTCGCGCCGTTCAGCTCGCGCGCCAGGTGCGTGTACAGGATGTCGTTGACCAGGGTCGACTTTCCGGAGCCGGAGACTCCGGTGACGGCCGTGAAGACTCCGAGCGGGAACGACACATCGATGTCCCGCAGGTTGTTCTCCCGGGCGCCGTGCACCGTCAGCCGTCGGGTCGGGTCCATGGGGCGCCGGATGTCGGGCGTCGGGATGGACTTCTTCCCGGACAGATACAGCCCGGTCATCGACTCCTTGTTGCTCAGGAGCTCCTTCAGCGGTCCGGAGTGGACGACCTTGCCACCGTGCTCGCCGGCACCCGGGCCGATGTCGACGACCCAGTCGGCGTGCTTGATGGTGTCCTCGTCGTGCTCGACGACGATCAGCGTGTTGCCCATGTCGCGCAGGCGGACGAGCGTCTCGATGAGCCGGTGGTTGTCGCGCTGGTGCAGTCCGATGGACGGCTCGTCCAGCACGTACAGCACACCGACCAGACCGGAGCCGATCTGGGTGGCGAGCCGGATGCGCTGGGCCTCGCCGCCCGAGAGGGTGCCCGCGGCGCGGTTCAGCGACAGGTAGTCGAGGCCGACGTCGACGAGGAACCGCAGCCGCTCGTTGACCTCCTTCAGCACCCGCTCGGCGATCTTCTTGTCCCGGGCGTCCAGCTTCAGCTGCGCGAGGAAGTCGGCGCAGTCGCTGATCGACATCGCGGAGACCTCGGCGATGGACTTCTCCATCACCGTGACCGCGAGGACGATCGGCTTGAGGCGGGTGCCCTCGCAGGTCGGGCAGGGCACCTCGCGCATATAGCCCTCGAAGCGCTCGCGGCTGGCGTCGCTCTCGGCCTCGCTGTGCCGCCGCCGGACGAACTCGACGGCGCCTTCGAACGCCGGGGTGGTGTACGCCCGCTCCCGTCCGTACCGGTTCCGGTAACGGACCTCGACCTGGGTCTTGTGCCCGTACAGCAGGGCCTTCCTGGCGCGCAGCGGCAGCCCGGCCCAGGGCATGCCCGTGCTGAAGCCGAGTGCCTGCGCCAGCCCGCCGATCAGCCGCCCGAAGTACTCCTTGGTGTGGCCGTGGGACCACGGGTGGATCGCGCCCTCGTCGAGCGACCGCTCCTCGTCGGGGACGATCAGGTCGGGGTCGACCTCCATGCGCGTACCGATACCGGTGCAGTCCGGGCAGGCGCCGAAGGGCGAGTTGAAGGAGAAGGAGCGGGGCTCCAGCTCCTCGAACGACAGGTCGTCGTACGGGCAGTACAGATGCTCCGAGTACATCCGCTCGCGCTCGGGGTCGTCCTCGGGGAGGTCGACGAAGTCGAGCACGACCATGCCGCCGGAGAGGCCCAGCGCGGTCTCGACGGAGTCGGTGAGCCGGCGCTTGGCGCTCTCCTTGACGGTGAGGCGGTCGATGACCACCTCGATGGTGTGCTTCTCCTGCTTCTTCAGCTTGGGCGGATCGGTGAGCTGGATGGTCTGCCCGTCGACCCTGGCCCGGGCGTAGCCCTTGGTCTGGAGGTCGGAGAAGAGGTCGACGAACTCTCCCTTGCGCTCGCGCACGAGCGGCGAGAGCACCTGGAAGCGGCTGCCCTCGGGCAGCTCCAGCACCTTGTCGACGATGGCCTGCGGCGACTGGCGCGAGATGGGGCGGCCGCACTCGGGACAGTGCGGCTTGCCGATCCGGGCGAAGAGCAGCCGGAGGTAGTCGTAGACCTCGGTGATCGTGCCGACCGTCGAGCGAGGGTTGCGCGAGGTGGACTTCTGGTCGATCGAGACGGCCGGGGAGAGGCCCTCGATGAAGTCGACGTCCGGCTTGTCCATCTGCCCGAGGAACTGCCGGGCGTACGAGGACAGCGACTCGACGTACCGGCGCTGTCCCTCGGCGAAGATCGTGTCGAACGCGAGCGACGACTTGCCCGACCCCGAAAGCCCGGTGAAGACGATGAGTGAGTCACGCGGGAGGTCGAGCGAGACGTTCTTGAGATTGTGCTCGCGAGCGCCACGGACGATGAGACGGTCGGCCACGCCGGGTCCGCACCTTTCTTGAGTCTGAGAGAGGTCGTGAAAACGGGGGACGGCCCCCGTCCCGGACTGCTCCAGGCTAGGGGCGCCACCTGATCGATGACGGCCGGACGGATGAATGCCTGACTACCAAGGATGCCTCTACCGAGCCTATAGCACGCGCATTCGATTTTCGGGGCGCCTCCACCACCTTCACGCGAACGTGTGGCGGGGCTATCGTCTTCCCCATGATCGAACCTGTGCGCGACCTGACCGCCGTGCGTGAGGCCACCGACCGGCTCCTCCACGCAGCCTCCGGAATGGACAACGCGGCGGTCGCCGAGCCGTCACGGCTCCCCGGCTGGAGCCGCGGCCACGTCCTCGCCCACGTCGCCCGTAACGCGGACGCACTCGTCAACGTTCTCCAAGGCCGTCCGATGTACGTGACCGGCGAAGCCCGCGACGCCGACATCGAGCGGGATGCACCCAGGCCGCTCTCCGTCCAGCTCGACGACGTACGCGAGAGTGCCGGCCGCTTCCAGGCCGCGGGCGCCGGGGACGCCGACTGGTCCCGCACCGTCGAGCTGCGCAACGGCGTGAAGGACGCGGCGGCCCGCATCCCCTTCCGGCGCCTCGTCGAGGTCGAGCTGCACCACGTCGATCTCGGCGTCGGCTACGAGCTGGAGGACCTCCCTGCGGACTTCGTGGAGCGCGAGATCGACTTCCTCACCGAGCGCTACACGGGGCACAAGGACGTGCCGGCCACCACCGTCGTCGCCGACGACGGCCGGGCGTGGACCACGGGCGGCGGCGCCGACGGCGGGCCCGTCACCGTCAAGGGCCCGGCGCCCGACCTGCTCGGCTGGCTGGCCGGCCGCCGGGACGGCTCGGTCCTGGAGGTCTCGGACGGACCGCTTCCGGTGCTGCCGCCTCTCTAGGTAGGGCCTGTCCGGCGGACCATCCGAGGCTTTCACTTCGAGATGACGTCGTGGTGGAGGGGCGGGTGCGGGCCTGGTTTGTGAGGCATCCCGCCGGGGGCGATCCGACCCGCACCTGGCTGAAGCGGATGCAGCACCGGCCTCGCCTCCTGGAGGCCTCGTCGCCGAGACCGGCGCCACACTCTGATGCGACCATGACGTCCCTCGAAGCGAAAACTCAGTAGCGAGCCTGGGCCGCTACAGACGATCATGCGA
The DNA here is from genome assembly GCF_042730885.1 of Streptomyces sp. NPDC059909. Classification (NCBI taxonomy): domain Bacteria; kingdom Bacillati; phylum Actinomycetota; class Actinomycetes; order Kitasatosporales; family Streptomycetaceae; genus Streptomyces; species Streptomyces sp. NPDC059909. The sequence goes on from NZ_JBHWKX010000002.1 coordinate 161,182, forward strand.
CCCATGAGTGACCAACCCGCGCGATGGACCCAGGCAACCGTCTACCCCGATATGTGGGCCGATCCGGACGACGACCCCCGCGACAGAGATGGGGCCAGTCCGGACGGCGAGCTTGCGACGCTGCAGGACTTCCTGAGCGGCTACCGCTTGACGTTGCGGATGAAGTGCGAGGGCCTGGATGCGGAGCAACTGGCCCGTCGGGCGGTTCCGCCGTCGACGATGTCGCTGCTCGGTCTTGTCCGGCACCTCGCCGAGGTGGAACGGGACTGGCGCAACTGGATCACCGACGGTGACCCGCTGCCGAAGCTGTACGGCGAGAAGGACGCGGACTTCAACGGCGCGGTCGCCGAGCCGGCCGAGGTCGACGCCGCGTTCACCGCCCTGGAGCGCGAGCAGGCCGCGACCGACGCCGCGCTGGCCGAGCACCCGGATCTGGGCGAGCGTGTGGGGAAGGAAAAGATCGCAGTCCGGGAGCTGCTGGTGCACATGATCGAGGAATACGCCCGTCACTGCGGGCACGCCGACCTGTTGCGCGAGTGCGTCGACGGAAGGGTGGGCCAGTAACGAGGGCCGGGATCCAGTCCCGCCCCCACCCGCACGTCACCTCGAAGTGAAAGCCTCAGAGGTGACTGGTCTGTGCTCGTGTCGTTGACCCGGGCATGGGGCGGGCGGTCTCACGCATGAGGAGGGGGCACGGCTGGAACGGCATCTGCCCAGGCCAGGGCGGCGTGGTGGCCGGTGGAGTGATCACCGCACGGTGATCAACGGGATCCTCTTCCGGGGTCGTACGGGCACCGTCACCGTCGCCTCGATCCGGCTCTGGCTCCGCCCATGATCCGCCGGACAGGCCCTGGCTGGTCGGTGCTGCCGCCGCTGCGGTCGGCTGAGTACGCTGACCCCATGACATACAGCGGAGCGGTCAAGGTCGGCGGTCCGGCGGAAGTGCACGAGCTGGCGGACCTGATGATCTCCAAGGTCGCGGTCGGACCGATGGACAACAACGCGTACCTGCTGCGCTGCCGGACGACCGGCGAGCAGCTCCTGATCGACGCGGCCAACGAGCCCGAGACCCTGCTCCGGCTGATCGGTGACGACGGCATCGCGTCCGTCGTCACCACCCATCGGCACGGCGACCACTGGCAGGCGCTGGCCGAGGTGGTCGCGGCCACGGGGGCCCGTACGTACGCGGGCCGCCTCGACGCCGAGGGCATTCCGGTGCCCACCGATGTCCTCCTCGATGACGGCGACACCGTCCGGGTCGGCCGGGTCGGGCTCACCGCCCGCCATCTGGTCGGCCACACCCCGGGGTCCATCGCCCTGGTCTACGACGACCCGCACGGCCATCCGCACGTCTTCACCGGTGACTGTCTCTTCCCCGGCGGGGTCGGCAACACCCACAAGAACCCCAAGGCCTTCGAGAGCCTGATCAACGACGTGCAGACGAAGCTCTTCGACCAGCTCGCGGACGAGACCTGGGTCTACCCGGGGCACGGCAACGACACGACGCTCGGCGCCGAGCGGCCGCATCTTCCGGAGTGGCGCGCCCGCGGCTGGTGAGTTCCCGCGCCGGGTGCCGACATCGGTCCATGTCGCGCTTCCTCGCGCCCCCGTAACCACGGGTGATCACGGGTAGTTGGCGCGACATGCGCGAAAGTCACGCTCCGTTGCCTGCTACTTCTTCCGATCCCTCCGACACCTCCGCTTCCTCCAGCCCCTCCGATTCCTCCCCCGCTGTTCCCGCCGTTTCGATGCCGCGGCTCGCCGCGGCATCGCTCGCCGGGACGGCCGTGGAGTTCTACGACTTCTTCGTCTACGGCACCGCCGCCGCCCTGGTGCTCGGGCCGCTGTTCTTCCCGACGTTCTCTCCGCTCGCGGGGACGCTGGCCGCCTTCGGCACGTTCGCGGTCGGCTTCGTCGCGCGTCCGCTCGGTTCCGTGCTGTTCGGGCACGTCGGCGACCGCTACGGGCGGCGGCCGGTGATGTTCGCCTCGCTGCTGCTGACCGGGCTGGCCACGGTCCTGGTCGGCTGTGTCCCGTCGTACGCGACCCTCGGCGTCGCCGCTCCCGTACTGCTGCTGGTGCTGCGCTTTCTGCAGGGGCTCGGGCTCGGCGGTGAGTGGGGCGGGGCCGTGCTGCTGACCGCCGAGCACGCGCCCGCCGCACGGCGGGGACTGTGGGCGAGCTTCCCGCAGATCGGGCCGGCCGTCGGATTTCTGCTGGCCAACGGGGTGATGCTGGCGCTGTCGGCAGGGCTGAGCGATGACCGGTTCCGGGAGTGGGGCTGGCGGGTGCCGTTCTGGGCGGCGGGGCTGCTCGCGGCGGGCGGACTGCTGCTGCGCAGCTCGCTGGCGGAGACCCCGCATTTCCGGGAGATCGGCGAACCGGCCAGGCTGCCGCTGGCCGAGGTGCTGCGCGGGCACTGGCGGCTGGTGCTGCTGACCGCGGGGGCGCTGGCCGTGGGGTACGCCGTCTTCTACGCCGTCTCCACCTGGTCGCTCGCGTACGGCACCGAGCGGCTCGGTGTCAGCCGGACGGCCATGCTCACGTGCATCATGGCGGCCGTGGCGATCAAGGGCGCCGTCACGCCGTTCGCCGCCATGCTCGGCGACCGCTACGGACGGCGGCCGCTCTGTCTCATCGGCTGCACGGCCACCGCGCTGTGGATGTTCCCGATGGTGGCGCTGCTGCAGACCGGCGAGCCGCTGCTGATGTTCGCCGGGTTCCTGGGCGCCATGCTGGCGTTCATCACCATGTTCGCGGTCGTCGCGGCGTATCTGCCGGAGCTGTACGAGCCGAGGGTGCGGTGCACCGGCGCGGCCGTCGGCTACAACCTGGCAGGGGTCCTGGGCGGCGCGCTGACCCCGATCGTGGCCACGGCCGTGGCGGGCGGGAGCGGTCCGCCGTGGGGCGTCGCCGCGTACCTGACGGGGATCGCCCTGCTCAGCCTGGCGTGCTTCGCGCTGCTGCCGGAGACCCTGCCGAAGCGGGTGGCGGCGGATCCCGCGCAGGAGGGAGCCGCCGCCTGAGCACCGGTCGCGGCCGCTGCGACCGCCGTCGACCGGGCCGCGGTGCGCCGCAAACGGGAACACCGGCCGGGGTTGCCGGCAACCCCGGCCGGTGTCCTGTCGCGTACGTCGCCTGGATGCCACGCGCTCGGTCACGCGGGGCGCGGACGGCGCCTTTCCGGCGCACCCAGGTGGGTCAGGCGTCCGCTCCCAGGCGGGTCAGTAATCCGGTCGCCTGACGGCGACACCCTGCGTGCGTGAAAATCGGTGTGTGGTCGTCCGGCGGACGTCGTGCCGCCGCACCGGCCGGGCCAGGCAGACCTGACGCCTGGTCAGCCAGCTCAACCAACTCGGCTACCAAGCGACCCTCCAAGCAGAAGGAGCTGCCTGACCAGCGGCTACGGACGCGGGAGGGGGGATTTTCGAATCAGGCGTCGATGCTGTTCTTCTGCGCCGTGTCGCCCGCCTCGGCAGCCGCCTTCTCGGCCGCCTCGCGCTCCTCCTGCTTCCTGGAAGCGATGAGGCTGGTGATCGTGGTGATGATCAGCACGCCGCAGATGAACACCAGCGAGAACGGGATGGAGATCTCGGGGACATGGAGCCCGGACTCGTGCATCGCGTGCAGCACCAGCTTGACGCCGATGAAGCCGAGGATCACCGACAGGCCGTAGCTCAGGTGGACCAGCTTCCTCAGGAGTCCACCGATCAGGAAGTACAGCTGGCGCAGTCCCATCAGCGCGAACGCGTTGGCCGTGAAGACGATGTACGGGTCCTGGGTCAGGCCGAAGATCGCGGGAATGGAGTCCAGCGCGAAGAGCACGTCGGTGGTGCCGATGGCGAGCATGACGACCATGAGCGGCGTCAGCACGCGCTTGCCGTTGGCGCGGATGAAGAGCTTCGTGCCGTGGTACCGGTCGGCGACGCCGAACTTCTTCTCGATGGACTTGAGGAGGCGGTTCTCCTCGAACTCGTCCTCCTCCTCGTCCGAGCGCGCCTCCTGGATGAGTTTCCAGGCGGTGTAGATCAGGAATGCGCCGAAGATGTAGAAGACCCACGAGAAGCTGGCGATGATCGCGGCGCCCGCGGCGATGAAGATGGCCCGCAGGACCAGGGCGATCAGGACACCCACGAGCAGCACCCGCTGCTGGAGGTGGGACGGCACCGAGAACTTCGCCATGATCAGGACGAACACGAAGAGATTGTCGACACTGAGCGACTTCTCGGTGATGAAGCCCGCGAAGAACTCGCCGGAGGCCTGGGTCTCGCCGGCCACCAGCAGGCCGAGGCCGAAGAGTGCGGCGAGAACGATCCAGACGACCGTCCAGATTCCGGCTTCCTTGATCGACACGTCATGCGGCTTGCGCCCGATGAAGAAGTCGACCGCGATCAGGGCGATCAGACCAAGAATGGTCAGCACCCACAGGGTCCATGAAACGTCCACTGCGCCTCCGGCGTCGTACGGCTACTGATCAGCGTCGTCGCTGCCGGAGGTCTCTTCCACCCGGGCGGCCTGCTGCCGCACCACGGGCCGGCGCCCCGGGACCGGTCATGTCCTGTCCGTCCGTACTGACGGGCACGCCGCACGTGGGAGTACTCCCCTCCGTGCAAAGAACATTACAGGAAAGACCAAAGGAAGGTAAAGGAGAGAGTAATGAAAGCGTCAAGCAAGCAGGTCAGCGGCCTGGTGATGCTCTCGTCCGAAGAGTGCTCCCGGTGCTTCCCGGGCTCAGCGGCGCCAGGTCCTGCGCGCCTCGGCGACCTGGGCAAGGACCTGCTGGAGGACCTGGCTGCCCGGCGGGATGCGCGGCGGCTCGTACGTCCAGGAGTGCTGGACCCAGGGGTCGGCGAGGTGGTCGTCCGGGACCGGGGTGATCCGCAGCAGGGAGCGCCAGAGCGGGTCGAGCACCGGGCCGTACGCGCTCGCGTCCTCGCGGTCCGCGACCATCAGCAGATGCACGCCCACCGCCGGGCCCTCGTCGGCGAGATAGCGCAGCTGGGTCACGGCCCGGTCGTCGAAGCCGTGCGGGAAGTCGTTGACGATCAGCAACTGCTCGGCGGTGTCCAGGTCCGGCGGCAGGGCATCGGCCGCACCGCCCCGCACCGCCATCTGTACGAGGTCGACGCGCTGGGTCAGTTTCGCAAGCACGGACGAGACGCCCTGCGCACCGACGGCGGGCGGCTGGTCCAGCACTCCGGAGTGCACCAGCGGGGCGAGCGAGGCCGCCGCGGAGCCGGCCGGGTCGATCACATGGACCGTGAACTCGCCCGCCGGGTAGACCGCGAGCAGCCGGGCGGCGTGCGCGACCGCCGTGTCCATGGCGAGCCTGCGTAGCCGGCCCTCGTCCATCAGCGATGCCGCCTCGGACGCGGCGCGGCCGCTGTCGACCCAGAGGCCTCGCTCCAGCGGCAGCCGGATGAGCATGGGGATGCGCAGCTCCGGGCGCTCGGGGAGGTGCAGGTCCCCGAGGCGCAGGGCCATCGGGATCTCCATCGGGACGCGGTAGGCGTGCCAGACGGGGTTGTCCCAGCGGGCGAAGGCGGCCGGCAGGGCCGGCTCGACGACATCGGACTCGGCGGCGAGCTGGGCGAGATCGCGGTCGAGAACCTCGCGGGCCTGTTCGGTCAGCTTGTCGTGCTTGGCGCGGGCCGCCGCGCGGGCGGCGTCGCCGGAGCCCGCGATGCGGCTGCGCGGGTCGGAGAGGGCGCGGTCGAGCTCCTGATCGAGCCGGGACTCGGCGAAGTCGACGGCGCTGCGGTACGCCGCCGTGGTGCGGGCCAGGTCCTCGAACATGCCCCACACCTGGTTGTACAGCCGCTCCTCCATGGACCAGCCGGTGGCGTCCCCGGCGACCGGCGTGGGCGGCCGGCCCGGCTCGGTGGGCGGTGCGGCCGGGGGCGGCGGCGGGGGCGCGACCGACTGCCTGCGGGGGTGCGTGTAGTTGATGGGGCCGTCGTGGGGCTGCGCCGGGGGCTCGGGCGGCGTCGGAGCCGGCGGCTGGGTGGTGGCTCCCGGCGCGGGACCGGGGTCGCCGACCGTGCCGCCGGCGGCCGTCGCCGCGCTGTGCCGCACCTCCGTCGTACGGGGCGGGGGCGTCCCGACCGTACGGGCGAGGCCGGGCGCGACGGCCTCCTGGACGGCGGCCGACAGCTCACCGGCGCGGTCGAGGCCCTGGTCGGCCAGGAGGGCGGAGAGGCCGCCCGCGTACCCCTGGCCGACGGCGCGGACCTTCCACGCGCCCTGGCGGCGGTAGAGCTCAAGGGCGACGACGGCGGACTCCGCGTCCAGCCCGGTTATGGTGTAGTTGGCAATCTCGCCGCCGTCGGGGCCGGTGACGGCGACGAACGGCGCGGCGACGGAGCCGAAGCGGACCGGGAGTGCGGGTCCCAGGGGCAGGGCGAGCAGCAGCGTCACCCGGTGCACGGCCGCGGGCACGGCGTCCAGGTCGACGCCGAGCCGGTGGTCGGCGGTGGCCTGTCGGGAGACCTCGATCCCGGGGAGGGCCGGCTGGCCGGGGTGGGCGACCCATTCGGTGCCCGGGACCCTGCCGTCCTCGTCGCCGAGCGTGGCGCCGGCCACGACCGGTTTGCCGGCCGATACCCGGATCTCGAGTCGGGTGTGGGGCAACGGATGGTTCTGCCCCCTGACCAGCTCGGCCGTCATCGCCTCTGTCCCCTCGTTGCCTCGTGCCTCGGTGCCTCGGTGGTGAGCGGTGCAGCTCCCGGCGGCCTGGAGCCTCCGGGAGCTGCGTGGTCACGACGTGCGGAAGCCGTGCCTACAGGTGCGGCAGGATCGACGGCATCAGGTCCTGGAACGTACGGCCGTTGGCCGGGTTGCCGAGGGCCGTCATCTGCCAGCCGGAGCCGGCGCGGTGCACCTTCGCCATGATCTGCGCGGTGTACTGCCCGCCGCCGTCCAGGGTGTAGCGCGCGAGCTCCTGGCCGTTGGTCTCGTCGACGATGCGGCAGAACGCGTTCTGCACTTCCTGGAACGTCTGGCCGGTGAACGAGTTCACCGTGAAGACGATCTGGTCGATGTGGACCGGAACGCGCTGCAGATCGACCAGGATCGCCTCGTCGTCGCCGCCCTGGCCGGCCCCGCCGACCAGATTGTCACCGGTGTGCCGGACCGAGCCGTCGTCGCTGACGAGGTGGCGGAAGAACACCACGTCGACCGGCTGCTTGTCGGCGAAGAGCACCGCCGACGCGTCCAGGTCGATCTCCCGCGTGCGCGAGCCGAAAAGACCGCGCCGGGGTGCCGCCTGCCAGCCGAGCCCCATCCGCACCGCGGTGAGGGTGCCGCCGCCCTTCTTCTCCAGGCTGATGGCCTGACCCTTGGTCAGATTGACGCCGGGACCTCCGGGCGCGCCGCCCTTGGATACGTCCACCACGCGCTGTCCCCTCTCCATGGTTCCCCCGCAACCGTCCGTGTGTGCGGTTGTCCCGTACAGTACGCAGTCGCTCCGACAGCGCAGCAGACTTGGACAGCTTTTGTGTCGGTCTTGAAACACAGCTGCCGGTGCGTCAGGCCAGGCCGGTCTCCTCGGGCCCCAGCCGTCCCCCTCGTCAGGCCAGGCCCGCCTCCTTCATCTGCCGCAGCTCCTTCTTGAGCTCGCCGACTTCGTCCCGCAGCCGGGCGGCGACCTCGAACTGGAGCTCCGCCGCCGCGGCCCGCATCCGGTCGGTCATCTCCTCGATGATCCCGGCCAGTTCGGCGGCCGGGCGGTCGCTCATGATCTCGCCCTTCTTGGCGGTGGCCTTGCCGCCCTTGCCCCCCTTGACGGCGTGTGCCGCCAGCGACGGCACCGGCGCCTTGGCGCCCTTGCCGTCCTTGCCCTGGCGGTAGCCGGTGCCGAGCAGCTGCTCGGTGTCGACCTCCTCGCGGGCGATGGTGGCCACGATGTCGTTGATCTTCTTGCGGAGCGGCTGCGGGTCGATGCCGTTCGCCTTGTTGTACGCGACCTGCTTCTCGCGGCGCCGGTTGGTCTCGTCGATCGCCTTCTCCATCGCCGGGGTGATCTTGTCGGCGTACATATGGACCTGGCCGGAGACATTGCGCGCCGCACGGCCGATGGTCTGGATGAGCGAGGTGCCGGAGCGCAGGAAGCCTTCCTTGTCGGCGTCGAGGATCGCGACCAGCGACACCTCGGGGAGGTCGAGGCCCTCACGGAGCAGGTTGATGCCGACCAGGACGTCGTACTCACCGGAGCGCAGCTCGCGCAGCAGCTCGACGCGGCGGAGGGTGTCGACGTCGCTGTGCAGATAGCGGACCTGGATGCCGAGCTCCAGGAAGTAGTCGGTGAGGTCCTCGGCCATCTTCTTGGTGAGCGTGGTGACCAGGACGCGCTCGTCCTTGTCGGTGCGCTTGCGGATCTCGTGCACCAGGTCGTCGATCTGGCCCTCGGTGGGCTTGACGACGACCTCGGGGTCGACGAGGCCCGTGGGGCGGATGATCTGCTCCACGAAGCCGTCGGAGCGCGAGAGTTCGTACGTGCCGGGGGTGGCGGAGAGGTAGACGGACTGGCCGATCCGCTCCTGGAACTCCTCCCACTTCAGCGGCCTGTTGTCGAGCGCCGACGGGAGCCGGAAGCCGTGCTCGACGAGGGTCCGCTTGCGGGACGCGTCGCCCTCGTACATCGCGCCGATCTGCGGGACCGTCACATGCGACTCGTCGATGACGAGCAGGAAATCCTCCGGGAAGTAGTCGAGGAGGGTGTTCGGCGGGGTCCCGGGGGCGCGGTCGTCGAAGTGCATCGAATAGTTCTCGACGCCGGAGCACGAGCCGATCTGGCGGAGCATCTCGAGGTCGTACGAGGTGCGCATGCGCAGCCGCTGGGACTCCAGCAGCTTGCCCTGCTTCTCCAGCTCGGCGAGGCGCTCCTCGAGCTCGCGCTCGATTCCGTTGACCGCCTTCTCCATGCGCTCCGGACCGGCCACGTAGTGGCTGGCGGGGAACACGTACAGCTCCTGGTCGTCGCTGATGACCTCGCCCGTGATCGGGTGGAGCGTGGAGAGCGCCTCGATCTCGTCGCCGAACATCTCGATGCGGACGGCCAGCTCCTCGTAGACCGGGAAGATCTCGATGGTGTCGCCGCGGACCCGGAAGGTGCCCCGGGCGAACGCCACGTCGTTGCGCGTGTACTGGATGTCGACGAAGCGGCGCAGCAGCTGGTCGCGGTCGATCTCCTCGCCGACCTTCAGCTGCACCATGCGGTCCACGTACTCCTGCGGGGTGCCCAGGCCGTAGATGCACGAGACGGAGGCGACCACGACGACGTCCCGGCGGGTCAGCAGCGAGTTCGTCGCGGAGTGGCGCAGCCGCTCGACCTCCTCGTTGATCGAGGAGTCCTTCTCGATGTACGTGTCCGACTGCGGGACGTACGCCTCGGGCTGGTAGTAGTCGTAGTACGAGACGAAGTACTCCACCGCGTTGTTCGGCAGGAGCTCGCGGAACTCGTTGGCCAACTGGGCGGCCAGCGTCTTGTTCGGCGCCATGACCAGGGTGGGGCGCTGGAGCTTCTCGATCATCCAGGCCGTGGTCGCCGACTTGCCGGTGCCGGTCGCACCGAGCAGGACGACATCCTTCTCACCGGCGCGGATGCGCCGGTCGAGCTCGGCGATGGCCGTCGGCTGGTCACCGCTGGGCCGGTAGGGGCTGACGACCTCGAAGGGCGCCATCGTGCGTTCGATCTGGGAAACGGGCCGCATGGAACCACCGTACGACCCACCACTGACAGCCGGGCCTGATCGCTGCTCCTGCCCAGGTCCGGCCATGTGAGCGGCCCGGGGAGCGGGGGCGTCGACGGGCCCGGGGAGCGGGGCATGAGCCCCCCGGGAAGCCCGCGGGGGAAGCCGAAGGCCTGCGGTCAGCGGTTGCGGGAGCGGTGGGAGGTGCGGCGTGCGGACCGGGAGGGCGCCGACCAGTTCGCCGGCTCGCCGTACGAGGGCAGCTGCCGCTGCGCCGGCACGCCCGCCCGGACCCTGCGCCCGGCCGTTCTCCGCCCGGCCCCGGGCTGCTGCCAGTCGGGTTCGCCCATGACGAGCAGCGGGTCGAACATGACGACCACGCCCGCCAGGACCAGGAAGACCGCGGGACCGATCAGCATCGGGGCGATGAGCGTGGCGGGAGAGTCGCCGACGGCGCCGGGCAGGACCGTGCCGTGCAGATGGACGTCGACGGCGGCCATGCCGACGTAGTGCATTCCGCTCACGGCGACGCCCATCACCAGGCTGGCGCCGAGACTCGGCAGGAAACCGTGGATGGACACGGCCGCCCAGAGGGCGGAGGTGGCCGCGACGACGGCGATCACGACGGAGAGGGCGACCGTCAGGGTGTCGTACTCGAGCCGGCCCTGGAGCTGCATGCCGGCCATGCCCAGGTAGTGCATGGACGCGATGCCCAGACCGGTGATGGCGCCCCCGGTGACCAGGGCCATGGCGGTCGCGCCGCGGTAGCCCACGATGAAGATCCCGATGCCGGTCATGACGACCGCGACGCCGAGGCTGGCGAAGGTCGTCGGACGGTCGTAGCTGATCGGGGCCTCCGCGACGGTGAACCCCATCATCGCGATGAAGTGCATGGTCCAGATACCCGAGCCGATGGACGTGGCGCCGAGCGCAAGCCAGCCGGGCTTGAAGGATCCGTTGTCGCGCACGGATCTGGTGGTGCAGCGCAGCCCCAGGGCACCACCGAGGCAGGCCATGAGATAGGCGGCCACAGGTGTGACGACGCCGTACGTGAAACCGTCGACTGTGCCCTGCATCCTTCTCTGTCCTTCGCCCCTTGTGCCGCCCGTGCCCCCGTGTCCCCCGTCGAGGAAGCCGTGTCGGGGGCGAGAGTATGGCGAGCGGGGCCGCAAGCAAACATCGGGGGCCGGATTCGCAGGTCGGGGCCGTTGTCGGTGGGCGGTCGTACGGTGGTCCGCATGAACAGCTTCGAGTGGACCGTGGTGGGCTCCGACATCGGACCGCTGCTGCTCGCCGCCACCGGGGAGGGGCTGGTGAGCGTGGTCTTCCACGCCGACGAGCGGGTGCGGGACAGGGCGCTCGGCCGGCTTGCCGCGCGACTGGGCGCGGAGCCGGTCGAGGTCGCGCCGGGGATCGGGTCGGACGTCGCGCCCGGGGACCGGGCCGAGGACGGTTCGGGCGACGGGTCCCGGGTCCCTGCGGACCCGGTTCTGCTCGCCGAGCCGATACGCCAGCTCGCGGAGTACTTCGCGGGGAGACGCCGGGACTTCGAGCTCCCCCTGGACTGGTCGCTTTCGTCCGGCTTCAACCGCGAGGTGCTGCGCGAGCTGGCCTCCGGCGTGCCGTACGGATCGGTCGTCGGGTACGGCGACCTTGCCGACCGGGTGGGCCAGCCCGGCGCGGCACAGGCGGTGGGCACGGCCATGGGGTCGAATCCGCTGCCGGTGGTGGTGCCGTGCCACCGGGTGGTGGAGAGCAATGGGGGCCTGGGGGGCTTCGGGGGCGGACTGGAGACGAAGCGGCAACTGCTGGCCCTGGAGGGGGTGCTCCCCCAGCCGCTGTTCTGAGAGCCCGGCCGGCAGGACGGTTCCGTACGGCGTGGGTAATTGGCACACTGGCGCGATGGCCAGTACATCTCCTGAACTGCCCCCCGCGGTCGCCCGGTGAACGCCGGGAAGAAGACCGCCGCGACCGGTCGGGCCGGCGTCAGTGCCGCCGATCTTCCCGCGCTGCGGCGGAGGATCACACCCGTCCTGATCGTCAGCCAGATCCTCGGCGGGCTCGGCGTCGCTACGGGCATCGCCCTGGCCACGGTGCTCGCGCAGGAGATGAGCGGGACCGAGGCGCTGGCCGGGCTCGCCCCGACCGCGTCCGTCGCCGGGACGGCGCTGCTGTCCGTGCCGCTTGCCGCGCTCATGACCGCACGCGGGCGCCGGCCGGGACTGGTGCTGGCGTATCTGATCGGGGCGGCCGGTGCGGGTGTGGTGGTCCTGGCCGCGGTGGTCGGGAGCTTCCCGCTGCTTCTGGTGGGGATGGCGGGATTCGGCGCGGCCTCGTCCGCCAATCTGCAGGCGCGGTTCGCGGCGGCGGATCTGGCGGAGCCGGAACGGCGGGCACGGGCCATCTCCACGGTGGTGTGGGCGACCACGATCGGCGCGGTGCTCGGGCCGAACATCGCGGCGCCGGCGGGACGGAGCGTCTCAGGGCTCGGCATACCGGAGGCGGCCGGTCCGTTCCTCTGGGCGACGGGGGTGTTCCTGATATCGGCGCTCGTCGTCGCGGTGCTGCTGCGCCCGGACCCGCTGCTGACGGCGCGGGCGCTGGTCCCGGCCGAGGACGGCGGGCGGGAAGGGCGTTCACTGCGGGCCGGTGTGCGAGCGGTGCGGGAGTCCCCACGGGCCCGGCTCGCGCTCGTCACCGTCGCGGTCTCGCACACCGCCATGGTGTCGATCATGTCGATGACACCGGTCGCGCTGAGCCACCATGGCGCGGGCATCGAGCTGATCGGGCTGGTCATCAGCGGCCATATCGCGGGCATGTACGCCTTCTCGCCGGTGATGGGCTGGCTGTCCGACCGCCTCGGACGGCTCTCGGTGATCGGCCTGGCCGTGGGACTGCTCTCGTGCGCCGCGCTGCTGGCCGGTACGGCAGGGGCGAGCCATGCCCGTAGCGCGGCGGGCCTGTTCCTGCTCGGCCTGGGCTGGTCCGCGGGTCTCGTCTCGGGCTCCGCGCTCCTCACGGACTCCGTCCCCGGACCCGCCCGTGCCGCGGTCCAGGGTCTCTCCGACCTGACGACGAACGCGTCGGCGGGAATCGGCGGTGTCGCGGCGGGCGTCATCGTCGCGCAGGCGGGCTACGGCTGGCTCAACGCGATCGGGGCCTGCCTGCTCCTCCCCCTCGCCGCCCTGGCCCTCCTGACCGGCAACCGTGCTTCACCGGCCCGGTCGTCGCGTCCGGATGCCCCGGACACCGCCGTGCGTCCGGACGCCCCCAGCCTCAAAGACTGATCTGGTACGCCTTCCGCAGCGTCTCGTGCACCGTCCAGGTCGTCCGGTCGCCCTCCCGCAGCACGCAGGCGTCGCCGGGCCCGACGTGAAGGATTCCGCCGCCCTCGACCTCGATCGTGGCGCGGCCGCTGACGACGACGAAGAGCTCGTTGGCCTCGGTGTCGGTCACCACGCCCGGGGTGATCTGCCAGATGCCGCGGAGCTGCTTGCCGTCCTCGGACTCCCACAGCACCTTTCCGGTCACGACCGGGTCCCCGGAGACGATCTGAGCGGGGTCGAGCGGCTCGGCCTCCAGCTCGGCGTCCGGGATGTGCACGGCGAACGAAGGGGAAGCGGGGGTGGCGGCACGGTGATCAAAGGTCGTCATGGCGCGTCACCTTAGCGGGGGCGGGCGGACGCGGTGCGCTCAGGACGGGCTGGAAGCAGCCGGTACGTTCCGGGTCCCGCCACTCGGCCCGCGAAAGCCCGCGAGGTCCACGACATACGTTGTCTGCCGGGCGGTGAGGGCCGAGTAGCGGGCACGCCGGGCGGGTGGTCCACTCCCCGCCCGCCACCGAGGACAGCTGGAACAGCTCGAACCGACACGTCGTCCGAAGTGGGACGGAGCACTGCGGAAACGTTTGCGCAGGGGGTTTGCGTGCCAGGGATGGGACATGCCCGAGACCACACTGCTGTTGTCGGAAGAGGTACGGGAGGCGCTGGACGCGCGCCGGCCCGTCGTCGCGCTCGAGTCCACGATCATCGCGCACGGGCTGCCGCGCCCGCGCAACCTGGCGGTCGCGGAGGAGCTGGAGTCACTGGTCAGAAGCGGGGGCGCGGTGCCCGCGACGATCGCCGTGCTGGACGGGCGGGCCCATGTCGGCCTGGACAAGGACCGGTTGGAGCGGGTCGCCACCGACCCCGAGGTGCGCAAGCTCGGCCACCGCGATCTCGCGCCCGCCCTCGCGGCGGGAGCGAGCGGGGCGACGACCGTGTCGGCCACCGCGTTCCTCGCCGCCCGTGCCGGGGTCAGGGTGTTCGCGACGGGCGGGCTCGGCGGGGTGCACCGGGAGTGGACCACGACCCAGGACGAGTCGGCGGACCTGCGACTGCTCGCGCAGACCCGGATCGCCGTCGTCTGTGCCGGCGTGAAGTCGATCCTCGACGTCCCGGCGACCCTCCAGCGACTCGAGACCCTGGGCGTCGGCGTCCTCGGCTACGGCACCGGCCATTTCCCCGGCTTCTATCTGGCCTCCTCCGGGGAACCGGTCGACTGGACGGTCCGAACGCCGGAGGAGGTCGCGGAGGTGATACGCGCCCAGGACGCGCTCGGCGGCCCGGACACGGCACTGATCGTCGCCCAGCCCGTGCCCGAGGACGAGCAGCTCGACCCTCGGCTGCACGACCGGGTGCTGGCGGAGGCGCTGGACGAATGCCGGGAGCGGGGCATCACGGGCCAGGCGGTCACCCCCTTCCTCCTCGACCATCTGATGCGGCGCACGGGGGGCGCGTCCCTGGAGGCGAATCTGGCGGCCGTACGCGGAAACGTGCGGCTGGCGGCCCGGATCGCGGCGGCGCTGTGACGCGTCCCGCCGCCGCCACGGCCGGTGCGCTGCTGGTGATCGGGGACGTGGCCACCGATGTCGTGGCCCGGCACGGTTCGGCGCTCGCGCACGGGACGGACACGGCGGCCGAGATACGGACCCTGCCCGGCGGCGCCGGCGCCAACGCCGCATGCTGGGCAGCGCACTCGGGCTGTACGGACGTACGCCTGCTCGGCCGGGTCGGCGCCGATACCGCGTCCTGGCACGACGGACACCTGCGCCGGGCGGGCGTCCGTCCGCTCCTGGTGCCCGACCGCCAGGCCGGGACCGCCACGGTCGTCGCGCTCGTCGACGCGCACGCCGAACGCACGTTTCTCACCGACAGCGGGGCCGCCCTCCGGATATCGCCAGCCGACTGGTCGCCCGACCTGCTCGACGGGGTCGGCCGCCTCCATCTGTCCGGCTACCTCTTCTTCGCGCGGCCCAGCCGGGAGCTGGCCGTCCTCGCCCTCGCGGACGCCCGCGAGCGGGGCATCCCCGTGAGCGTGGATCCGGCGTCGGCGGGCTTCATCGCCACGCTCGGGGTGGACCGCTTCCTCGCGGCGGCCGCAGGGGCGGACGTGCTGCTGCCCAACGCCGACGAGGCCCGGCTCCTCACCGGCATCCCGGACATCGCCGACGCCGCCGCGAAGCTGAGTCTGCAGGTGCCGCTGGCAGTCGTGACCCTCGGCGCGGGCGGGGCACTGGTGGCCGAGTCGGGGGCACTGACGGCCCGGGTGCCGCCGGTCCCGGCGACGGCGGTCGACTCGACGGGCGCGGGCGACGCGTTCACCGGTGCGTTCCTCGCCGCCCTCCTGGCGGGCGCGGACCCGGCTGCCGCCGCGCACGAGGGCTGCCGGGCGGGAGCGCTCGCCGTGACCCTGCACGGGGGCCGCCCGCCGGGGCCCGACGGCACGGGTCCGTGAGGCACGGCGCCGGCTCCTGAACCCCCGCCCGGAGGACGGTTACTTCCGCCACGGGTCGTTCCACGCCGGGTGGCGCGGGTCGTCGGTGCGGACGACGACCTCCGCGGCCTCGTCCGGGCCGGCCTCGCGTTCGTACCGCTCGAAGGCGGGCAGCGTCCACCACTGCGCCTCGTCGGTGCGGCGGCGGAGCGCGCCCGCCGAGAGCCTCAGGTGCAGGGTCAGGTCGAAGGGGAACCAGTGCCCGAGGAGCAGGGGTCCGTGCAGCACCAGCACACCGCCGGGCGGGAGTTCGTGGTGCGGGCTGCGCGTCGCCCGGTCGGTGACCGGGTCCCACAGGTCCGGCAGCACCCGTCCGGACCCGCCCGGCTCCAGTGGCCCGAACACCTCACGCCAGAGCGCTCCGGTGTCGAACCAGCCCGCGTAGTAGGTGTCCGGGTCCTCGCGACCGTACTCGTACCGCAGCGAGGCGGGCCGCAGAAACCCCTCCGTACCGACCACGAGCACCGAGCGCCCGCGCACCCGCAGGGCCTCGGCGAGTGCCTCCGCCGCCACGCCGGTCCCGGCGGCGGGGGCTCCGTCAACGGCGATGCGCAGCCAGGGGCTCCCGTCGTCGGCCGTGGTCTCCATGACCCGGTCGGCGACGGCTTCGGTCAGCCGTTCCCAGGTGATCGGTTCGAGTCGCACCGGCCCATCATGTCTTCTCCGGCTGCGCGGGGCCGGATCACGTCCCCACGCCGGCCGAGGCCGCGGCGCCGCGCAGCGCGACGGCGAGAGGTCCTTCGCCGAAGACGGCGATGCGCCCGTCCCGTACGCCCTCCTCGACGGTGAGGCTGCCCCGGCTCACGGCGAGACACGTATCGGCGTCCAGCTCGATCCGTGTGACGGCGGCGCCCGCTGCCGTCACCGGGCCGTCGCCGTACCCGGATCCGGACGCGGGCAAGGACGCGGATCCGGCCGTGGGTCCGGACGCGTTCGCCAACCCGTCGCTCCCGACCGGGACCCCGACCCGTAGATGAAACACGCCCTCGGGCAGCCGGACTTCGACGACGTCCGCCACCCCGGTGCCCTCCAGGCGGCGCAGCAGCGGCAGGGCGAACCAGTGGGCCCGCACCGCGTCCGTGGGCCGGCGCTCGGCCAGTTCGGGCGTTCCCCACTCGGCCAGGGCGGTGACGACGGGGAGCAACGCCCTGCCCCGCGCGGTGAGTTCGTAGACGAACGCGGAGACGGGGGCGGGAAGGCGGTGTCGCGTGGCCAGGCCGTCCCGCTCCATGTCCTTGAGACGCGAGGCGAGGACGTCCGTGCTGACCCCGGGCAGATCGGCGTGCAGATCGGTGTACCGCCGGGGTCCCGCCAGCAACTCCCGCACGATCAGCAGGGTCCAGCGGTCGCCGACGGCGTCGAGGGCGCGGGCGGCGGCGCAGTACTGGTCGTAGCTTCGGCGGCGCGGAGGATGTGGCATGCGACGCAGTCTAGACATGTTGTTGGACTTTCCAAGCTCCCGCTTGGTAAAACCAAGTAACACCGTTTCTGGGGAGGCCCCGCATGGAGTTCCGGCAGTCGAGCAAGCTCAGCGAGGTCTGCTACGAGATCCGCGGCCCGGTGATCGAGCATGCGAACGCCCTGGAGGAGGCCGGCCACAGCGTCCTGCGCCTCAACACCGGAAACCCCGCGCTCTTCGGCTTCGAGGCGCCGGAGGAGATCGTCCAGGACATGATCCGGATGCTCCCGCAGGCCCACGGGTACACCGACTCCCGGGGCATCCTGTCGGCGCGCCGCGCCGTGGCCCAGCGCTACCAGTCGCTCGGGCTCACCGAGGTCTCCGTCGACGACGTCTTCCTCGGCAACGGCGTCTCCGAGCTCGTCTCCATGGCGGTGCAGGCCCTGCTGGAGGACGGCGACGAAGTCCTCATCCCGGCGCCCGACTTCCCGCTCTGGACCGCCGTCACCACCCTCTCGGGCGGAAAGCCCGTCCACTATCTGTGCGACGAGTCCGCCGACTGGTACCCGGACCTGGACGACATGGCGTCGAAGATCACCGATCGGACCAAGGCCGTCGTGATCATCAACCCCAACAACCCCACCGGTGCCGTCTATCCGCCCGAGATCATCGAGGGCATTCTCGATCTGGCGCGCCGGCACCAGCTGATGGTGTTCGCCGACGAGATCTACGACCAGATCGTGTACGACGACGCCGTCCACCACAGCACGGCCGCCCTCGCCCCGGACCTGGTCGTCCTGACCTTCAGCGGGCTGTCGAAGACGTATCGCGTGGCCGGTTTCCGTTCGGGCTGGCTGGTCGTCACCGGCCCCAAGCAGCACGCGCGCAGCTACCTCGAGGGGCTCACGATGCTGGCCTCCATGCGGCTGTGCCCCAACGCGCCCGCGCAGTACGCCATCCAGGCCGCGCTCGGCGGACGCCAGTCCATCCACGAACTCACCGCACCCGGCGGGCGGCTGCACGAGCAGCGCGACCGCGCATGGGAGCGGCTCAACGAGATCCCGGGGGTCTCGTGCGTGAAGCCGAAGGGCGCCCTGTACGCGTTCCCGCGCCTGGACCCCAAGGTGCATCCGATCCACGACGACGAGAAGTTCGTGCTGGATCTGCTGCTGCGCGAGAAGATCCAGGTCGTCCAGGGCACCGGCTTCAACTGGCCGCGGCCGGACCACTTCCGGATCCTGACGCTCCCGTACGCCGACGATCTCGACGCCGCCATCAGCCGGATCGGGCGCTTCCTGAGCGGATACCGCCAGTAGGCGGTGGGGCCGCGATCCGCGACGGGTCCCGGAGAGAGGAGCGGGCCGGCAGCGGGAGCGGGCCCGGAGACGGGAGCGGGCCCGGGGGCGTAGCCGGCCCCCGAGCCCTGTTGATGCCACTCACATGCACACGCCGGCACGCTTGAGGACCCAGGTCAGTCTTCTCGTCGCCGCGTCTTTCCTTTCGACCACCGCAGATCGAGCTCCGCGGGCCGGAGTCGAACCGGCATCTCGACGCACTGGGGGCCCGGGCCCGGTCGATCCGGCGATGAGCGGCGAATGCTGAGTCTGGAGCGAGAGTCTGAGATTCATCGCGGTCTGCCTCTGCCGATTTGGGCCACCCCGGCCCGTAGTGCCGGGGGGAGGATTCGAACCTCCACTGGAACCGCGCGGTTCACGACAAGCTTCAGCTTCAGCTTTGCGCTCCTCGCGCACCCCGGCCGTGGTGCTGTGGCCGGGGAGTCTGTGTGCGGCTACCCGAAGAGGTAGCCGAATACGGCGTCACCCACCCTCTGGTCGGTGACCTCCGCGCCGTTCGCCTCCTCGCGGGCGAACTTCACGGCCTGCTGAAGCTTCTCCACGCGGTCCAGCAGTTCGTTGACCCGGCGGGCGGGCAGCGCACCGGAGAACTTCACCGTCGTCCAGTACCCGACGGGAATGTCCTCGTAGTACACCTCGACCTGCGCCGGGTGTTTGTCGGTGGCCTCCGCCTTCACATGGTTGCGGGGCACCTTCTTCGTCCGGACCGTCTTGACCGGCTCGGTCTTCCAGGAGTCCGTGGAAGGGTCCTGCGTCCAGGACTCGGCGGCATCCAGCACCGGCAGCTTGCGCACAAAGGTGTTGATGTCCGTGAGCTGCTTCTCCAGGAAGAGGAGGTACGCGACGGGCACATCGGCCACCAGGACGCGTCCGTCGACGGTGATGTCGGCGCGGGCCGTGCAGTTCGCCCAGTCCTTGGTGGCGGTCACGTCGAACAGCCGGGTCAGCGTCTTCGCGGTGTCGCGCAGCACGTCCTCGGCCTTGACCTGGACCAGCGTGGACTCGGGCGGAAGCTGCTCGCCCTCTTCGTCCTTGGGCTGGTACGTCCGGGAGATGCCGGCCAGCAGTGCCGGCTTCTGGAGGCCGTGATGAGCCGCCGTGAGGTCCTGGTGCGCCTTGGACTTGACGCCTTTCTCCACCGCGATGATCTGATTGAGTTTCGCCACGTCCAGGAAAGTAGCAAGACCAACGTCCGCTCCTCGAACGAATATTGGACGGAAAAGGCGGTCAGGCAGCGCGCCGGACACGCGCGGCAGGAGAGGTCCGGGAACGGGAGGTGGGTTCGGGGTGGCGGATCCGCTGGTGGTCGTCGAGCCGCTGAAGGCACGGCGCTGCGCCGAGTGCCGACGGGGGCCGCTCGAGCGGATGGTCCTGGAGTTCAACGCGCCGCGCTGCCTGGACTGCGCGGACCTCGGACATCTCGTCTTCCTGCCGCGCGGGAACGCGGCACTGACCCGGCGGGCCCGCGAGGCGAGTTCCCTGTGGGCCGTCGTCGTACGGCACAACAAGCGCCGTACGCGGTACGAGCGCCAGGGACTGCTCGTCGAGGAGGCCGCGCTCGGCCGGGCCGAGGCGGCGTGCCTGGCCGACGCGGACGTACGGGCCCGTCGCCGGGCGCGCGACGCGGCGCGGCGGGCGGCGGAGGACGTGCGCTTCACGGGCACCTTCACCGCGGAGATCCTGCGGCTCTTCCCGGGCTGCCCGCTCGACCGGGCGCTGGGCATCGCGGAGCACACGTCGGTGCGCGGCAGCGGGCGGGTGGGGCGGACCGCGGCGGGCCGTGCGCTGGATGAGGGAGCGGTGACGGCGGCGGTGCGTGCGTCCGTACGCCATCTGGACACGCCGTACGACGCGCTGCTGATGCAGGGGGTCCCCCGCCATGAGGCACGCGCGCGCGTGGCGCCGGCGATCGCGGCGGTGCTCGCCACGTGGCGCGACTGAGGCGTCACCGGCGGCTGAAGCAGCACTGGCGGCAGCACGCAGCACGCAGCGTGCACGGCAGCGGCAGCGGCAGCAGCAGCGGCAGCGGCAGCGGCAGCGGCAGCGGCAGCGGCAGCGGCCGGAGCATCGTCGGCAACGGCAGAGAGGGGCACCGGTTTCGGATCCGGGCCCCTCTTTCCTTACCGTCCGGCCGCTCCATCCGCTCTAGGCGTCGGAGGCGGTGGCGCGGAAGCGGCGGTAGAGGACCGCGCCGCCGAGGATCAGGGCGGCACCGGCCGGGACGGCGAGGCCGATCCCGGTCGGGGTGCCGGTCTCGGCGAGGTGTCCGGGACCCGGCCGGGGCTGGTGAACCGGTTCTGCGGGTCGCGTCTTCGGCGGGGTCACCGGCTTCGGCGCGACCGGGGGCTTGCCGGGGGTGTTCGATGAGGAGTTCCCGTGGGCCGCGTTGCCGATGCCGACGACATTGACGGAGTTGCCGGTGACATTCACGGGCACATCGACGGGCAGCTGGATCACGTTGCCGGAGATCACCCCGGGCGAATCCTTTCCGCTCCCTTCGGCGACGGCACCGCCCCCGCCGTTGCCGCCCTTGCCCGCTCCTTCGTTCTCGCAGCTGTTGCCGACCGCCGGATTCAGCAGACCGACCACATTGACGGTGTTGCCGCACACATTCACCGGGACGTGCACCGGGAGCTGAATCGTGTTCCCGGAGATCAGGCCCGGCGACCCGGTCGCGCTTCCGTGCGCACCCGAGTCGGCGTGGGCGGCCCCGGCCGCGGCAAGGGCGCCGCCCGTGACCATCACTGCCACCAGACCTGTTCGGCGAATCTGCCTCATTGGTTCCTGCCTTCCGGAGGATGAACACGGGTACTTACCCGCACCGGAAATAACGCGATTGCGCCAATCAGGTTATGGCCTACAATCCTTTCACCCGATCGAGGAGACAGTTCGTCGAACCTCCTTGCACCGTCCGGGTGTTCACCTCATTGCGCTGACCTCCCTCATCCTGCGCCGCCGAGCCCGGCATCGTATTCCTGAATACGTCGCCCGTGTCCGCGGTCCGTCAACTCAGGCAGCAGCCGGGCGAGTTCGCTCACGATCTCCTCGACGTCGAGCGTCAGCAGTTTCCGGTCGCGCATCAGGACGCGGCCGTCGACGATCGTGGTCACCACGTCCGCGGACCGTGCGCTGAGGACCAGCGCCGTGGCGAGGTCGTGCAGCGGGCGCACATGGGGGCCGGTGAGGTCCACCAGGATCAGATCGGCGCGCCGCCCCGGCGCGAGCGCCCCCACCCGCTCCCCCAGCCCCGTGGCCAGCGCGCTCTGGGTGGTCGCGTGGTCGAGCGCCTGGCGGGCGGTCAGCCAGCGCGGGTCGCGCTCCGTCGACTTCTGCACCAGCGCGGTGAGCGTCATGCTCTCCCACACGTCCAGCGTGTTGTTGGACGCCGCCCCGTCCGTGGCCAGGCCCACTGGGATGCCGATCGAACGCAGCGCCCTGATGGGGGTCGTGTCCCAACCGAACTTGAGGTAGCCCTTGGGAGCGGTCGCGATGCCGATGCGGCCTGTGCCCCGCTGAAGCACCGGCAGGTCCCGCTCGACGATGCCGGTGCCGTGCGCGATGAGGACGTCCACGTCGAGCAGGCCCGCGCGGTGGAGGGTCTCGATCGGCGTGCGGCCGTGCTGCTGGAGGCTGCTGTCGGTCTGCGCCCGGCTCTCGGCGGCATGGAGGTGGACGGGCAGTCCGTGCTCGCGCGCCAGCTCGGCCGTGGCCGCCAGGTCCGCGTCCTCGACGGTGTACGGGGCGTGGGGCGCGAGTGAGGTGGTGATCCGGCCCCCGGCGCCTCCGGCCGTGCGCAGGGCGAAGTCGAGGGAACGCTCGCGCCCTTCGGGTCCCTGGCTGGAGAAGTATGCCCAGCCGAGGTTGGCCCGCAGACCGCTCCGTACGACCGCGGCGGCGACCCGGTCCATCGAGAAGTAGTGGTCGGCGAAGGCGGTGACCCCGCCGCGGATCATCTCGGCACATGCGAGCAGCGCGCCGAGCTCGACGATCTCGTCGGTGAGGTTGCTCTCGATGGGCCAGATCCAGTCGTTGAACCACTCCTCGACCGGGACGTCCTCCGCGATGCCGCGCAGGGCCACCATCGGGGTGTGCGTATGGCAGTTGATCAGACCGGGCATGGCCGGCCGGCCCTGCGCGTCGATGCGCTCGCGGGCCGGCAGCCGGGCCGCGTCACGGGCGGAGGTGACCGCCTCGATCGCCCCGTCGCGTACGACGACGGCGCGGTCCTCCTCGAATCGGATTCCGCCGTCCTGCGCGTGCACGAGCGCGGTGCACCCCTCGACGACGAGATCGGCGGGTCCGTCCTTCGCGTGCTCACCGGTCATTCTGGCTCCTGAGTGTCCACGGGCATCCGGTCCAGGGCGTTCGGTGCGGGTTGCTCGGTGCGGGCCGTGCGTTAACGGGGCATCCGGTACGGCCGGGCGGTACCGGGGCGTCCGCCCCGGCGCACGGTCCAGCCGTCGGTCCGTGGGGCACGGCCCGGGTACCGCCGTCCGCGCGTACGGTCAGCGGCCGAGCAGGGCGGCGAGCGCTCCGACGGGGTCCGCGTCGGGGGTGCCGCGGGGCCACCAGTCGTCGCGCCCGGGGTCCGACTCATAGCCGTACCACAAGCCGTCGCGGCCCAGGCGCAGTTGCAGCGCGGAGGTGGAGAGACGGTTGCGCGAGGGCCGGAAGTCCGGGAAGTCGGCGGCGGCCAGTGCGGGTCGGGCCCGGTCGAAGGGGCCGGCCGGCGGGTCCCATGCCTCTTCCATGACGGCCAGGCCCGCGAGGCCGCCCTGCCGCCAGGCGGCGACGGCGCGGGCCAGGTCCGTCGGGGTGCGGTCGGTCGCGCGGGCCAGCGCGGTGTACAGCGCCCGGGTGGAGGCGGTGAGTCCGGAACCGGGATGGGCGGCGGCCAGCCGGACCGCGTCCTGCCAGGGGGTGAGCCCCGCGAGGGGATCGCGGCCGGTCCGGAGGGTGGTGTGGGCGCGGGCCGCCGCCTCGGTGGCCAGGAGATCGAGGGCGAGCGGGTCGGGGGCGCCGGGCGCCTGCGGGTAGACCGGCGGGCGGCCCGGGTGCGGGGGGACGGGCAGCGGCGGTGGGAGCGGTGGCAGCGTGCGCGGCGCGAGGGCGTCGCGGGCGGGGACGGTCGCCAGGGCGGGCGGGGTGCCGTGCGCCTCCGCGGCGGTCCGCTCGGCCGCGGAACGGGTGGCGTTGCGCCGGGTGAGCTCCGCGAGGATCTCCTGTTCACCGCGGCCGCGCATGAGGAACAGCACGAACGGGTCCTCGTCGAGGATCCGCGCCGTCTGGTAGCAGAGAGCCGCCGCGTGCTTGCAAGGGAAGCCGTCGTCGGGGCACGAGCAGTCGGGGATCAGATCGCCGGGGGCGGGCAGCAGGTCCGCCGCGTTCGCGAGCGCGTGCGGGACGTCCTTGTCGAGCAGGGCCGCGATGTGGTCGGGGCGGGCGGCCGCGATGTCGAGCAGCCGGTCCCAGTCGTCGTCGCCGAGGGTGCGCAGCCGGATGTCCGTGCGGTACGGGCGCGGGCGGGACCCGTGCACGTACGCGGTGACCCGGCCGGGCGTGACGGTGATCGCGTCGACCTGGCCCCGCCCGGCGTACGCGCGGCCGCGGGCGAGGCGGGCCGGGTCGAGGGCCGTGTCCTCCAGCGCGTCCACCCATGCGTTGCCCCACCAGGACGCGGCGAACGACTCGTCGGCGGACCGTGGTGCGAGCTGCGGGAACGTACGCCGCCGGTCGCCCGGCCTGCGCAGCCCGTCCCGGCGCGGCCGCCCGGCCCCGGAGCGGTGGGCGATCATGTCGGCCTCCGCAGCGAGACGAGATCGGCCAGCTCCCGGTCGGTGAGCTCGGTCAGCGCCCTCTCCCCCGAGCCCAGCACCGCGTCGGCCAGCGCCCGCTTGGAGAGCAGCATCTCGGCGATGCGGTCCTCGACCGTGCCCTCGGCGATGAGGCGGTGGACCTGCACCGGCTGGGTCTGTCCGATGCGATAGGCCCGGTCGGTGGCCTGGTCCTCCACGGCCGGGTTCCACCAGCGGTCGTAGTGGACGACATGGCCGGCACGGGTCAGGTTCAGTCCGGTGCCCGCGGCCTTCAGGGAGAGGATGAACACCGGGATCTCGCCGGCCTGGAAGCGGTCCACCATCCGCTCCCGCTCCGGCACGGGGGTGGACCCGTGGAGCAGCTGGGACGGGATCCCCCGGGCCTCGAGGTGGCCTGCGATGAGGCGCGCCATCGACACGTACTGCGTGAAGACCAGCACCGAGCCGTCCTCCGAGAGGATCGTGTCGAGCAGCTCGTCGAGCAGGGCGAGCTTGCCGGAGCGGGCGGCGAGGCGGCCGGTGTCCTCCTTCAGATACTGCGCGGGGTGGTTGCAGATCTGCTTGAGCGAGGTCAGCAGCTTCATGACCAGACCGCGGCGCGCGATGCCCTCGGCGCTCTCGATCTGTGCCATGGTCTCGCGCACGACCGCCTCGTACAGCGACGCCTGCTCCCTGGTGAGCGGCACGGGGTGGTCGGACTCCGTCTTGGGCGGCAGCTCCGGCACGATGCCGGGGTCGGACTTCCTGCGGCGCAGGAGAAAGGGACGCACGAGCCTGGAGAGGCGCTCGACGGCCGCCTCGTTCTCCACGTGCTCACTGTTCTCGACGGCGCGGGCGTGGCGGGCACGGAAGGACTTGAGCGGGCCGAGCAGTCCGGGCGTGGTCCAGTCGAGGAGGGACCACAGCTCTGACAGGTTGTTCTCGACGGGGGTGCCGGTGAGCGCCACGCGCGCGGGGGCGGGGATGGTGCGCAGCGCCCTGGCGGTGGCGGAGAAGGGGTTCTTGACGTGCTGGGCCTCGTCCGCGACGACCATGCCCCAGTCCCGCGCCGCCAGGTCGGCGGCGCTCGTGCGCATCGTGCCGTACGTGGTGAGGACGAAGCCGGGGCGGTCGCCGGGCACATGGACGCCGTCGAGGGAGCGCTCGGCGCCGTGGAAACGGCGCACGGGCACGCCCGGCGCGAAACGGGCGATCTCCCGCTGCCAGTTGCCGAGCAGCGAGGCCGGGCAGACGACCAGGGTGGGCGTCGTGCGCCCGCGGCGCTCGGCGCGGT
The DNA here is from genome assembly GCF_042730885.1 of Streptomyces sp. NPDC059909. Lineage (NCBI taxonomy): Bacteria > Bacillati > Actinomycetota > Actinomycetes > Kitasatosporales > Streptomycetaceae > Streptomyces > Streptomyces sp. NPDC059909. The sequence goes on from NZ_JBHWKX010000002.1 coordinate 186,528, forward strand.
GCAGATGGAGCGCGATGACCGTGACGGTCTTGCCGAGGCCCATGTCGTCGGCGAGGCAGCCGCCGAGGCCGAGCGAGGTCATCAGGTCCAGCCATCCGAGGCCGCGGAGCTGGTAGTCGCGCAGGGTGGCGTCGAGTCCGGCCGGCTGGGCGAGGGCGGCCGGGCCCTCGGTGAGCCGGTCGCGCAGCGCGGCCAGCGCACCCTCGGGGACGGCCTCGACCGTCTCGCCGTCCACTTCGGCGGCGCCGGTGAGCGCCACGGCCAGCGCGTCCACCGGCTCCAGGAGCCCGAGTTCCCGCTTGCGCGCCTTGCGGACGAGATCGGGATCGACCACGACCCACTGGTCGCGCAGCCGGACGATCGGGCGGTGCGCCTCGGCCAGTGCGTCCATTTCGCGCTCGGTGAGCGGATCCCCGTCCAGGGCCAGCTGCCAGTTGAACCTGAGGAGCTGCTCGCTGTCGAAGAACGGCGTGCCGTCCGTGGCGGAGCCGGGCGCGGGCGCGCGCACGACAGCGGCCGCGCTGAGCGTCCTCGCCAGCTCCTTGGGCCAGTGCACGGTCACACCCGCCGCGCCGAGCCGGGCGGCGGCCTCGCCCAGTAGCTCGTAGAGCTCGTCCTCGGTGAGCGGAAGCACGTCGGGGACGTCGCGCTCCATGAGGCGCCCGAGCGGGGGCCATACCCGGGCGGCCCGGCGCAGCGCGAGCACGGCGTCGATACGGGCCCGCGGCCCGAAGTGCTCCTCCCCGTCGCCCACCCAGAGCCGGGCCGCGTCCAGCACGAGCGTCGGGTCGGCGAGGCTGTGCACCTGGACGAGCGCGGCGCCCGCCTGCCGCTCGGCCCCGCCCTCCTCCGCGATGTCGAACAGCTCGTACGCCGACAGGTCGAGGCGCAGCGAGATCCGCACGCCCGCGTCCATACCGGCCGCGGCCTCCGCCGCCCAGTCACGGGCCCCCGGCAGATGCTGCGGGGCCACCGCGGCGAAGGGCCGCCCCGCCGCGTGCTCGGCGGCGGGCGTGCGGGGCAGGGTGTCCGCGACCGCATCCAGGAACGACCTGATCAGCGCCTCGGGCTCGGGCAGCTGGAGGGGGCGCAGGCCGGGCAGCGGGGTGGCATGGGCCTCGTACGGCATGGCGGCGGCGATGGCACGCAGATGGGCGATGTCGTCGGCGTCCAGCGGGCCGGCCCGCCAGGCGTCGTGGTCATCGGGGGTCAGCCCGGGCAGGAGTCTGCCGCGCGCGGCAAGCTGCAGGGCGTGCAGGGCGGCGGCGCCCCAGCACGCGGTGGCGGGATGCGCCGCGGCGTCGTGCCGGGCGCGCACGAGGAGGGGCACGGCGTCGGGGACCGGCAGCAGCAGTGCGGGGACAGTGCGGCTGCGCACGCCGCTGCCGTGCGGCCGCACGACCGTCAGCTCACCGAGCTCGGCGCCCTCGCCGAAGTCGACCGCCGTCCCGGACCCGGCCGCCCCGCCGGACCCGACGGCTCCGCTCTGCCCGACCGGGAGCGCACCGACAGGAAGCGCACCGCCGTCCGGGCTCCAGAAGGCGACCCGCCCTTCCCGGGGCAGCGCGGCCGGTACGAACACGGCGGCACAGACGTGCAGCATGCGCGGGGGCACCTCCCCTCCCATTGGTCGAGTCCTTGGAACCACGACCATACGGGCGGGGTCTGACAATGCCCCTCCACCGGCCTCCGGCCTGCGCCTTTACCGCTCGCTGGGTTCGTCGACGGGCTTGCGGCCGGCCGCGCCGTGGCCGTCGACGCCGTGCGCGTGCACCTCACGCTCCAACGGGATCTCCGACGCGTCCGGCACCTCCGAGCCCGGCAGTTCGAGGCCCTCCGTACCTGCCGGCCCTTCCAGAGCCGCCTGTCGCTGCTCGGCCGGCGCGCCGATCGGTTCGCCGGGTTCGCTCGATGCGACGGGCTGCGGAGAGGCCTGCGGTGCGGCCTCCGAGCCGGCCTGTGCGGCAGCCTCCGAACCGGCCTGCGGAGCGCCCTGCGCGCCCCGCTCCAGGAAGCGCAGCAGCTCCACCGGGATGGGCAGCACCAGCGTGGAGTTCTTCTCGGCGGCCACGGCCATCACGGTCTGCAGCAGCCGCAGTTGCAGGGCCGACGGCGCATCGGCCATCTGGTGCGCCGCCTCGGCCAGCTTCTTCGACGCCTGCAGTTCGGCGTCGGCGTTGATGACCCGGGCCCTGCGTTCCCGGTCCGCCTCGGCCTGCCGTGCCATCGAGCGCTTCATCGTCTCGGGCAGGGACACGTCCTTGATCTCCACCCGGTCGACGCTGATTCCCCACCCGAGGGCCGGGCTGTCGATCATCAGCTCGAGGCCCTGGTTGAGCTTCTCCCGGTTGGACAGCAGGTCGTCGAGCTCGCTCTTGCCGATGATCGACCGCAGCGAGGTCTGCGCCATCTGCGAGACGGCGAAGCGGTAGTCCTCGACCCTGATGATCGCGTCGGCCGCGTCCACCACCTTGAAGTACACGACGGCGTCCACGCGCACCGTGACGTTGTCGCGCGTGATGCCCTCCTGGGCGGGCACGGGCATCGTGACGATCTGCATGTTCACTTTGTGCATCCGGTCCACGATCGGAACGATCATGGTGAACCCCGGCTCACGCACCTTGCTCCGCAGCCGCCCGAGGCGGAGCACCACACCGCGTTCGTACTGCTTGACGACCTTCGCCGCGGCCAGCCCGTAGACCAGGCAGGCGGATCCTGCCGCCAAGCCTGCCGCCACCAGCTCTTCGACCATCACGGCACCCCCTGCCGTCCGCGCGTTCGGGAGGTTCGATCTGTGATTCAACGGTATTCCTGTCATGACCCCCGGTCGAGCGTCCGGAATCCCCTGAGCGGCTGCACGTGGGGTGCCGTGCCGCCGGGAGTCCGGCAGGGTGGCGAGCACGAGTCCGGAACGTCCGGAGCCGCGTGAACCGCGTGATCCACGTGAACCACGTGAACCACGTGAACCACGTGAACCACGTGAACCACGTGAACCACGTGAACCACGTGAACCACGTGAACCACGTGAACCGCCGACGACAGACGACAGACGACACACGACAGACGAGGACCAGCCATGTCCCATCTCCGGCGTCCCGGCATCGCCGCCGGGGCAGTGATCCTGACCCTCGCCGTCGCGGGCTGTTCCGGCCTCGGCCGGACCGCGGTGGGCCCCGTCATCTACGAAACCCAGGCCAAAAAGGTCGTCAAGGTGTTGAACCCCGGCGTGAACGGCTGCCACCGGCTCGCACCGTCCGGTGCCCACCGGGTCGAGAACGCCACGATGATCGACATGATCATGTACACGACGCCGAACTGTACGGGGAGCCAATCGGCATACATCCCGACGACGCTGTTCGACAACATCGCTCCCGGCACGCCGCCGTGGCGCAGCTACACGTTCGTGCACTGAGCCGGCGCCCGTACGCAACAGGGCCCCGGCCGGATGTCCGGCCGGGGCCACGGGCCGATGACTGCGACCGGCGAGCTGCACCGCACGAGTCCCGCGCGCTGTGCGTCAGAGTCGCGCTCCGACCAGGGCGAAGAGCTCGGCAGTACGGTTCCGCCGCGTCCACGCGATGACGACGAGCGGTTCGAACGCGGCCCGCGGGGCTGCCCCCACCAGTCCGAACGGCGCCGAGCGCATCACCGTGCCGCAGCCCTTGGACTGTGCGTCGACCGGGCCGTGCCCGCCCAACTCCCCCGCCGGATCGGACACATGCTCCTGGGCCAGCCCCGTCAGACAGGCGTTTCCGGGCGCCCGCCGCGCGTACAGGAAGGGCTGCTCCCCCAGCCAGCCGGTCCGCATGAGGGTGCCCCGCGCTCGCGCCGGGAGTGCGGGATGGTTCTGTGTGTCCAGCCAGCGCAGATAGGCGTGCCGCAGGACGGCGGTCTCGGCGCCGCCGATCCCCTTGCCGACCGCCCTGGCGTCGGCGCGGATGAGCCCCTCGGCCGTGAAGAGGGTCATCTGGGTGTCGTCCGTGATCCGGCCGATGACGCCCTCGCTGTCCGGATGACGCCCTCGCTGTCCGGTACGAAGCCGGTGATGCCGCGCTCCCCGTGCTCGCGGCGGATCGCCGCAAGGGACTGGAACTCCACCGGATTACCGAGGGCGTCCCCGATCGCACCTCCCAGGAGGCAGCCCCGCACGCGGGAGCGGCGGACCGCCACGCTCTGCCAGGACCTGTCGGATCGTACGTGCACGGCTCGGCTCCCCGGCTCGCTCGCCGGGTCCACCTCGTCGGCGCGGCGTAACCGGCGGAAATCGGGTACATCCTGGAGTAGAAGGCGGCGATTGCCATGCGCACTGGGAGTGAACCGGCTACAGCACGCAGTCCTCTCCGGCTGCGATTCTGGCTGAGTGTATGGGGACTGCTGTGGGCGGTCGCGGGCACGGCCGTGTTCGCGCTCGCGGAGCGGCCGGGCTGGGCGATCGCCTGCGCCGTGCTCTGCCTGATCGTTTCGGCGGATCTGATGATCGTGGTGCACCGGCTCCATCAGGGGCCGCACTACCAGCCGGGTCCCGACATCCCGCCGTACGAACCGGACCACGGTGACAACAGGCCGTACCGCAGCCCCGGGCCACCACGCGCCCCAGGTCCCAGGCCCCGGGCGCCGTAGCGGCGGGGGCCGCGCTGCCTGGCCGGCCGTCGAGGCCCGAGGCATCGAGGCACCGGGATCAGGACTCGAACCGGGCCGCCTCCAGGTACTCCGGCTTGGGGTCGAGCGCCGCGGCCAGCCGGAAGTGCCGCAGAGCCTGGTCCGGGCGGCCGGACCGCTGGAAGGTGCGGGCCAGCGCGAAGTGGGCGAACGCGTTGTCCGGCTCGCGGTCCACGATGTGCTGGAATTCGCGCTCCGCCGCACGCAGTTGGGCAGCGGCGAAGTAGGCGCGCGCTCTCAGCAGACGGGCAGCTCCGCTCTCGGGATGCGCCGCGATGACCGAGTCGAGCAGCTTGATGGCGCCGCGCGGGTCCCGGGCCGCGAGCAACTGCTCGGCCGCGCGGAAATCAATGACGTGAGTCTCCGGGTTCGTCTCGGGCACGCTGCCATCCTTCCCCTCGATCGGTGGATTCAACATCCCGCACGGCGGGACTGTTCCGATGATCAGAACGCGGTGACAGCCAGTGCCAGCCCGACCAGGACGAACAGCGCACCGGCCACCACGAAGCCCCGGTCGGCACGGCTGCCCCCCTGGCCGAGCAGGACGACCTCGCGCGGGTCGCCGGGGTCGTACGAGATCCGGACGGTGGACCCCGGCACCGGCGCCCGGCCGCGGCCCGGCGGAGCGGGAGCGGGGAGCTCCATGACGCGGCCGTCCTCGGTCTCGTACTGGAGGAGCGGCCGGTCCGTGCCCGGGGCGGCGGGCTTGACGAGGGCGACGGCAACGGGGCCCGTCACGGCGATCCGGCGGGTCCGGTGCAGTCCGTACGCGCCGGCGAGCAGGGTGACGAGCCCCCCGATCAGGGTGAAACCCGCGAAGACGATCCGCACCGCATCCATGGCGGAAGCCATGGTCGCGCACAGACGCCGCCGTGGCCTGCCGTACGGCGGACCCCGTACGGCGTCCTAACGGCCGACGCGTTCGGTCAGGGCCGCCCACACCTTGCGGACCTGCGGCTCCAGCGCCTCCAGCGGTCCGTCGTTGTCGATGACGATGTCGGCGATGGCGCGCCGCTCCTCGCGGCCGGCCTGGGCGGCCATGCGGGCCCGCGCGTCGGACTCGCTCATTCCGCGCAGGCGTACGAGCCGGTCCAGCTGGGTCTCGGAGGACGCGTCCACCACCACGACCAGGTCGTACAGCGGGGCGAGCCGGTTCTCGGTGAGCAGTGGTACGTCGTGGATCACCACGGCGTCCGCACCCGCCGCCGCCTCCAGTTCGGCCGAGCGTGCGCCGACCAGGGGATGGATGATCGCGTTGAGCTCGGCCCTGCGGCCGGCGTCGGCGAACACGATCGAGCCGAGTTTCGGCCGGTCGAGGGTGCCGTCGGCGGCGAGGACCTCGGGCCCGAAGGCCTCGACGATGGCAGCCAGCCCGGGTGTCCCGGGCTCGACGACCTCTCGTGCGATCTTGTCGGCGTCGATCAGCACCGCTCCGTACGACGCGAGCAGCCGCGACACCTCGCTCTTGCCGGCGCCGATTCCACCGGTCAGGCCCACCTTCAGCATGTGCGGAAGCTTAGGCCTCGGGCCCGGTCGGCCGGGGATCGGGTCCACCCGGCCAGGAGTCCGGCCCGGCCGGTCAGGCGTCGCCCTCCCGCTCCGCCAGGAACCGCTCGAACTCGCGCCCGATCTCGTCCGCGGAGGGCAGATCCACCGGTTCGGCGACCAGGCTGCCGCGCGTCTCGGCGCCCGCGACCGCGTCGTACTGATGCTCGAGCCCCTGCACCAGGGCCACGAGCTCCTCGTCGCCCTCGCCGATCTGCCGGTCGATCTCGGTCTGCGTGCGCTGAGCCTGGGCGCGCAGGGCGTGCGCGACGCCCGGCAGGACGAGACCCGTCGCGGCCGTGATCGACTCGAGGGCGGTGAGCGCCGCATCGGGGTAGGCGGAGCGGGCGACATAGTGCGGCACGTGCGCGGCGACGCCGAGGACGTCGTGGCCCGACTGCATCAGCCGGTACTCGACGAGCGACTCCGCGCTGCCCGGCACCTGGGCCTCGTCGAAGGGGCTGCGGTGACCCGGCATCAGGTCGGTGCGGTTGCCGTGCGGGGTGATGCCGACCGGACGGGTGTGCGGAACACCCATGGGGATGCCGTGGAAGTTGACCGAAAGACGTACGCCGAGACGCTCGACGATCTGCCGGACGGCGACCGCGAAGCGCTCCCACTCGACGTCGGGCTCGGGTCCGGAGAGCAGCAGGAAGGGCGCACCCGTGGCGTCCTGGACCAGCCGGACCTCGAGAGCCGGGGTTTCGTAGCCCGTCCAGCGGTCGCGCCGGAAGGTCAGCAGCGGGCGGCGCGCTCGGTAGTCCACGAGCCGGTCGTGGTCGAAGCGGGCGACCACCTGGTGCGGAAGCGAGTCCAGCAGGCTCTCGACGATCTGCTCGCCGGTCTCCCCCGCGTCGATGTATCCGTCGAAGTGGTACAGCATGACCAGTCCGGCCGACTCCTGCGCGAGCGCCATGTCGACGACGGCCAGGCCTTTCGGCTCCCACTCGTACAAACCCTGCGGATCAAGCACGATTACCGCTCCTCCTCGTGTCCGTAGGGAAGAACGTCGCGAGCGGGACCGGCATTCCCCTCAGGCACGTTCCTTCTCGAAGGTGGCGGACCCTCAACTGCGCCCGACCGCGGCCGCATTGGTCCAGACCTTGACATGCTCACACCCCGTCTCTACGGTCACGGACAGCTCAAGTTCACGAACGCGCCCAGCATCCACATACGCGAACGTGACACGAGCGCGAACACGAGGGCTCGCAAGCTCGCACCTTCACCCCACCACCCCACGACGGGAAGGCACCCCATGCGCAGCCGAACCCTGCTCCCCCTGCTGTCCGCGCCGCTGCTCGCGGCGGCCGTACTGGTGTTGCCCGCCCCGCCGGCCGGAGCAGCCACCGTCATCGAGGTGTCCACGGCCACCCAGCTGAAGGCCGCCCTCTCCGCGGCCGTCCCCGGCGACACGATCCACCTCGCGGACGGCACGTACAGCGGCAACTTCAAGACGACGGTCGACGGCACATCGAGTTCCCGTATCACGCTCACCGGCTCGTCCAGGGCCGTGCTGACGGCCGGCGGCGGCTACGGTCTCCACCTCAACGGCGCCTCGTACTGGACCGTCCAGGGCATCACGGTCACCGGCGGCCAGAAGGGGATCATGATGGACGCCGCCGACGGTGTCGTCATCGACTCCGTGACCGTGCACGGCCTGGACATGGAGGGCGTCCACTTCCGCACGTCCAGCCGCAACGGCGTCATCAGGAACTCGCGGATCTACGACACCGGCAACGACGGCCGCGGCATGGGAGAGGGCGTCTACGTCGGCTCGGCCGGCGGAACCTCCGACAGGAGCGACAACGTACAGATCCTCGGCAACACCATCGGTCCTGACGTCGGCGGCGAGAGCGTCGACATCAAGGAGGGCACCACCGGAGCGAAGATCATCGGCAACACGTTCGACGGCCGCGGGCTGACCGGCGCCAATTTCGACGACTCGTGGGTCGACATCAAGGGCAACGACGTCCTCGTCGAGAACAACACCGGCACGAACACCACGAACAACGGCTTCGAGACCCACACCCAGCAGAGCGGCTGGGGCTGCGGGACGGTCTTCCGCGGCAACCACTCCGATCTGACCGGCGCGACCGGCTCCGGCCGGCTGGCCATCAACGTCACCAACCACAGCGGCAGCTGCCCGACGACGGTCCACGCGAGCAATACGGTCACCGGCGGCAACGGCCTGACCAACATTCCCGTGACCCCCTGAGTCCCGCCCGCCCCCCTTGAGGCCGGCCGCTTGAGGCCGGCCGCCTCCGGACATGACCGAGGCCCGCTCCCCGATGGGGAGCGGGCCTCGGCTATGAGCTACGGACTAGCGGTGAGCCATCAGCTCTGGCCGCCGGCCAGCTTCTCGCGGAGCGCGGCCAGGGCCTCGTCCGACGCCAGGGCGCCGGAGGTGTCGTCCGACTCCGAGGAGTACGAACCGCCCTGCGGCGCGGCGGCCGGAGCGGCGGCGCCACCCTCGGCAGCAGCGGCCTCGTCGGCCTCGCGGGACTTGATGACCTGCGCCTGGTGCTGCTCGAAGCGCTGCTGCGCCTCGGCGTACTGGCGCTCCCACTCCTCGCGCTGCTTCTCGAAGCCCGGCAGCCAGTCGTTGGTCTCCGGGTCGAAGCCCTCGGGGTAGATGTAGTTGCCCTGGTCGTCGTAGGACGCGGCCATGCCGTACAGGGTCGGGTCGAACTCGACCGACGCCGGGTCGGCACCGAAGGACTCGTTGGCCTGCTTCAGGGACAGCGAGATCCGGCGACGCTCGAGGTCGATGTCGATGACCTTGACGAAGATCTCGTCGTTGACCTGGACGACCTGCTCCGGGATCTCGACGTGGCGCTCGGCCAGCTCGGAGATGTGGACCAGACCCTCGATGCCCTCGTCCACGCGGACGAACGCACCGAACGGAACGAGCTTCGTGACCTTGCCCGGGACGACCTGACCGATCTGGTGCGTACGGGCGAACTGCTGCCACGGGTCCTCCTGCGTCGCCTTCAGCGACAGGGAGACACGCTCGCGGTCCATGTCGACGTCGAGGACCTCGACGGTGACTTCCTGGCCGACCTCGACAACCTCGGACGGGTGGTCGATGTGCTTCCAGGACAGCTCGGAGACGTGGACGAGACCGTCGACGCCACCCAGGTCCACGAAGGCACCGAAGTTGACGATCGAGGACACGACGCCGGAGCGGACCTGACCCTTCTGCAGGGTGGTGAGGAACGTCTGGCGGACCTCGGACTGGGTCTGCTCGAGCCAGGCGCGGCGGGACAGGACCACGTTGTTGCGGTTCTTGTCCAGCTCGATGATCTTCGCCTCGAGCTCCTTGCCGACGTACGGCTGGAGGTCGCGGACGCGGCGCATCTCGACGAGAGAGGCCGGGAGGAAGCCGCGGAGGCCGATGTCGAGGATGAGACCACCCTTGACGACCTCGATGACGGTACCGGTGACGATGCCGTCCTCTTCCTTGATCTTCTCGATGGTGCCCCAGGCACGCTCGTACTGGGCGCGCTTCTTCGAGAGGATCAGGCGGCCTTCCTTGTCCTCCTTCTGGAGGACCAGGGCCTCGATCTCGTCGCCGACGGCCACGACCTCGTTCGGGTCGACGTCGTGCTTGATCGAGAGCTCGCGGCTCGGGATGACACCTTCGGTCTTGTAACCGATGTCGAGCAGGACCTCGTCCCGGTCGACCTTCACGATGACGCCGTCGACGATGTCGCCGTCGTTGAAGTACTTGATCGTCTCGTCGATCGCGGCGAGGAAGGCTTCCTCGTTACCGATGTCGTTGACCGCAACCTGCGGGGTGGTGGCGGTGGTCTCGGTGCTGCTCGTCATGTGGGAAAGGGCTCCGGTACGGACATTGAAGTCGTAGGTACTGCTACGCCGAGAGCCCGTATCGCAGCTGAAGAAGCCGGACAGCCAAGGAAGCGCCGACCCGAGAGGAAAGGCGCCTCGAAAACCGAGGGGACATACAACAGATGCGAGCGCGGCCTGCTCCGTCTGAGGCGCGCAAGCCCGCAGCGCAACCTTTAGCATAAGGGGACGGCAGGGCACGGTCAATGCGCGAAGGCCCCCACCCGGGGCGGAACGGCCCATAACCGGCACAACTAAGGTTTCCCGAGGCCACAATGGCCGCGCCTCGCTCGTCCGCGACACGTCGGCGACACGCCTGCTGCACGTCCGGGCGGGGCTTGAGCAACGTACAACGACGGGCGAGATGATCCAAGAGTACGAACCCGAAGCAACGGTGTACGCACCGGAAACCGAGCCCGACGCGGAGCCCGAGGCCACCCGGCGTGTCGCCGGGGACGCGGAGAGCAGCCGGGCGAGCCGCGGCTGGTGGGACCGGAACGCGGACGAGTACCAGAGCGAGCACGGAACGTTCCTGGGCGACGACCGCTTCGTATGGGGCCCGGAGGGGCTGGACGAGGCGGAGGCGCGGCTGCTGGGCCCCGCGGACTCCCTCGCGGGACGGGACGTGCTGGAGATCGGCGCGGGCGCGGCGCAGTGCTCGCGCTGGCTGGCGGCGCAGGGCGCGCGGCCGGTGGCCCTCGACCTGTCGCACCGGCAGCTTCAGCACGCGCTGCGCATCGGCACCGGCTTCCCGCTCGTGGAGGCGGACGCGGGGGCGCTGCCCTTCGCGGACGGCTCCTTCGACCTGGCGTGCTCGGCGTACGGCGCGGTGCCGTTCGTGTCGGACCCGGTGAAGGTGTTCCGCGAGGTCCGGCGTGTCCTGCGGCCGGGCGGGCGGTGGGTCTTCTCGGTCACGCATCCGATCCGCTGGGCGTTCCCCGACGAGCCGGGCCCCGAGGGGCTGAGCGTGGCGGCCTCGTACTTCGACCGCACCCCCTATGTGGAACAGGACGAGCGGGGCCGGGCCGTGTATGTGGAGCACCACAGGACGATCGGCGACCGGGTACGGGACGTGGTGGCCGGCGGCTTCCGGCTGGTCGACCTGGTGGAGCCGGAGTGGCCGGCCTGGAACAACCAGGAATGGGGCGGCTGGTCGCCGCTGCGGGGGAATCTGATCCCGGGAACGGCGATCTTCGTGTGCGAGCGAAGCGAGATGGAGAGTCCTTCCGGCCGAAGGCTGGTGGAGGGACCAGGAGCGTGATCCGCGAGGACGTCCTGGCGGGGCTGCCCGTCCGCACGGCCCTGCCCGCGCTGGAGCGGGCACTGGACGGGCACGGGGCCGCGGTGCTGTGCGCGCCGCCCGGGACCGGGAAGACGACGCTGGTGCCGCTGGCGCTGGCGGAGCGGGGTGCGCGGGTGGTGGTCGCCGAGCCGCGGCGGATCGCCGCGCGGGCGGCGGCGAAGCGGATGGCGTGGCTGCTGGGCGAGAAGGTCGGCGGGCGGGTCGGGTACACGGTGCGCGGGGAGCGTGCGGTGGGGCGCGGGACGGTCGTGGAGGTGGTCACCACCGGTGTGCTGCTGCAGCGGCTCCAGCGGGACCAGGAGCTGGCGGGCGTCGACGTGGTGATCCTCGACGAGTGCCACGAGCGGCATCTGGACGCGGACACGGTGGCGGCGTTCCTGCTGGACGTACGGGAGGCACTGCGGCCCGAGCTGCGGCTGGTGGCGGCGTCGGCGACGACGGACGCGGCGGGCTGGGCACGGCTGCTGGGCGACGCGCCGGTGGTCGAGGCGGAGGGCGTCGCGCATCCGGTGGAAGTGGTGTGGGCTCCCCCGGCCCGCCCGGTGCGGCCGCCGCACGGAATGAGGGTGGACCCGGCACTGCTGGCACATGTGGCGTCGGTGGTGCGGCGGGCGCTGGCCGAGCGCGAGGGCGACGTGCTGTGTTTTCTGCCGGGGGTCGGGGAGATCGCCCGGGTCTCGGGACTGCTCTCGGGTGTGGACGCCGAGGTCCTGCAGGTGCACGGGCGGGCACCGGCGGCGGTGCAGGACGCGGTGCTGGCCGGTTCGGCCGCGGGGCGCCGGGTCGTGCTGGCCACGTCGGTGGCGGAGTCGTCGCTGACCGTGCCGGGCGTACGGATCGTCGTGGACTCGGGCCTGGCCCGGGAGCCGCGGACCGACCACGCCCGCGGCATCGGGTCGCTCACGACGGTACGGGCGTCGCAGGCGGCGGCCCGCCAGCGCGCGGGCCGGGCCGGGCGCCAGGCGCCCGGTGCCGTGTACCGCTGCTGGTCGCAGGCCGAGGACGGACGGCTGCCGCGCTTCCCCGCGCCGGAGATCCAGGTCGCGGACCTGACCGCGTTCGCCCTCCAGGCCGCCTGCTGGGGTGACCCGGACGCGTCAGGACTCGCTCTGCTGGACCCGCCCCCGGGCGGTGCGATGGCGGCCGCCCGGTCCGTGCTGGCCGCGATCGGCGCGGTCGACGCCTCGGGCCGGGCCACGGACCGCGGTGCCCGGATGGCCCGTCTCGGCCTGCACCCCCGGCTGGCCCGCGCCCTGATCGACGGCGCTCCCGAGGTGGGCACCCGGCGCGCGGCGGAGGTCGTGGCCCTGCTGAGCGAGGAGCTGCCGCGGGAGTACGGCGACGACCTGACAGCGGCGTGGCGCTCCGCGCGCGGGGGCGGGGACACGTACGGGGCGCGCTGGAGGGCGGAGGCGGGGCGCCTGGCGCGCGCGGCCGAAGCCGGGGGCGGGCCAGGTGTCGTGCACCCGGCCCCCGGCGACTCCGGAGTGGGGATGCCGGGCGCAGCCGGGCAGCCCGCGCAGCCGGCCGCACCGGCGTTCGGGACCCGTGGTCCGGGGCGCGGCCCCGAGGGGGTCCATCTCTCCGACGACGCCGTCGCGGGATTCGTCACCGCGCTCGCCTTCCCCGAGCGGGTCGCACGGGCCCGCGGCGATGCCGCGTATCTGATGGCCTCCGGGACCGGGGCCGAGCTGGGCGAGGGGTCGCGGCTTCGGAGTGCGCCCTGGCTGGCCGTGGCCGTCGCGGACCGGCCCGCCCACTCCGCCTCGGCGCGGGTGCGGCTCGCCGCCGTCGTGGACGAGGACACCGCGCGTACCGCCGCGTCGCACCTGCTGAGCAGGGGCGAGGAGGTGCACTGGGAGGGCGGTGACGTGGTGGCCCGGCGCGTGGAGCGGCTGGGTGCGGTGGAGCTGTCCGTCCGTCCGCTGAAGGAGCCGGGTCCCGGTCTCGTACGGGACGCCCTGCTGGAGGGCCTGCGGCGCGAGGGGCTCGGGCTGCTCGCCTGGCCCCGGGACGCGGAGGGTCTGCGGCAGCGGCTGGCGTTTCTGCACCGGGTGCTGGGCGCGCCCTGGCCGGACGTGTCGGACGGCGCCCTGCTGGACCGTTCCGGCGAGTGGCTGGAGCCGGAGCTGTCCCGGGCGCGCCGCCGGACGGACCTCGCCCGCATCGACGCCGGGCAGGCACTGCAGCGGCTGCTGCCGTGGGCGAGCGGCGACGCGGTCCGGCTGGGCGAGCTCGCGCCGGAGCGCATCGAGGTGCCGAGCGGTTCGCGGATACGGGTCGACTACACGGGCGAGCAGCCCGTCCTGGCCGTGAAGCTCCAGGAGCTGTTCGGGCTGTCCACGACCCCGGCCGTCGCGGGCGTGCCGGTGCTCGTGCACCTGCTGTCCCCCGCCGGGCGGCCCGCGGCCGTCACCGCCGATCTGGCGTCCTTCTGGCGTGACGGCTACCGGTCCGTACGGGCGGAGTTGCGCGGACGCTATCCGAAGCACCCCTGGCCCGAGGACCCGTCGACGGCGGAGCCCACGCGCGGGGTCAAGCGCTGACCGGCTCCGGCTCGCGCTGCTCGACGACCGGGTCGTCCGGCCGCCGGGACCGCGCTTCCAGGTAGAGGGAGAGCGCCAGGAGGAGGAGCCCCAGGGTCACGAAGCTCCACGGCAGGTACGAGACGAGGAGCAGCACCGTCGTGCGGTTCTTCGCGACCAGGTCGACGGTGAAGTCGACGTAGTCCTCGCGCATCTTCACGTGCCCGGAGAACGCCGTGACCTTGTCCCGGCCGCCCAGCAGGGAGCCGCCGCGCAGCTCCTCGGTGTGGATCTCCTCGCCGTTGACGGGCGCGCCGGTGACGGGCTCGACCCAGAACATCCGCTTGGTGGTGTACCAGCGGGTGGTGCCGGTCTGCTTCTCCAGGGTCGTTGCGTCGATGCCGGGCATCGGCATCTTCTTGGGGTACGCGACCTTGGTCCACGGGATCGTCTGCTCGAAGTAGTAGACCTCCATGCCCCGGAAGGTCCGCGTGCCCTTGTAGTGGATGGGCGCTGAGGTGCGGGTCTGGGCGTCGAAGTACTCGTAGTCCCGCTTCTCGGTCAGGAAGGGCCACTTGAACTCGATGCCCTCGCGCCGCACCGCGGCCCCGTCGACCGTCTCGCCGGTCGCGTGCACGGGCGCCTGGGTGTGGGCGTCGAAAATGTAGCGCTCGGGGATCTGGGAGACCATCTTGCCGTCGGGGCCCTGGACGTACGACAGCGAGTCCCAGACCACGACGTCCCGGCCGGCGTCGCGCTCGATCTTCTCGGACTCCTCGACGTTGCCCTTGAGGGTCTGGACGATGGTGACCTTCTCGACCTCTTTCGCCTGCATCGTGTCGTACTGCAGCAGGGTCGCGGGCTTCGCCTCCAGCACCATCTCCTGGTACTGGCTGGGCGGGATCTTGGCCAGCCGCGGGAAGGCGTACCAGCGCAGGACCGGCGCCAAGGCGGCGAAGAAGACGGCGAAGGCCAGGAGGACGAGGCTGGCTCGGCGGCGCATGGCGGCTGGTCCTCCCGCTACTTCTTGGGGCCGGGGACGGTGGTGTACAGCGGCTTGGGGGAGGTCTCCCCGGGCGGTACGTCGAGGACCGCGATGAGCAGCATGACGAGGAGCACCGGGGCCAGCCCGATGGCGGCGGCGACGAGGGCGCGCAAGGTCGGCCTCCCGGGGATGCGGATCTGATACGGCGTCAGGGCGTCGGGGCTGGGGCACCGTAGCAACGCGGCCGCGAGATGAGAACACGTTGCACCGCACCCGGGTACCCGGTTCCGCCCGGCAGGTGCTCCCCCGCGCTCCCCCGCCCGCCCCGGCCCCCCTGGCCGGCCTCCCGGCACGGGCGTCGGCCGCGGGGTCGAGGGCACGCCGCGTGCTGCGGCACCCGCAGGCCCGCCGGCCGGCGGCCCATGAACGCTCAGCGCCCCGCACCGTGATGACCACGGTGCGGGGCGCTGAGCGCGATCCGGTCCTGCTAGGCCGCCGGCGGGGCGGCGACCTTCAGGTCGAGGGTGAGGGTGGCACCGCCCGGGGCGGTGAGGCGGAGCAGGAAGGTGCCGGTCTGGTCGTCGGCGTAGAGCTTCGGGAGGACGACGGCGCCGTTCGCGTCGGTCTTCAGGTCGGCGAGCGTGCGGACCGGGTTGCCCTCCGCGTCCTTGAAGTACGGGCCCTTGGTGTTCTCGGCCGGGTCGTCCGCGGCGGTGATCAGGGTGGCGGTGACCGCGACACCGGCGGCCGCGGCGCCCTTGAACGTCGCCTTGACCTCGACCGCGTCGGCGAACTCGGCGCCGGGCGCGGCCGTCAGCTCCTTGTCGGCGGTCCTGGCCAGTGCGTCCGCCTGGCGCGGGGTGACGCTCGCGGTGTAGTCGAGCCCGGGCAGGCTACGGCCGGGGATGGTGACCCGGACCGTGAAGTCGCCGGTCTTCTCGCCCGCGCGCAGGACCGGGGCGACGGCCAGTCCGTCGGCTCCGGTGACGACGACGGCCTTGGTGCTGCCGTCGGCGAAGCGGGCGTCGGTGTCACCGACGATCTCGAAGGCAAGCGTCGTCCTGGCGACACCGCCGCCGTTGCGGTTCTCGGCACGGACCTTGACGCGCTCGGCGAACTCCGTGCCCGTGAAGGCGGTGAGCGGCCCGCTGCCCGCGTCCTCGACGCGCGCGACACCCAGGATGGGCGGCGGAGTCGTCGTGGGGGGCGGCGTCGGGGTGGGCGTGCCGGGCTTCGGCGGCGGGGTCGTCGTGGGGGGCGGTGTCGGGGTGGGCGTGCCGCTGGGCAGGCCGGGGCTGGTGGGCCCCGGCGTGACGGGGGCGGTCGGCGTGGGGTTCGCTCCGGTGCCGCCGTCGCTGCGGTCGGCCGGCAGGATGCCCGTACCGTCCGGGACCTGGTGGCTGCCGCGCTTGTAGTACTCGAACCACGACAGCACCGTCCGCAGGTACTCCTGCGAGTGGTTGTAGCTCAGGATCGCCCGGTCCAGATCGGCCTGCCGGGACAGGTCGCGACCGCCGGCGCACAGGTACTTGCCGGCCGCGAGGGCCGCGTCGTAGATGTTGTTCGGGTCCCTGCGGCCGTCGTTGTTGGCGTCCTGACCCCAGGTCTCCCAGGTGGACGGGATGAACTGCATCGGCCCGACGGCCCTGTCGTGGGTGCGGTCGCCGTCGTACGCACCGTTGTCGGTGTCGGAGATGTTGGCGAAGCCGACCCCGTTGAGGACCGGGCCGAGGATCGGGGACGTCGTCGTGCCGTTGGCGTCGACACGGCCGCCGCGCGCCTGGCCCGACTCGACCTTGCCGATCGCGGCGAGCAGTTGCCAGGGGAGGCGGCAGGCGGGGTCGGAGGCCGCCAGCGCCGTCTCGGCCTGCTTGTACGCGGCGAGGACCGTGGCCGGTATGCCCGCTTCTGCCGGACCCGTCACCACGGGCAGGTCGACGGAAGTGCCCGGCTTGTTCGGCGTGTTGAGCGGGGGGAGATCGGTGTAGTACGGGGAGTTGCCGGTGGCCGAATCGGGCGGGGTGGTGGACCCGGCCGCGTTCCCGTCACCTCCGGAGGCGGCCGACGTGACACCCGGCGCCTGTGACGCGGAGAGCGCGGCCACCGCGGCCGCGGCCACCGCGGTGGTCGTCGCCCCCCTGCGCAGCCGGCGGCCGAATTGCGCTGCCATACGTCTGTTCCCTCCCCATCGACGGATGTTCGCGCTCCCCGCGCAATGACTCAGGTGACACTACGGCAACTCCCGGCCGCGTAACACCGGCCCCCCGGCCGCTCTTCCGTGTTGTTCACCGAGCGGTCATCCCGCGTGCGGCGAGCGGCCTGCGGAACAGCCTGTTCGCCTGGCGGACGGACGGCGTCACGCATACTGGACGGCATTCTTCGACGTCGGTCGCACGGGGGGCACGTCATGCCGTTCACACTCAGCCATGCCGCGGCGGTGCTGCCGGCCCTGCGCAGAAACGGTACGGCCCGTGGTCGGCTGGTCGGTTCGGCGCTCGTCGCGGGGGCGTTCTCGCCGGATATGACGTACTTCGCGGCGAGTGTTCTGCCAGGGGCCATGGAGCTCGGGGACCTGACGCACGGACCGCTCGGCGTCCTGACGGTGGATGTCGCCATCACCGCGGCGCTCGTGGGGCTCTGGCTGACGATCCGTGACCCGCTGGTGGCGCTGCTCCCGCTCGGCCGGCAGGGGCGGGTGCACGCGCTGCTGCGGGGGCGCGCCTGGCGTGAACGGCCGTTCAGGGCCGTGGCGCTCTGGTTCTACGTATCCGCGGTGCTCGGCGCGACAACGCATGTGGTCTGGGACGCTTTCACCCATTTCGACCGCTGGGGCGTGCAGTTGCTGCCCGTGCTGGGCGAAGTCGTGGCCGGCTTCCCCCTCTACACGTACACGCAGTACGGGAGTTCGGTGCTGGGCCTCGTCGGCATGGTGTGGTTCACGGCGACGGCGTTCAGGCGGCTTCCGGCGACGACACCGCCGCCCGCGTCGGTGCCGGTGCTCGGCCGCGCGGAGCGGCGGGCGGCCGTGGCGGTGCTCGCGGTGTGCGTGCTCGCGGGGATCGTCCACCGGTGCGTGCGCTGGTACCAGTACTGGGGCCGCATCGAGACGCCGCTCGACATCATCCCGACCGCGTGCTTCGGCGCGGGTGCGGGGCTGGCCGTGGGGCTGGTGCTGTACGGGACCGTCGCCCGGCTCCGGAAGCGCCGCTCCACGACGGCGGTCCCCGACGCCGGCCGCGCGGACCACGTGGTGTGACGGGGGTGCCCGGTACGGGGCGCGCGTCCGGTGCCGTGCGGGCGGCCGGTGTGTCCGTCCTCAAACGCCGGACGGGCTGGGTCAATGGGCGTGCCGGGCAGCCCCATGGCACCGGGCACAGCGAACCCCGCACCCCGCCGGAGGCACCCCGCACCGGCCACCCCCGGCGCGGGCCGACGGAGGCTGTCAGCTTCCCGTCAAAGAACCCCCGTCAAAGAATCAGTGCGCCGCCGACTCCCAGTCCGCGCCCACCCCCACCGACACATCCAGCGGCGCCCTCAGCTCGACCGCCGCCGACATCTCACGGCGCACGATCTCCTCGACCTGGGCGCGCTCGCCCGGCGCGAGTTCCAGGACGATTTCGTCGTGGACCTGGAGCAGCATCCGGGACCTGAGCCCCGCCTCCCTCAACGCGCCGTCCACCCGCAGCATCGCGACCTTGACGATGTCCGCGGCGGTGCCCTGGATCGGCGCGTTGAGCGCCATGCGCTCGGCGGCCTCACGGCGCTGCCTGTTGTCGCTGTTCAGGTCCGGCAGGTAGCGGCGGCGGCCGAGCATCGTCGCCGTGTACCCCGTGGCCCTCGCCTCGTCCACGACGCGCCGCAGATAGTCGCGGACCCCGCCGAAGCGCTCGAAGTACGTGTCCATCAGCGCCCGCGCCTCGGCCGCCTCGATGTTCAGCTGCTGGCTGAGTCCGAAGGCCGACAGGCCGTACGCCAGTCCGTACGACATGGCCTTGATCTTGCGCCGCATCTCCGCGTCGACCGCCGACCGTTCGACGCCGAAGACCTGGGAGGCCACCGTCGTGTGCAGGTCCTCACCCGAGGTGAACGCCTCGATCAGGCCCTCGTCCTCGGACAGATGGGCCATGACACGCAGCTCGATCTGGCTGTAGTCCGCGGTCATCAGGGCCTCGAAGCCCTCACCGACCACGAACCCGCGCCGGATCGCCCGCCCCTCGTCCGTGCGCACCGGCACGTTCTGCAGATTGGGGTCGGTCGAGGACAGGCGTCCGGTCGCCGCGACCGTCTGGCTGAACGTCGTGTGGATCCGGCCGTCCGCCGCGATCGTCTTGATCAAACCCTCGACCGTGGAGCGCAGCCGGGCCTGCTCGCGGTGGCGCAGCATGATCACCGGCAGCTCGTGGTCGGTCTGCCCGGCCAGCCAGGCCAGGGCGTCGGCGTCCGTCGTGTAACCGGTCTTGGTCTTCTTGGTCTTGGGGAGGTTCAGCTCACCGAAGAAGACTTCCTGGAGCTGCTTGGGCGAGCCCAGATTGAACTCGTGGCCCACGGAGGCGTGCGCCTCCTTCACGGCCTGCTGCACGGCACCCGCGAACTGCTGCTCCATCGCCTCCAGATGCGCGCGGTCGGCCGCGATGCCGTGCCGCTCCATCCGGGCCAGCAGCAGGGAGGTGGGCAGCTCCACGTCGTGCAGCAGCCCTTCCGCGCCGACCCCCTTCAGCTTCTCGCCGAACGCGTCGCCCAGGTCGAGGACCGCACGGGCCTGGGCCATCAGGGCATCGGCCTCGGCCTGCTCGTCGGTGCCGAAGGCCAGCTGCCCGTCGGCGGCGGCGGGCGCCAGCTCCCGGTGGAGGTACTCCACGGAGAGGGCGTCCAGCGCGAAGGAGCGGCGGCCCGGCTTGACCAGGTACGCGGCGAGCGCGGTGTCCATCGCGATGCCCGCGATGTCCCAGCCGTGCTCGGGGAAGACACGCAGCGCGTCCTTGGCGCCGTGCATGACCTTGGGCCGGTCCGCGTCGGAGATCCAGGCGGAGAAGGCACGCTCGTCGGACTCGTCGAGCTGGGTCGTGTCGAACCAGGCCGCGGCTCCTCCCCCATGGCCTTCGGCATGGGAGGTACCCCCAGCGGCCGCCAGCGCGATCTCGCTGACGTTGCCGACGCCCAGCGCCCAGGAGGTGACGGTGGCCACACCGAGCGGCTGCCCGCCGTGCCGCTCCAGCCAGGAGGCCAGCTCGCCGGCGCCCAGCACGGTGCCGTCCAGCTCGACTCCAGCCTCCGGGGCCGGGGCCTCGGACTCCTCCGCGCCCGGGTCGACGGCGAGCAGACGCTCCCGCAGGCTCGGGTTGCGGATCTCCAGGACCTCCAGGAAGCCCTTCAGCGCCGTCCTGTCGTACGGCGCGCGCTCGAGATCGGCGACGGACCTGGGCAGCTCGACGTCGCGCACCAGCTCGGTGAGGTGACGGTTGAGCTTGACCGACTCCAGATGGTCGCGCAGGGCCTGGCCGACCTTGCCCTTGACCTCGTCGGCGCGCTCCACCAGCTCCGCGAACGAGCCGAACTGGTTGATCCACTTCGTGGCGGTCTTCTCACCGACGCCGGGGATGCCCGGCAGGTTGTCGGAAGGGTCGCCGCGCAGGGCGGCGAAGTCCGGGTACTGCTGCGGGGTCAGTCCGTACTTCTCCTGGACCTTCTCCGGCGTGAAGCGGGTCAGCTCGGAGACGCCCTTCGTCGGGTACAGCACGGTCACATGGTCGGAGACCAGCTGGAAGGAGTCGCGGTCTCCGGTGACGATCAGCACCTCGAAGCCGGCGGCCTCGGCCTGGGTGGCGAGCGTGGCGATGATGTCGTCGGCCTCGAAGCCGTCCACGGCGAACCGCTCCGCGTTCATGGTGTCCAGGAGCTCGCCGATCAGCTCGACCTGGCCCTTGAACTCGTCGGGGGTCGAGGAGCGGTTCGCCTTGTACTCCGGGAAGTCCTGGGAGCGCCAGGTCTTGCGGGACACGTCGAAGGCCACGGCGAAGTGCGTGGGCGCTTCGTCGCGCAGCGTGTTCGCCAGCATCGACGCGAAGCCGTAGACGGCGTTGGTCGTCTGGCCGCTCGCGGTCGAGAAGTTCTCCGCGGGCAGAGCGAAGAACGCCCGGTACGCCAGGGAGTGCCCGTCCATGAGGAGCAGGCGCGGACGGTTTTCGTCTGGGGTCTTCTTCGATGCTGTCTCAGCCACGCACACGATCCTGCCACGGACCACCGACAATGCCGCTCACGGCGGTGGGCGGGAACCCGCTGTGGGTGGCGCGTGACAGGATCTGTGGACGACGAACCGATCCCGCGCTCGAAGAGGAGCACGATGGCCAGCAAGCCGCCCGCAGGTGACCCGGTCCAGGACTCGCCGCAGGTCGAGACACCCCGGCACGCCGCGGCCGGCCTGCCCGCGATCGGGCACACGCTCAGGATCGCCCAGCAGCAGATGGGCGTGCGGCGCACCGCGCAGACCCTCCTCAAGGTGAATCAGAAGGACGGATTCGACTGCCCGGGCTGCGCCTGGCCCGAGGGCGACAAGCGGCATGTGGCGGAGTTCTGCGAGAACGGCGCGAAGGCGGTCGCCGAGGAGGCGACGCTGCGCCGGGTCACGCCCGAGTTCTTCGCCGCGCACCCGCTCGCGGATCTCGCGTCCCGCAGCGGGTACTGGCTGGGCCAGCAGGGCCGTATCACCGAGCCCATGTACCTCGCGGAAGGTGCGGTGCGGTACGAGGCGGTGACGTGGGAGCGGGCCTTCGCGATCATCGCGGAGGAGCTCCGGGGACTCGGCTCCCCCGACGAGGCCGTCTTCTACACGTCGGGGCGGACGAGCAACGAGGCGGCGTTCCTGCTGCAGCTCTTCGCCCGCGAGTTCGGCACCAACAACCTCCCCGACTGCTCGAACATGTGCCATGAGTCCTCGGGCTCGGCGCTCACGGAGACCCTCGGCGTCGGCAAGGGCAGTGTCTCCCTGGAGGATCTGCACCAGGCGGATCTGATCATCGTGGCCGGGCAGAACCCGGGGACGAACCATCCGCGGATGCTGTCCGCGCTGGAGAAGGCCAAGCTCGCCGGCGCGAAGATCATTTCGGTGAATCCGCTGCCCGAGGCGGGCCTGGGGAAGTTCAAGAACCCGCAGACCCCGCAGGGAATGCTCAAGGGCGTCTCCCTCACCGACCTCTTCCTCCAGATCCGGATCGGCGGCGACCAGGCCCTCTTCCGCCTCCTCAACAAGCTGATCCTCGGCACACCGGGCGCCGTCGACGAGGACTTCGTACGGGACCACACGCACGGCTACGAGGAGTTCACCGCCGCCGCGAGGGCGGCCGACTGGGACGAGACGCTCGCAGCGACCGGACTGGACCGGGCGGAGATCGAGCGGGCCCTGGGCATGGTCCTCGCCTCGAAGCGCACGATCGTCTGCTGGGCGATGGGCCTGACCCAGCACAAGCACGCCGTCCCGACCATCCGGGAGGTCGTCAACTTCCTGCTGCTGCGCGGCAACATCGGCCGGCCGGGCGCCGGGGTGTGCCCGGTGCGCGGGCACTCCAATGTGCAGGGCGACCGCACCATGGGCATCTTCGAGCGGCCCGCGCCCGCCTTCCTGGACGCCCTGGAGAAGGAGTTCGGCTTCGCGCCGCCGCGCCGGCACGGCCTCGACGTGGTCCGGGCCATCCGGGCGCTGCGCGACGGCGAGGCCAAGGTGTTCTTCGCGATGGGCGGCAATTTCATCGGTGCCACGCCGGACACGGAGGTCACCGAGGCGGCCATGCGCCGCGCCCGCCTGACCGTGCATGTGTCGACGAAGCTCAACCGCTCGCACGCCGTCACGGGCACACGCGCGCTGATCCTGCCCACGCTCGGCCGCACCGACAAGGACGTACAGAAGAGCGGCAAGCAGTTCGTGACCGTCGAGGACTCGATGGGCATGGTCCATGCCTCGCGGGGCAATCTGCCGCCCGCGAGCCCGCATCTGCTCTCGGAGCCGGCGATCGTGGCGCGCATGGCGCGTGCCGTGCTCGGCGCGCGGTCGCAGACGCCCTGGGAGGAGTTCGAGAAGGACTACGCGACGATCCGCGACCGCATCTCCCGGGTCGTCCCCGGCTTCGAGGACTTCAACGCGAGGGTCGCGCACCCGGGCGGCTTCACCCTGCCGCACGCCCCGCGCGACGAGCGCCGCTTCCCCACCGCCACCGGCAAGGCCAACTTCACGGCGGCCCCCGTCGAGTACCCCGAGGTCCCGGAGGGCCGGCTGCTGCTGCAGACCCTGCGCTCCCATGATCAGTACAACACCACGATCTACGGGCTGGACGACCGCTACCGCGGCATCAAGGGCGGCCGCCGCGTCGTCCTCGTCAACCCGGCGGACGCCGCCGAGCTGGGCCTCGCGGACGGTGCGTACACGGATCTGGTGAGCGAGTGGAAGGACGGCGTGGAGCGCCGGGCGCCCGGCTTCCGGGTCGTGCACTACCCGACCGCGCGCGGCTGCGCGGCCGCGTACTACCCGGAGACCAATGTGCTGGTGCCGCTGGATGCCACCGCGGACGTCAGCAACACCCCCGCCAGCAAGTCCGTGGTCGTGCGTCTGGAACAATCGCCGTCCGCCTAAGCGTTTGCTCAGGCAGCAGCTGAGGACGTACAGCCGTACGACGACGTACGCACATGAACGGAGCCGGGCCCATGGGCGAGCAGACCACCGTTAAGTTCCCGCAAGAGGTCATCGACGAGTACGCCGAGCTCGGCGTCGACCTGCCCGCGCTGTTCTCCGCCGGGCATCTCGGCAACCGGATGGGCGTGCAGATCGTCGAGGCCTCGGCGGACCGGGTCGTCGGCACCATGCCCGTCGAAGGCAACACCCAGCCCTACGGGCTGCTGCACGGCGGGGCCTCCGCGGTCCTCGCCGAGACGCTCGGCTCGGTGGGCTCGATGCTGCACGGCGGAGTCTCCAAGATCGCCGTCGGTGTGGATCTGAACTGCACCCATCACCGGGGCGTCCGCTCCGGCCTGGTCACCGGAGTAGCCACCCCGGTGCACCGGGGCCGCTCGACGGCCACGTACGAGATCGTGATCACCGACGAGCACGACAAGCGGGTCTGCACGGCCCGCCTGACCTGCCTGCTGCGCGACGTCGGCCCCAAGGACGCGGACAACGTCCCGGGTGCTGCCGGCTGACCGCACGGCCGGTCGGCCCGAGCGCCCGCCCTCCGGCACGGGACGGGCTCCTTCGTGCCCGGTACCGGCGGGCCCTTCCGCCGAAGGCTCACCCGCAGGATGACGCTGCTGGTCCCGGCCCGGACGGACGGTTCCGTCCCGGCCGGGTACCGGAGCGTGCAGTCGTGGTCGGTGGAGATCAGCACCACACCCAGCGGATGCCCCTTCTTGAAGACGTGGTCCTGCGGCTGCGTCCCCCACTCCGGTCGGTATCCCCGGCCCTCGACGACCGGGCTCCGGCGCTCCGCCGAGTGCCGGTTCCGGATGCGACGAGCAGCGCAGTGACGTACGGCGACGAGCCCGCGAGCGAGGCGCGTACCGACACCTCCGGGATCCCGTTGACGCGCAGATCGGCCGGGAGCGGCCCCGTCGTGTACGCGAGCCGGTCGGGGCGGGCCGCATCAAGCGCGGCCATCAGCTGCTCGGCAGGCACCGCACGGCCCGCGTCGGTCATTGTCTGCCGCACCGGCATTGCCGGGCAGCGGCGCCGGCTCGCCGGCCGCGTTCAGCCGCAGGGTGAGGTCACGCATTCGGCGAGAGTCGCCGTCCCCCAGCTCCCGACTCCCCGTACGAATCGGGATGTCCGGGGCCGTCCGTACTCGGGTGGGACTCGCCATCGCGCCTGCCTCCAGGGCCGGGATGAGTGACGATCACGCGGGAAGCACGGACGACAATCCACCGCCCGCGCACCAGCCGTACCGGACCCGGCACCGCCAACACCCGCGTTCCCCCTGCCCTCTTGCCCAACCGGCCGATCACCGCTTCACTGTCGCTCTCCCCACAGGAGGTCGCCCGTCCCCACCACACGCAGAGGGGTTCTTCTTGACCGCCGTACGCACCACCGCGCTCACCGCCGCCACCGCGGCCGCCTGCGCCGCCGTCCTCGCCACCGCGATCCCGTCCGCGGCCATCAACTCGTACAACGCCACGCCCGCTCCCGAGCGCACCGAAGTGGGCGCCCTGGTCGCCACGTGGGACAACGACGGCGATCCGGCCACCCCCGACCGTGTCGACTGGGTCTGCTCCGGCACGATGATCGACGCGAACACCTTCCTGACCGCCGCGCACTGCACCACCGACTGGCCGGCGAACGTGAAGTTCTACGTCTCCCTCGACCAGGACGTGCAGTCCGGACTCGACAAGGCCGCGGTCGAGCACCCGGGCGACCCGGCCGCCGTCGCGAACGCCGTCGCCGTCCAGGGCACCGCGCACAGCCACCCGGCCTACCCCGGGCCCGCCTCCGACACGCACGACATCTCGGTGATCGAACTGCCCGCGGCCAAGGTCAAGGCCCGTTGGTCCTTCACCCCGGCGGCGCTCCCCAAGGCCGGGGCGCTCGCGGCACTCGGTCCGCAGGGTCTGAACGACACCTCGTTCTTCGTCGCCGGCTACGGCACCCAGGAGGCCCGGCGCGGACCCGGCGGCCACACCCACCCCGGCGGCGGGGTCCGGATGAAGGCCCCGGTCACCTACAACGCGCTGAACGACGCCTGGCTGCGGCTGGCCATGACCGCCCCGCAGGGCAACGGAGGCGCCTGCTACGGGGACTCGGGCGGCCCGAACTTCGCCACCCTGGCGGGCAAGCGCACCCTCGTCGCCACGACGATCACCGGCGACACCCCCTGCTACGCCACGAACGTGACGTACCGGCTCGACACCCCCGGTGCGCGCGCCTTCCTCTCCCCCTTCGTGGCGCTGCCCTGAAACCCCTGCGGGCACGGGATGTTGTGCCCCCGCAGGCGAGGTCCTAGCGTTCCCTCATGAGGCACAAGGCTTACCGCCCGGCCAGGGCCGCCGTCCGCGCGGCCCTGGCCGCAGGTGTTCTCACGGCCCTGGCGGGCTGCTCCGACGGAGGCGCGCCCGCCGGCGGACCCGCCGCCCCGTCCCCTCGCACCACCTCACCTCAGGAGCTCTGCACCACGCTCATCGCCAAGTGGGGACACAAGCTCCTCACCGACGGTGACAGCGGCTACGGCGACTACCAGTCGATGGGCCTGTCCAACGCCCAGTACGAGATCCTGCGCGAAACGCTCGACGCCGCACGCGCCGAGAAGCAACGCAACGGCCCCGACTCCGCAGGCACGTTGATCGACCGTCAGTCCGGGGAGCGCTGTGCGGAGCGTTACCGGAACGGTGTGCCGACCGCCGGGCCGTGGCAATGAGCGGCGTCGGCCCCGTGGAGCCCGGTGGGTACACGTACGTCGCGGAGACCCCCGGGCCGTCGCCGCGCCGCGGGCCGGCGGGCCCCTGGGCGGCGCTCCCCGCGCGCCACCGCCGGATCATCCTGACCGTCCTGCTGCTCCTCGCGATCGTCGCGGGCTCCGCCTGCCTCTACGCCACCCGCCCGCGCCCCGATCCCGGCCCCTGGCCTGCGCAGATGGTCTCCATCTCGTACGAGGGCGCCGCCCCGGCCCCCAGCCGCCCCGACGGAGCGCTGCGCTTCTCCGTACGGATCACCGCCGATGCGGGCCCGCCCGTCACGGTCGAGAACATCCGACAGCCGTCGGCGGGACTGCGGCTGGGAGCCTCCCCGAATCCTCCCTTTACGGTGAAAGCCGGGTCTGCCCGCAGTGTGGAAATCGTGATCAACGTGGACGACTGCGGAAGAGCGCCCCGGAATGCCGGACTCCCTTTCCTGGATGTAACGCTGCGTAATGCGCGCGCAAAACAGGACCAGAGTTTCATCCTCGGAGACCGCTACGCACGGGACCTGTCCCGGGCCGTGACCGACTACTGCGAGCAACCACCACGGCTGTCATGACCAAAAACGGGAAACAGTCATGCACTCCATCCCGCAAATCCGTTCGGGATAACAAGAGCGTCACAGCCTCGGCAGACCAGTGCTGAATTCCCATTTACCCGCTTAGAGTCACGGCCAGTCACCGCGCCACCGGATTCCTTGTCAGTGAGGCTCCAGCGCTCGACTCGGCGCTCCAAAGGGAGACGCCGTGCCAGGTGAAAGGACCAGACAGTGCGTCAACGCTCGCTCATAGCCATAACCGCTGCACTTGCCGCGGGGGCACTCACCCTCACCGCCTGTGGCTCGCGCGACGACAATGGCGGAGGCTCCGCTGCCGGTGGCGACACCACCGTGGTCATCGGCGTCGACGCGCCCCTGACCGGCGACCTCTCTGCGCTCGGACTCGGCATCAAGAACTCGGTCGACCTCGCCGCCAAGCAGGCCAACGAGAAGAAGTACGTCAAGGGCGTCACCTTCAAGATCGAGGCCCTGGACGACCAGGCCCAGCCCTCGTCCGGCCAGCAGAACGCCACCAAGCTCGTCGCCGACAAGGACGTCATCGGCGTCGTCGGCCCGCTGAACTCCTCGGTGGCCGAGTCGATGCAGAAGGTCTTCGACGACGCCAAGCTCGTCCAGGTCTCCCCCGCCAACACCAACCCGGCCCTGACGCAGGGTCCGGCGTGGAACAGCGGCACCAAGAAGCGCGTCTACAACTCGTACTTCCGCACGGCCACCACGGACGCCATCCAGGGCCCGTTCGCCGCGCAGTACCTGTTCAACGACGCCAAGAAGAAGAAGGTCTTCGTCGTCGACGACAAGAAGACCTACGGCGCCGGCCTCGCGGCCACCTTCAAGGCCGAGTTCACCAAGCTGGGCGGCGCGGTCGCCGGCGAGGACCACGTGGACCCGGACACGAAGGACTTCTCCTCCGTCGTCACCAAGATCAAGGCCTCTGGTGCGGACGTCGTCTACTACGGCGGCGAGTACCCGGCGGCCGGCCCGCTGAGCAAGCAGATCAAGAAGGCCGGTGCCAAGATCCCGCTCGTCGGCGGCGACGGCATCTACAGCGCCGACTTCATCAAGCTCTCCGGCAAGGAGGGTGAGGGCGACCTCGCCACCTCCGTCGGCGCACCGGTCGAAACCCTCCCGTCCGCCAAGGAGTTCGTGGCGAACTACAAGGAGGCCGGTTACAAGGAGGCCTACGAGGCCTACGGCGGCTACTCCTACGACTCCGCCTGGGCGATCATCGAGGCCGTGAAGAAGATCGTCGACGACAACGGCGGCAAGCTGCCCGAGTCCAAGGACGCCCGCGCCAAGGTCCTCGACGCGATGAAGGGTGTCTCCTTCGACGGTGTGACCGGCAAGGTCTCCTTCGACGAGTTCGGCGACGCCACCAACAAGCAGCTCACCGTGTACGCGTACAAGGCCGGTGCCTGGGCCCCCGTCAAGTCCGGTACCTTCACGGGCTGAACCGGCTGATCAACAACCCGCAACACATTCTGGCCGCGCGGGGCGCTGCAAACTGGCGCCCCGCGCGGAGTCACATCCGGCGAAAGACTTCGGAGGACCTGCGGTGAACGAACTGCCGCAACAGCTGGTCAACGGCCTGCTACTCGGATCGATGTACGGGCTGGTCGCCATTGGCTACACGATGGTCTACGGCATCGTCCAGCTCATCAACTTCGCCCACGGCGAGATCTTCATGACCGGAGGGTTCGGAGCCCTCACGGTCTGGCTGATCCTCCCCAGCGGCACCACCATGTGGCTGGCCCTGCCACTCATGATCATCGGGGCGATCATCGTCGCCACCACCATCGCCGTCGGAGCCGAACGCTTCGCATACCGGCCACTGCGCGGAGGACCACGCCTCGCACCACTCATCACCGCGATCGGGCTCTCCCTCGCTCTCCAGCAGGCCGTATGGGCGTGGTACCCCGGTGCCAAGTCCTCCCGCACCTTCCCGGAAATCCCCGGCGGGCCATTCCACATCGGTGACATCACCATCCAGACCGGTGACATCTTCCTGCTGATCGCAGCCCCCATCTCGATGGCCTTCCTCGGCTACTTCGTGATGAAGACCCGCACCGGCCGCGGCATGCAGGCCACCGCGCAGGACCCCGACACCGCCAAGCTCATGGGCATCAACACCGACCGCATCATCGTGGTCGCCTTCGCCCTCGGCGCCGCGTTCGCCGCCATCGGAGCCGTCGCCTACGGCCTCAAGTACGGCGAAGTCCAGTTCCGCATGGGCTTCCTCCTCGGCCTCAAGGCCTTCACCGCGGCCGTCCTCGGTGGCATCGGCAACATCTACGGCGCCATGATCGGCGGACTCGTCCTCGGTGTCGCCGAGACCATGGCCGCCGCATACGTCAGCGAAATCCCCGGCATGCAGCAGCTCGGCGGCCAGTCCTGGGCCAACGCCTGGGCGTTCGTACTCCTCATCCTCGTGCTCCTCTTCCGGCCCCAGGGTCTCCTGGGTGAGCGCGTCGCGGACAGGGCGTGACCACCATGACCACACAGACCAGCACCGCGGACACCCCGCAGACCTCCGCCCCCGCCGCCACGAAGAACGGTGCCCTGCCCCCGCACATCGCCCGGGCCACCGCCACAGCCGGCGGTGTCCTCACCGTCATCTCCGCCTTCATGGCCTGGACCTGGACCGCCGCCTTCCCCGGCGACCTCACCGTCTACGGCTACCCCGGCGGCCTCCAGTGGCTCGTCCTCGTCGGCGGCGCCCTGACAGCGCTCTTCGGCCTCGCCTCGTACGGGGTCAAGGGACTCCGGTGGCTCGTACCGGCCGGCGCCGACCCGGCGATCAGGCTCTCCGCACTCGCCGCATTCGCCACCGCCTGGTACACCGTCATCGCCATCAGCGTCCAGCTCGGCGGCATCGTCAACCTGGAACCCGGCGGCTACGTCGCGGCTCTCGCCAGCCTCACCGCCCTCATCGGAGCGCGGTCTCTGCCCTACGAGCGTCCGAAGCTGGAGCCGGCCGACCCCGAGGACAGCACCTGGCAGCGGTTCCTGCACAACCGCAGGAACCGTATGACGACGATCAAGGCGGCCTACGCCTCGGGCACGCCCTCGCCGACTCCCAAGCTCCCGGGATACGCCGAGATCCTCATCATCACCGCGGTACTCGCACTCGGGCTGCTCGTCTTCACATACGGCATCACCACCGAGTACGACGAGCTCTTCGTCGGCTTCCTGATCACGGCGGGCTTCGGCTTCGGCGCGCTCTTCAAGTCCGGGCTCATCAGCCGCGCATCGGCGTTCACCGCGCGCCACCGCAACGTGACCATGACCGGCGCCTTCGTCGCCGCGGCCGCGTTCCCGCTCACGCAGTCCGACGACCAGTACGCGACCATCGGCGTGAACATCCTGATCTTCGCCACCGTCGCCCTGGGCCTCAACATCGTCGTCGGCCTCGCCGGCCTCCTCGACCTCGGCTACGTCGCCTTCCTCGGCGTCGGCGCGTACGCCGCGGCCATGGTCTCCGGCTCACCGTCCTCGCCCTTCGGCGTGCACCTCCCGTTCGGGTGGGCGATCCTCGTCGGCGCCACCGCTTCCATGGTCTTCGGCGTCCTCATCGGCGCACCGACCCTGCGGCTCCGCGGCGACTACCTCGCGATCGTCACCCTCGGCTTCGGTGAGATCTTCCGCATCACCGTGCTGAACCTCGACGGCACCTCCGGACCCGACATCACCAACGGCTCCAACGGCATCTCGTCGATCCCGAACCTCGACATCTTCGGCTTCGACTTCGGTGCCGAGCACATCCTCGGCGGCATCGCCATCGGCCGATTCGCCAACTACTTCTACCTGATGCTGCTCGTCACCCTCATCGTGGTCGTGGTCTTCCGCCGCAGCGCGGAATCCCGCATCGGCCGCGCCTGGATCGCCATCCGCGAGGACGAGACCGCCGCGGAAGCCATGGGCATCAACGGCTTCCGCGTCAAGCTCATCGCCTTCGCCCTCGGCGCCGCGCTCGCCGGCCTCGCCGGTGCCGTCCAGGCGCACGTGACATACACCGTGACCCCGGAGCAGTACCAGTTCGCCCACGTCGTACCTCCGAACTCGGCGTTCCTGCTCGCCGCCGTCGTCCTCGGCGGCATGGGGACCATCAGCGGCCCCCTCGTCGGCGGTGCCCTGCTCTTCCTCATCCCGGCGAAGCTGCAGTTCCTGAGTGACTACCAGCTCTTCGTCTTCGGTCTGGTGCTGGTCGTGCTGATGCGCGTCCGCCCCGAGGGCCTCATCCCCAACCGCCGCCGCCAGCTCGAGTTCCACGAGAACGAGGAAGCGCCCGCCACCCTCACCAAGGCAGGTGCCTGATCATGACGACCATCACTACGGCAACCGCCACGGCGACCGGCGAGGCGGTCCTCGACGCCCGCGGTGTGACGATGCGCTTCGGCGGCCTCACCGCCGTACGCAACGTCGACCTCACCGTCAACAGCGGCGAGATCGTCGGCCTCATCGGCCCCAACGGCGCCGGCAAGACCACCTTCTTCAACTGCCTCACCGGCCTCTACATCCCCACCGAGGGCGAGGTCCGGTACAAGGGCACGGTCCTGCCGCCCAAGTCCTTCAAGGTCACCGCGGCCGGCATCGCCCGGACGTTCCAGAACATCCGGCTCTTCAGCAACATGACGGTCCTCGAGAACGTCCTCGTCGGACGCCACACCCGCACCAAGGAAGGCCTCTGGTCCGCCCTGCTGCGCGGCCCCGGCTTCCACAAGGCCGAAGCCGCATCGCGCGAGCGCGCCATGGAACTACTCGAGTTCGTCGGCCTCGCCGCCAAGGCCGAGCACCTCGCCCGCAACCTCCCCTACGGCGAGCAGCGCAAGCTGGAGATCGCCCGCGCGCTCGCCAGCGAGCCGGGACTGCTGCTCCTCGACGAGCCCACCGCGGGCATGAACCCGCAGGAGACCCGGGCCACCGAGGAACTCGTCTTCGCCATCCGGGACCAGGGCATCGCCGTCCTCGTCATCGAGCACGACATGCGGTTCATCATGAACCTCTGCGACCGCGTCGCCGTCCTCGTCCAGGGCGAGAAGCTCATCGAGGGCGACAGCGCCACCGTCCAGAGCGACGAGCGCGTCATCGCCGCCTACCTCGGAGAGCCCTTCGACGGCGCCCCGGGCGAGGAAGAAGCGGCGGAGGTCGCGAAGGCGGAGGCGCACGCCACCGAGACCGAAGCCGACGCCGACTCGGCTCCGGCCAACGCTCCGGAAGCCTCGACCGACGGCGAAGGCGACAGCGACGCCGACGACAGCACCACCGCCCAGGCCTCCGGCTCTGGCAAGGAGAACGACTGATGACCGCACTGCTCGAAGTCGAGGACCTGCGCGTCGCCTACGGCAAGATCGAGGCCGTCAAGGGCATCTCTTTCAAGGTCGAGGCAGGCGAGGTCGTCACCCTCATCGGCACCAACGGCGCCGGCAAGACCACCACCCTGCGCACCCTCTCCGGGCTCCTCAAGCCCGTCGGCGGCCAGATCAAGTTCAACGGCAAGTCACTGCGCAAGGTCCCCGCCCACCAGATCGTCTCGCTCGGACTCGCCCACTCCCCCGAGGGGCGGCACATCTTCCCGCGCATGACGATCGAGGACAACCTGCTCCTCGGCGCCTTCCTCCGCAGCGACAAGGAAGGCATCGCCAAGGACGTCCAGCGCGCCTACGACCTCTTCCCCATCCTCGGGGAGCGGCGCAAGCAGGCGGCGGGCACCCTCTCCGGCGGTGAGCAGCAGATGCTCGCGATGGGCCGGGCCCTCATGTCCCAGCCCAAGCTGCTGATGCTGGACGAGCCGTCGATGGGCCTCTCCCCGATCATGATGCAGAAGATCATGGCGACCATCGCCGAGCTCAAGGCCCAGGGCACCACCATCCTGCTCGTCGAGCAGAACGCCCAGGCCGCGCTCTCGCTGGCCGACCACGGCCACGTCATGGAGATCGGCAAGATCGTCCTCACCGGCACCGGACAGGACCTGCTCCACGACGAGTCGGTCCGCAAGGCCTACCTCGGCGAGGACTGAGCCCACGGAAATACGAGGAGGCCCGCCCCCCGGCAGGGGGTGCGGGCCTCCTCGTATGCACGTAAGGCGCACGTACAGCTGGGGCTACTGCCCCTTCGCGGCCTTCTTCTCCTCGGCGTCCTCGATGACCGCCTCCGCGACCTGCTGCATCGACAGCCGGCGGTCCATCGACGTCTTCTGGATCCACCGGAACGCGGCGGGCTCCGTCAGCCCGTACTGCGTCTGCAGAATGCTCTTCGCGCGGTCCACCAGCTTCCGCGTCTCCAGCCGCTGAGCAAGGTCCGCGACCTCCGTCTCCAGCGCCTTCAGCTCCGCGAACCGCGACACCGCCATCTCGATGGCCGGCACCACATCGCTCTTGCTGAACGGCTTCACGAGATACGCCATCGCCCCGGCGTCCCGGGCCCGCTCGACGAGATCGCGCTGCGAGAACGCGGTCAGCATCAGGACCGGCGCGATCGACTCCTCGGCGATCTTCTCCGCGGCGGAGATCCCGTCCAGGATGGGCATCTTCACATCGAGGATCACCAGATCCGGCCGGTGCTCCCGGGCGAGCTCGACGGCCTTCTGCCCGTCACCCGCCTCGCCGACGACCTGGTAGCCCTCTTCCTCGAGCATCTCTTTGAGGTCGAGGCGGATCAGCGCCTCGTCCTCGGCGATGACGACACGGGTCGTCAGCGGCGGGACGTGCGACGTGTTGTTGTCGTCGGCGGCGGGCTGGGGCGACTCGGGCTCGGGGGCGGTCACGGTACTCCTTGGTACGGGGCGGGGTACTGCTTCCCCTGAGCCTACCTAGTGGGCCTGGTCAACGCGCACACGGTATGCTGCACGCGGTAATCCGGCCGGGTTGGCGCAACTGGCTGACGCGGAGGTCTCAAACACCTCTGTCCGAAAGGACGTGTGGGTTCGAATCCCATACCCGGCACACCGATCGAAAGCGGATGTCCACGTTCTCGTGAACATCCGCTTTTTGCCACCCTGCGGCACGATCAGTTGCCCAGAGTGGTCGTATGAACTTCCACGGCACTGATGTACGACAGAGGGCTCTGTCACTGCTGCGGGGCGGGGCAAGGAACGCGGACGTTGCTCGCCGGCCCCAGGTACCCATCGGCACCGTCGGCTATTGGAAACACAAGGATCGAGCGCAGCGCGGCGAGTGCCCAGGCAGGCACGATCCCGAGTGCCCCCGGTGCGACGGGCGAGACCTGGACGAGCCCGCATACGCCTATCTGCTCGGCCTGTATCTCGGCGACGGGCACATCATCCAGTACTCGGGGCACCGCGTACCCAACCTCGTGATCACCTGCGCCGAGGACTGGCCCGGCCTCATGGACGAGTGTGAGACGGCGATGCAGGACGTCTTTCCCGACAACTCGGTCTGCCGGGTCCGCAGGACGGGCTGCCGCAACGTAAAGGTGTACTCCAACCACCTCTGGTGCATGTTCCCGCAACACGGGCCTGGCAAGAAGCACGAGCGCAAGATCGCGCTCGAGCCCTGGCAGCAGGAGATCGTGGACGCCCATCCGTGGGAGTTCATCCGAGGCCTCATCCATTCCGACGGATGCCGGATCACCAACTGGACCACCAGAGTGGTCGGCGGCGAGCGCAAGCGCTACGAGTACCCGCGGTACTTCTTCTCCAACAAGTCGGACGACATCCGGGGGCTCCTCACCGACGCCCTGGACAAGGTCGGCGTCCGGTGGACAACGCTGGCCCGCGGAAGCGACCCCTTCAACATCTCCGTCGCCCGCAAGGAATCCGTCGCCCTCATGGACGCCCACGTCGGCCCCAAGTACTGACCCCCCTACTTCGGGCTGTCGTCCTCGCCGATGTGGTGCACCCGCACCAGGTTCGTCGAGCCCGGGACGCCGGGCGGGGAGCCGGCCGTGATGACCACGGTGTCGCCCTTCTCGCAGCGCCCGATCTTCAGGAGCATCTCGTCGACCTGGGCGACCATCGCGTCCGTGGAGTCGACGTGCGGGCCGAGGAAGGTCTCCACGCCCCAGGTGAGGGTGAGCTGGGAGCGGGTGGCCGGGTCGGGGGTGAAGGCCAGGAGGGGGATCGGGGAGCGGTAGCGGGAGAGGCGGCGGACGGTGTCGCCGGACTGGGTGAAGGCGACCAGGAATTTCGCGCCGAGGAAGTCGCCCATTTCGGCGGCTGCGCGGGCGACGGCTCCGCCCTGGGTGCGGGGCTTGTTGCGTTCGGTCAGGGGCGGGAGGCCCTTGGTGAGGATGTCCTCCTCGGCGGCTTCGACGATGCGGGCCATGGTCTTGACCGTTTCGACGGGGTACTTGCCGACGCTGGTCTCGCCGGAGAGCATCACGGCGTCGGTGCCGTCGATGACGGCGTTGGCGACGTCGGAGGCCTCGGCGCGGGTGGGCCGGGAGTTGTCGATCATCGAGTCGAGCATCTGGGTGGCGACGATGACCGGTTTGGCGTTGCGCTTGGCGAGTTTGATCGCGCGCTTCTGGACGATCGGGACCTGCTCCAGGGGCATTTCGACGCCGAGGTCGCCGCGGGCGACCATGATGCCGTCGAAGGCGGCGACGATGTCGTCGATGTTGTCGACGGCCTGCGGTTTTTCGACTTTCGCGATGACGGGGAGGCGGCGGCCTTCTTCGTCCATGATGCGGTGGACGTCTTCGATGTCGCGTCCGCTGCGGACGAAGGAGAGGGCGATGACGTCGGCGCCGATTCTGATCGCCCAGCGGAGGTCGTCGACGTCCTTTTCGGAGAGCGCCGGGACGGAGACGGCGACGCCGGGGAGGTTGAGGCCCTTGTGGTCGGAGATGACGCCGCCTTCGACGACGGTGGTGCGGACGCGGGGTCCGTCGACGGCGGTGACTTCGAGGGCGACGCGGCCGTCGTCGACGAGGATGCGCTCTCCGGTGGTGACGTCGGCGGCGAGGCCGGAGTAGGTGGTTCCGCAGGTGTGGCGGTCGCCTTCGACGGGTTCGACGGTGATGGTGAACTCGTCGCCGCGTTCAAGCAGTACGGGGCCTTCGCGGAAGCGTCCGAGGCGGATCTTCGGGCCTTGAAGGTCGGCGAGGACGCCGACGCTGCGGCCGATCTCGTCGGATGCCTTGCGGACGCGCTGGTAGCGCTCCTCGTGCTCGGCGTAGGTGCCGTGGCTGAGATTGAAGCGGGCAACGTCCATTCCGGCTTCGACCAGTGCCTTGATCTGGTCGTATGCCTCGGTGGCGGGACCCAGTGTGCAGACGATTTTTGCTCGGCGCATGATGCGAGCCTATGGCTTACCGGCGGGTAGAGAATCGGCTGCACATGACTACTCAACAACCTTTATGTGAAGGGTTATTGACAAGTATTGAATTGTGCATGGGGGCGCTCTTTTGAGCAATTGAACACCCCCGGACAGCGGTGGCAGTGGTGTTCCCCGCGTGTCAGAGCTGCGGCGGCGTCATCGTGAAGCGCGCATTCACCTGGGCGTAGACGGTCTGGCGCTGGGGTTCGAGGTCGAGGGCGGGGGCGGCCTCGGTGGCGGCGCCGGCGAAGGCGGCCGCGCGCATGGCGCCGGGGGCCTGGGGCATGCCGTACGCCATGGGGGCTTCGGCGCCGAGGTCGGCGAGCTCGACGAGGGCGGCGAGGCGGGCGCCGAGGGCCTCGGCGTATTCGCGGGCGCGCTGGACGGCTTCGTGGACGGCCTGGCGGCGGGCCTCGCCGTGGGCCGGGGAGTCGGGGCGCAGGGACCACCAGGGGCCGTCGACGCGGGTGAGTTCGAGGTCGGCGATGCGGGTGGTGAGCTCGCCGAGTGCGGTGAAGTCGCCGAGCACCGCGGTGATGTGGACGCGGCCGTGGTAGGCGCGGACGCGTTCGCCGCGCCCGTGCTGGGTCAGCTCGGGGCTGATGGAGAAGGCGCCCGTCTCCAGCTTCTCGACCGCGTCACCGTAGGACTTGATCAGGTCGAGCACCTGGCCGTTGCGGCGGGTCAGGTCCTCAAGGGCGGCCCGGCGGTCCTTGCCGCGTGCGCTGACCATGACGCCGATCCTGGCGATCTCCGGGTCGACCTCGAGCCGTGCTTCGCCGCGGACCGCGACGCGCGGCGTCTCGGGCGTTCCGTAGGGTGCGGGTGCTGCGGTGTCGCTGCTCACGGTGCGCTCCCTCGTCGTTGTCCTCGAATCACTTTCGCATGTGGCCGTGCTGCGCCAGAATCTACGCGCGTTGTGTCATTGGACGAGGGAGATCACATGCCGCTGAATCGCAGGACGTTCCTTGGCCGTTCGGCCGCCGCGGGGGCCGGGATGGCCGTCGCGGG
Organism: Streptomyces sp. NPDC059909; assembly: GCF_042730885.1. Classification (NCBI taxonomy): domain Bacteria; kingdom Bacillati; phylum Actinomycetota; class Actinomycetes; order Kitasatosporales; family Streptomycetaceae; genus Streptomyces; species Streptomyces sp. NPDC059909. The sequence goes on from NZ_JBHWKX010000002.1 coordinate 223,660, forward strand.
GAGCGTCGCCGGGCCCGCCGAGGCACATGGTCACGGAGGGCAATCCAAGCGGTACTCGTTCACGGTGATGGGGACGACGGATCTGCACGGCAACGTCTTCAACTGGGACTACTTCACGGACAAGGAGTTCGACGACAAGAACCGCAACGATGTGGGCCTGGCCAAGATCTCGACCCTGGTCGACCAGGTGAGGAAGGAGAAGGGGCGGCGCAACACCCTTCTCATCGACGCCGGTGACACCATTCAGGGCACCCAGCTGTCGTACTACTACGCCAAGGTCGACCCGATCACCGCCCGCAGCGGCCCGGTCCACCCGATGGCCCAGGCGATGAACGCGATCGGCTACGACGCCGCGGCGCTGGGCAATCATGAGTTCAACTACGGCATCCCGGTGCTGCGGAAGTTCGAGGAGCAGTGCGACTTCCCGCTGCTCGGTGCGAACGCCCTGGACGCCACGACCTTGCGCCCGGCGTTCCCGCCGTACAGCATGCACCGCCTCTGTACCCCGCACGGCCGGGATGTGCGGGTCGCGGTTCTCGGGCTCACGAACCCGGGCATCGCGATCTGGGACAAGGCCAATGTCAGCGGGAAGATGGTGTTCCCCGGCCTGGAGGAGCAGGCGGCGAAGTGGGTGCCGAAGCTGCGGTCGATGGGTGCGGACGTCGTCGTCGTGTCGGCGCATTCGGGGTCGAGCGGGACGTCCTCGTACGGTGATCAGCTCCCGTACATCGAGAACGCCGCCGCTCTCGTCGCCGAGCAGGTGCCGGGCATCGACGCGATTCTCGTCGGGCACGCGCACACGGAGATCGTCGAGTACTTCGTCACGAACAAGGAGACCGGCAAGCAGGTCGTGCTGTCGGAGCCGCTGAAGTGGGGTCAGCGGCTGACCCTCTTCGACTTCGACCTGGTGTGGGAGAAGGGCCGCTGGACGGTCGAGAAGGTGGGCGCGAAGGTCCTGAACTCCAACACCGTGGCCGAGGATCCGAAGATCGCCGGGCTTCTGGGTGACGAGCACAAGAAGGTCGTCGCGTACGTCAACCAGGTCATCGGTACCTCCACCGCCGCGATGGCGACGGCCGATGCGCCGTGGAAGGACGAGCCGATCATCGACCTGATCAACCATGTCCAGGCGGTGACGGTGAAGGCGGCGCTGGCCGGCGGTCCTCACGCGGCGCTGCCGGTCCTGTCGCAGGCGTCGTGTTTCTCCCGTACGGCGGCGATTCCGGCCGGGCAGGTCACGATCAAGGACGCGGCGGGGCTGTATCCGTTCGAGAACACGCTGGAGGCGCGACTGCTGACCGGTGCGCAGCTGAAGGACTATCTGGAGTATTCGGCGCGGTACTACGTGCAGACTCCGGCGGGGGCGCCGGTGGACACGGCGAAGCTGACGAACGCCGACGGCATCCCGGACTACAACTACGACGCCGTGTCCGGACTGACGTACGAGATCGACATAGCCAAGCCGGCCGGGTCGAGGATCGTGAATCTGTCGTTCGAGGGCGCGCCGCTGGATCCTGCGGCGCAGTTCGTGCTGGCGGTGAACAACTACCGGGCCAGTGGCGGCGGGGCGTTTCCGCATGTCGCCAGGGCCCAGCAGCTGTGGGCGAATTCGGACGAGATCCGTAACACGATCATCCAGTGGGTGCAGGCGCAGGGGACGGTGGATCCGGCCGCGTTCGCGTCGGTGGGCTGGCAGCTGACCCGGGACGGGGTCCCGGTCTTCCAGCGGGTCCCCGGGGCCGGTTTCTAGCGCCGGTCCTCCAGGGGAGTGAGCGGGGGCGCCTGGCCGGGAATGCCGGGCGCCTCTCGCCGTTCCAGGCCGAAGCTGGTGAAGGCGGTGCGGCGCGGGAGCGGGTAGTGCTCCTTGCCGGTGAGCGAGTTCAGGATGGTCGCGCTGCGCCAGGCGGCGAGGCCGAGGTCGGGTGCGCCGACTCCGTGGGTGTGCCGTTCCGCGTTCTGGACGTACACCGAGCCGGTGACGGACGGGTCGATGACGAGGCGGAACTGGTCGTCGATGCGCGGGCGTTCGGAGGAGTCGCGGCGCACGTAGGGGTCGAGGCCGGCGAGGATCCGGTCGAGGGGGCGCTCGCGGTAGCCGGTGGCGAGGACGACGGCGTCGGTGGTGAGGCGGGAGCGGGTGCCCTGCTGGAGGTGCTCCAGGTGGAGCTCGACCTTGGTGGTGGCGACGCGGCCTGCGGTGCGGACCTGGACGCCGGGGGTGAGGACGGCGTCGGGCCAGCCGCCGTGGAGGGTGCGGCGGTAGAGCTCGTCGTGGATGGCGGCGATGGTGTCGGCGTCGATGCCCTTGTGGAGCTGCCACTGCTGGGGGACGAGTCCGTCGCGTACGGATTCGGGCAGGGCGTGGAAGTAGCGGGTGTAGTCGGGGGTGAAGTGTTCGAGGCCGAGCTTCGAGTACTCCATGGGGGCGAAGGCTTCGGTGCGGGCGAGCCAGTGGATCTTCTCGGCGCCGGCGGGGCGTGCGCGCAGCAGGTCGAGGAAGACCTCGGCGCCGGACTGTCCTGACCCGATGACGGTGATGTGGTCGGCGGCGAGGATCTGCCCGCGGTGCTCGAGGTAGTCGGCCGAGTGGACCACGGGGACGCCGGGAGCCTCGACGAGGGGTTTCAGCGGGTCGGGGACGAACGGCTCGGTGCCGATGCCGAGGGCGATGTTGCGGGCGTAGGCGCGGCCGAGTGATTCCGCTCCCCCGTGGGTGTCGAGCTGGGTGAAGTCGACTTCGAAGAGGGATCGTTCGGGGTTCCAGCGGACGGCGTCGACCTGGTGGCCGAAGTGGAGTCCGGGGAGCCGGCCGCTGACCCAGCGGCAGTACGCGTCGTACTCGGCGCGCTGGATGTGGAACTTCTCGGCGAAGTAGAAGGGGAAGAGCCGGTCGCGGGCCTTGAGGTAGTTGAGGAACGACCAGGGGCTGGTGGGGTCGGCGAGGGTCACCAGGTCGGCGAGGAACGGCACCTGGAGGGTCGTGCCGTCGATGAGCAGGCCGGGGTGCCAGTGGAAGGCGGGGCGCTGCTCGTAGAAGGTGGCGGCGAGGCCTCCTGCCCCTTCTCCGTATTGCAGCCCGTGGGCGAGGGCGGCGAGGGAGAGGTTGAACGGCCCGATGCCGATGCCCACCAGGTCGTGGGGCTGGTCGACGTGCTGGGCGCCAGGGGCGGGCGTGCCGGTCATCGGGGGGTGCTGCCTTCCACGAGTGCGATGAGGGTTTCGAGGTCGCCGGGGGTGGCGTGGGGGTTGAGCAGGGTGGCTTTGAGCCAGAGCCGGCCGTCGGCGTGGGCGCGGCCGAGTACGGCGCGGCCCTGGTGCAGCAGGGTGCGGCGGATGTCCGCGACGGCCTGGTCGCTCGCGCCGCGCGGGCGGAAGAGGACGGTGGAGAGGACGGGCCGGTCGTGGAGCTCCAGGGCCGGGTGCTTGTCGATGAGGCCGGCGAGGTCGTGCGCGGCGGCGATGGTGCGGTCGACGAGAGCGGCGAGGCCGCTGCGGCCGAGGGCGCGGAGGGTGACGGCGATCTTGAGGATGTCGGGGCGCCGGGTGGTGCGGAGCGAGCGGCCGAGCAGGTCCGGGATTCCGGCTTCGGTGTCGTCGTCGGGGTTCAGATAGTCGGCGGTGTGCGCGAGGGGGGCGAGCAGGGCGCTGTCGGGGACGGCGAGGAGGCCTGCGGCGACCGGTTGCCAGCCGATTTTGTGCAGGTCGAGGGTGACGGACTGGGCGCGGTCGAGGCCGCGCAGCAGGTCGCGGTGGCGGCTGCTGAGGAGCAGGGGCCCGCCGTAGGCGGCGTCGACGTGGAGTTCGGCGCCGTGTCGCGCGCAGAGGCCGGCGATGTCCTGGAGCGGGTCGATGCGGCCGGTGTCGGTGGTGCCGGCGGTGGCGGTGACGAGTACGGGGCCGTGCAGGCGGGTGAGTGCGTCGTCGAGGCCCGCGAGGTCGGTGGTGCCGCCGGGGGCGGGGACGGTGACGGGCTTGGGCAGGCCGAGGAGCCAGGCGGCGCGGGTGATCGAGTGGTGGGTGTGGGCGCCGCAGACGGCCTGGACGGTGCCGTGGCGTTCGCGGGCGAGGAGGAGGGCGAGCTGGTTGGCCTCGGTGCCGCCGGTGGTGACGAGCGCGTCGGGGTGCGGGCCGCGGGGGTACACCTCGGTGGCGAGGGCGCGGGTGACCTCGGCTTCCAGGGCGGATGCGGAGGGCGCCTGGTCCCAGGAGTCCAGGGAGGGGTTGAGCGCGGACGCGGCGAGGTCGGCCGCGACAGCGAGGGCGAGCGGCGGGGTGTGCAGATGGGCGGCGCACCGGGGGTCGGCGGGGTCGGCCGCTCCGTAGGCCAGGGCCTGGACGAGGGTGCGGAGTGCTTCCTCGGCGCCGCGGCCGTCGGTGGGGATGACCGGCGTGACGGTTTCCCACATGGCTCTGCCGAGTTCGTCGGGTCCGCCCGGGGGCAGTGGCCCGCCGCGGGCCACTGCCCCTTCCTTGAGCGCGTCGAGGACGACGGCGAGCAGGGGCCGCAGGGCGTCGGGCCCTGCGGCCCCTCCGGCGAGGGGCGGGACGGTCATGCCCCCAGCCTGGCGTCGGCGGGGGCGGTGTGCCCTCGGACCGGGGTGATCTCAACCCGAAAGGGGTACTGCCTCCCGGATCGCCAGCGCGCGGCGCAGGTCGTCGAGTTGGTCGACGAGCTTGCGGCGCAGGGCCGGGATCATGTCGGTGTCGCGGAGGCAGTTCTCGCCGAGGCGGAGGGCCTCGGTGTCCACGGCGTGGACGGGGAAGGCGTAGCGTCCGGCGGCTTCGGCGATGGCGGGGCCGCGGCGGGCGGCGACGGTGACGGCGGCCGGGTAGAAGCGGGGGACGTACTCCCTGACGAGCTCGGCCTGTTCGGGCTGCCAGAAGCCCTGGGCGGTGGCGGTGAACAGGTAGTTGGAGAGGTCGTCGGAGTCGAACAGCCGGGCCCAGGCGGCCGACTTGGCCTCGGGGGTGGGGAGGGCGGCGCGGCAGCGGGCGGCGCCTTCCTGGCCGGTGGCGCTGGGGTCGCGGTCGAGTTCGGCCGAGATCTCGGTCTCGTCGGTGGCGCCGAGTACGGCGAGCCTGGCAAGGATGCGCCAGCGCAGTTCGGGGTCGAGCTCGGGTCCGCCGGAGACGCTTCCGCTGCCGAGCCAGTCCTGGAGCGTGGTCGGCTGGGCGGCGACGTCGATGAAGTGGCGTACGGCGGTGAGCCGCAGCCCGGGACTCCGGCCGTCCTCGGTGCGGCGGATGAGGTCGCGGGTGAGGCCGGTGAGCAGGGCGAGGGCGGCGGGGCGGGCCTCGGGGGTGAGGTAGCGGTCGGCGATGTGGGTGGCGGCGAAGCCGAGGACGCCCTGGACGATGGCGAGGTCGGCCTCGTGCGGGAGGTGGGCGCGGGCGGTCTCCAGGTAGGTGACGGGCTCGAGTTCCCCGTCCCGGACCATGTCGCGCAGGCCGTTCCACAGGACGGCCCGGGTGAGGGGGTCGGGGACGCCGGAGAGGCTGCGCAGCGCCGGCTCCTGGGACGCCTCGTCGAGGCGGACCTTGGCGTAGGTGAGGTCGCCGTCGTTGAGGACGACGAGGTCGGGGCGGCGGCCGGGGCGTGCCGTCACGGGCTCGCTCTGCGGGACGTCGGTCTCGAACCGCTCGCGCAGGACGAGGCCGCGTCCGTCGACGGGGTCGCGGTCGTAGGCGCCGACGGCGATGCGGTGCGGGCGGCCGCCGTCCTGGGTGATGTCGAGCCGCCAGGTGCCGTCGGACTCGGCCACGGTGGGGGTGAGGGTGTCGACGCCGGTGGTGCGCAGCCAGGAGTCGGCCCAGCGGTGCACGTCGCGGTCGGTGGCCTCGGCGAGGGAGTCGATGAAGTCGGCGAGGGTGGCGTTGCCGAAGCGGTGGCGGGCGAAGTGGAGGTTGATTCCGGTGAGGAAGTCCTTCTCGCCGAGCCAGGTGACGAGCTGGCGCAGGGCGGAGGCGCCCTTGGCGTAGGAGATGCCGTCGAAGTTGAGCATCGCGGAGGCGGTGTCGGGGACGGCGGCCGGGTCGGGGGCGACGGGGTGCGTGGAGGGGCGCTGGTCGGCGTCGTAGCCCCAGGCCTTGCGCACGATCCCGAAGTCGGTCCAGGTGTCGGTGAAGCGGGTCGCCTCGGTGAGGGTCTGGTAGCCCATGTACTCGGCGAAGGACTCGTTCAGCCAGATGTCGTCCCACCAGCGCAGCGTGACGAGGTCGCCGAACCACATGTGGGCCATCTCGTGGGCGATGACCATGGCGCGGGTCTGGCGCTCGGTGTCGGTGACGGCGGAGCGGTAGACGAACTCGTCGCGGAAGGTGACCAGGCCGGGGTTCTCCATCGCGCCGGCGTTGAACTCGGGGACGAAGGCCTGGTCGTAGGAGTCGAAGGGGTACGGCTCCTCGAACTTCTCGTGGTAGCGGTCGTAGCAGGCGCGTGTGATGTCGAGGATCTCCTCGGCGTCGGCGTCCAGGTACGGGGCGAGCGACCGGCGGCAGTGGATGGCGAAGGGCAGCCCGGCGTGCTCGGTGCGCACCGAGTGCCAGGGGCCGGCGGCCACGGCGACGAGGTAGGTGGAGATCAGCGGTGTGGGGGCCGCGGTCCAGCGGCCCTGCCCCTGGTGCGTCGTGATGCCGTTGGCGAGGACCGTCCAGTCCTCGGGGGCGGTGATGGTGAGTTCGAAGACGGACTTGAGGTCGGGCTGGTCGAAGGCGGCGAAGACGCGCTGGACGTCCTCCATGAAGAGCTGGGTGTACAGATAGGTTTCGCCGTCGGTCGGGTCGGTGAAGCGGTGCATGCCTTCGCCGGTGCGGGAGTAGCGCATGGCGGCGTCTATGTGCAGTTCGTGCTCGCCCGCCGTGAGCCCCTTCAGGGGGAGGCGGTTCCCGTCGAGCGCCTCGGGGTCGACGGGCTGTCCGTCGAGGGTGACGGAGCGCAGGGTGGCGGGCTTGAGCTCGACGAAGGTGTCTCCGGCCGCCCGGGCCGTGAACCGGATCACGGTTCGTGAGTCGAAGGTTTCGTCCCCGGTGGTCAGATCGAGGTCGATCGTGTAGCGGTGGACGTCGAGGAGCTGGGCTCGGGTCTGCGCTTCGTCGCGCGTCAGTACGGACATGGGTGTCATGCTGCCCGATGGGTGCGGGCTCGCACACGGGGATTCGCTGTGGGCCGAGCGGCCTCGGCCCCGGGCGGTGGTGATCAGTCCGTCGCGCCGCCGGTGAGGTGTCCGAATGCCTCGGCGATGCGGGGCCGGTCCGCGCCGTCCGCGAGGAGTGCGTGGAGCAGGAGCCGTGCCTTCGGGGCGTCCAGGGCGCCCGCGGAGAGGAGGCCCCGGCCGAGGACGTCGGTCTCGGAACCGGGGCCGCGGTACGTGGCGGTCAGCATGGCACCCGAGCCGGTGCGCGAGGCGAGCACGACCGGCATCCGTGCTGCCGCCCGCTCCAGTGGTTCGACCAGCCACTTCGGGACGTGCCCGGCGCCGAACGCCGCGACCACGAGCCCGTCGAACCGGCCGTCCACGCCCTCCAGCAGTTCGCCCCGGTCCCCGAACGACAGGGTCAGGAGGCCGACCCGCACCGGCCGTGCGAGCCGCAGGGGCCGCTCCACCACGGGCCGCGCGGGCCGCAGCAGCATCCGCGGCCGGCCTTCCACGATCAGGCCGAGCGGCCCGAGGCCGGGTGAGGCGAAGGTGGCGACCGAGGTGGTGTGGGTCTTGCGCACATGGCGGGCGGCGTGGATCTCGTCGGCGATCACGGCGACGACGCCGACGTCCCGGCAGCCCGGGTGGGCGGCGACCGCGATCGCGGCGGCGAGGTTCGCGGGCCCGTCCGCGCCCGGGAGGTCGGGGCGGCGCATCGCGCCGGTCACCGCGACCGGCATCCGGGGCGTGCAGATCAGGTCGAGCAGGAACGCGGTCTCCTCCAGGGTGTCGGTGCCCTGCACCACGACCACGCCGGAGCCTGCGGCGGTCGCTTCGTCGATCTCGGCGCCGAGCGCGGCGAGGTCGTCGAAGGACAGCGAGGAGCTGGGGACGCGGCGGAAGTCGCGCAGTTCGACGTCGACGGCGGCCGGGACTCCTGCCGCGGCGAGGACTTCGGCCCCCGTCATCCGGGAGGCGTCGCCGCCGCGGGCGGAGATGGTGCCGCCGAGGGTGAAGACGGTCACCTGGTTCATGAGCGGGCCGTCCCGGCGCCGTCCGCGCCGCCCGCGCCCTCCGCGCCCTCCGCGCTGTCCGCGCGCCGCGCGTCACCCGCGGTTGCCGCGCCGCCCGTACCGCCGGAGGTCTCCGCGCCGCCCGGGGTCTCCGCGCCGCCCGCGATGGTCTCGTGGTGGCGGATGACCTCGGCGATGATGAAGTTGAGCAGTTTCTCTGCGAACGCGGGGTCCAGTTTGGCGCTTGCCGCGAGCTCGCGGAGGCGGGCGATCTGGCGGGCTTCGCGGGCGTGGTCGGCGGGCGGGAGGCGGTGCTGCGCCTTGAGGTGGCCGACCTGCTGGGTGCATTTGAAGCGTTCCGCAAGCATGTGGACCACGGCCGCGTCGATGTTGTCGATGCTCTCGCGCAGCCGGGTGAGCTCGGCCATGACGGCGTCGTCGACGCCGTTCGTCTCGCTGGTGGTCATGGGCAGGGAGCTTACGTCGGGCGGGCCGAGATCATCGGTGGACGATCAGGATCCGGAATGCGGTTGCTCCAGCCCCCGGGCACGGTGCGGCCCTGCTGTTCGCGGAAGCGGATCGGGGCGGTGCCGACACGGCGGGTGAAGAGGCGGGAGAAGTAGGCCGGGTCGTCGTAGCCGACGCGGCGGGCGACGGCGGCGACGGGCAGATCGGTGGCGGCGAGGAGTTCCTTGGCCCGGCCCAGGCGGATGCCGAGGAGGTAGTCCTTGGGGCTGCAGCCGGCGCCGCGGCGGACGGCGGTGCGCAGTTCGGCGGGTGTCATTCCGTGGCGGGCGGCGTGTTCGGCGACGGTCAGCGGCTGGAAGGCGTCGCGTGCGAGGGCGTGGAGGACGGGGTCGCCGTCGGGGCTCATGTCGGCGCGGGCGCGGCGCAGGGCGACGAGGAGTTCATGGACGGCGGCGGCGGTCTCGACCTCGAGGAGGGGGTTGCCGCGGCGGGCGGCGCGGGCGATGCGCCCGACGGCCGAGCGGGCGGGCGACGCGTCGGAGAGGGGGACGACCGGGCGGTCGGGCTCGATGTAGCCGAGTTCGGTGTACGTGGCCGTCGCCGGGCCCGCGAAGTCGACGAAGCTCTCGTCCCAGCCGGTCGCCGGGTCGGGGGCGTAGTGGTGCGGGACGCCGGGGGTGAGCCAGAGCACGGCCGGGGCGGTCACGGCGACGCGCCGCCCGTCGGTGCCGCGGAACCAGCCGCCGCCCGCGCTGATGAGGACGGCCACGTGGTGGTCGAGGGTGCGGGGGCCGACGGTGGGCAGAGCGCCGTGCTGGAGGCCGACGCCGAGGCAGACGAGGCCCAGACGGTGGTGGACGGGGCTGGGCGTGAAGTAGCGCATCCAGGTGTGGTACATCGAGCCTGCCCTCCGGGCTCCGGGCGTTCGTGCGTCCAAACAGCGCCGATCTTTGTCCATGGACCGGCATGCCGCCAGGGGGCGATGGTTGCTCATGGCACGTGATCAAGGAGGGGCGGGGCCGGTGAGCGAGTTCGCGGTGGGTGAGGAGCACTTTCTGCTGGACGGGCGGCCGGTGCGGCTGCTGTCCGGGGCGCTGCACTATTTCCGGGTGCACGAGGCGCAGTGGGGGCACCGGCTGGCGATGCTGAAGGCGATGGGGCTCAACTGCGTGGAGACGTACGTCCCCTGGAATCTGCACGAGCGGGAGTCCGGGCGGTACGACGACGTGGAGGCGCTCGGCCGTTTCCTGGACGCGGTCGAAGCGGCCGGAATGTGGGCGATTGTCCGGCCCGGTGCTTATATCTGCGCCGAGTGGGAGAACGGCGGGCTGCCGCAGTGGCTGACCGGTCCGCTCGGGCGGCGGGTGCGCACGGCCGACGCGGCGTACCTCGCGGAGGTGGAGCGGTGGTTCGGCCGGCTGCTGCCGCAGGTCGCGGCCCGGCAGATCGACCGTGGCGGTCCGGTGATCATGGTGCAGGCGGAGAACGAGTACGGCAGCTTCGGCTCCGACCAGGCGTATCTGCGCCGCATCGTGGAGCTGCTGCGCGACTGCGGCATCACGGTGCCGCTGTTCACGTCCGACGGGCCCGAGGACCACATGCTCACCGGCGGCTCGGTGCCGGGGGTGCTCGCGACGGCGAACTTCGGCTCAGGGGCGCGGGAGGCCTTCGAGGTGCTGCGGCGTCATCAGCCGGCGGGGCCGCTGATGTGCATGGAGTTCTGGTGCGGCTGGTTCGACCACTGGGGCAAGGACCACGTCGTCCGGGATCCGGCGGACGCGGCGGCGGCGCTGCGCGAGATCCTGGAGTGCGGGGCGTCCGTCAACATCTACATGGCGCACGGCGGCTCGAACTTCGCGGGCTGGGCCGGTGCGAACCGCTCCGGTGATCTGCACGGCGGCGAGCTGCTGCCGGACGTGACGTCGTACGACTACGACGCGCCCGTCGACGAGGCGGGGCTGCCCACCGAGAAGTACTGGCGGTTCCGCGAGGTGCTGGCGGCGTACGCGGTCGGGCCGCTGCCTGATGTGCCGGACGCGCCGCCCCGGTTGGGGGCGCCCGCGCAGGGGACGGCGGGCGAGTGGGCACCGCTGTCCGACGTGCTGGAGGTCCTCGGGGACGAGGAGGTCGCCTCGCCCGTACCGCCGACGTTCGAGGAACTCGGTGTCGACCGGGGGATCGTGCGCTACCGGACGGAGGTCCCGGGGCCCCGGCGGCCGTATCCGCTGCGGGTGAGCGGGCTGCGGGACCTGGCGACAGTGACCGTGGACGGGGTCCGGGCGGGGCTGCTCGACGCGGAGGACGCGGTACTGGACGAGCCGGTCGCCGGACCCGCAGCGGTGGAGCTGTGGGTGGAGTCCCTGGGGCGGGTGAACTACGGGCCGCGGCTGGCCGAGCCGAAGGGCATCACCGTCGGTGTGCTGCACGAGCGGCAGTATCTGCACGGGTTCCGTGCGCAGGGGCTGCGGCTGGAGGCGTTCGGGGACGCGGAGGCGGTGGCGAAGGTGCCGTTCCGTGCGGTGGAGGGCGCGGAGCCGGGCCTCTACCGGGTCACCCTGGACATGGCCGCCCCGGGTGATGCGGGTCTCGAACTGCCGGGCTGGACCCGGGGGTTCGTGTGGGTGAACGGCTTCTGCCTCGGCCGCTACTGGGCCGCGGGGCCGCAGAAGTCCCTCTTCGTGCCCGGTCCGGTGCTGCGTGGGGGCGCGAACGAGGTGTGGGTGCTGGAGCTGGATCGGGGCGGGGAGGACGTACGTCTGGGGTGACCTCCCCGCCCCTCGAGGGCCCGGGTCAGAACCTCACGAAGAGCCCGCGCGGCGGGCGCGACGAGCCACGACGATCTACAGCGTGGCCGCCGCGCTCTTGATCGCGGCGGCGAAGGTGGACACCTCGGTGTACACGCCGGGGTAGCCGGCCCGGGCACAGCCGTAGCCCCAGCTCACGATGCCGACCTGGATCCAGGCGCCGGCGTTGTCCCTGCGGAACATCGGGCCGCCGGAGTCACCCTGGCAGGTGTCGACGCCGCCCTCGTTGTAGCCGGCGCAGATCTCCTCGTTCGGCACGAGCTCGGGGTACGACGACTGGCAGGAGGCGTCGGAGACGAACGGGACCGTCGCCTTGCGCAGGTAGCGCTGCTGGCCGCCGCCCTCGCGGGTCGCGCCCCAGCCGGCCACGGTGAAGGTGCCGTTGTTGTACGCGGTCGTCTCGGCGATCTTCAGGGTCGGCAGGTTGACCGGCTGGGCGAGTTTGATCAGCGCCCAGTCCTTGCCGGTGCCGTTGTAGCCGGGGGCCTGGAGGACCTTGGTCGACCTGACCTTGATGGCGCTGGAGCTCTGGAGGTCGACGACTCCGGCGGTGGCGGTGATGCTGGTGTTGTTGCCGGAGCCGCTCACACAGTGGGCGGCGGTGAGCACGATCTGCTGGGTGTAGAGCGCGCCGCCACAGCCCATGGAGAGCCGGACCATGAAGGGGAACTCGCCCTGGGCGGCGCGCGTTCCGCCGACGACGGGCGGCGGGGCCGCGGAGGCGGAACTCGGCTGGAGGCTGATCGCGGCGAGCAGGACGGCCCCTGCGGCCACGCATCTCTTGAGGGCACGTACAAACGTGTTGTTCAAGGGTCTGCCTTCTTTCGTGGGGGGTTGCTGTGACGCGCAGGACGGCACACAGCACATGGCACACGGCATCGCCGCAGTGGCATGAGCCCGTCAACACGCGTGGTCCGGATTATGGGGAGGCCACGAGAGGGGCCACAAGGCGCACTTTTCGGCCAGACAGGGCGCCCGGGACGCAGCGCGGTCCGCCCGCGGTGCGCCGTAGAGTTGAGAGCGGTCGACCGTCGTTCAGGGCGACTTCGTACGGCACCGGCAGGGGGTACGGGCGTGGCGAACGGCAGCGAGGTGATGCACGGGTACCCGCACCTCGACACCGTGCGGGCGGCCATCACCGCGCTGCACAAACGGATGTCGTACGACGGCGTGCGGGCGTACTCGAGCAGCGTGCCGCCGGCCGACGTGGCCTTCTCCGACCAGGACGACCTGCATCTCGGGGCGCAGCGCGTGGCCCGTGCACTGGTGCATCAGCTCCGGCTCCCCGAGGCGCGGATGATCGTGAGCTTCCGGGAGATGACGCACGCGGCGAGCGTGGAACTCACTGCCGGGCCCGAGTACTTCATCGAGCTGAACGAACGCTTCCGCAGGCATCGCCGGGACATCGGGGCGGCGCTCGCGCACGAGATCACGCATGTGCTGCTGCACCGGCTGGGGCTCTCGTTCCCCGGGACGCGCGACAACGAGATCCTCACGGACACGGTGACGACCTATCTCGGGGCGGGGTGGCTGCTGCTCGACGCGTACCGCGAGGACGAGGTTTCCAGCCAGAAACTGGGCTATCTGACCCCGGAGGAATTCGGGTACGTCCTGGCGAAACGTGCGCTGGTCTTCGGCGAGGACCCGTCCGTGTGGTTCACCAGCCCCCAGGGGTACTCGGCGTACACGAAGGGCCGGACGCAGGCGCTGCGCGACGGGCAGCAGCCGCCGCTGACGGCGGCGGGATGGAACGGCCGGCGGCGGTACGCGAAGGACCGGAGGTACGCGCAGGACCACCCCGGACACGGTCCTGTGGCGCGCACCGGGCCGGGATCCGGGGCCGGGGCCGGGGCCGGGGCCGGGTCGGGGGCCGGGGCTGGGTCCGGGTCCGGGTCCGGGTCGGCGTACGCGTTCGAGCGGGCCCCGGGCGGCGCGCTGCGGGTGTCGTTCCCCTGCCCCACCTGTCACCAGCGCATCCGGGTGCCGGTCCGGGGCCGGGTGCGGGCGCGGTGTGCACTGTGCCGGACCATTCTCGAATGCGACACCTGAGGGGGCTTCCGTAGGGTTTGTCGTTATGAGCACAGAAAGCGGCGGCGCCGTGGACCTGGACCTGACCGAAGAGCTCTTCGAGGCCCTGTACGAGGGCGACGACGACGCGGTCGTCCGGGCGCTGCGGGCCGGGGCACCGGCGGAGGCGGCCGACGAGGACGGACAGACCGCGCTGTACCTGGCCGCGTCCCAGGACCGGCCGGGCACCGTGCGCCTGCTCCTCGCGGCGGGCGCTGACCCCGATCGGCCGAGCGGCCCCGAAGCGGATGAGCTCCCCCTGTGCGGGACCGCGGTGTGGGGCCACACCGAGGTGATGAGCGCCCTGCTCGCGGCGGGGGCGCGGCCCGATCTGGAGGAGGAGGCCGGGGTCCGCGCCCTGACCTGGGCGTGCCGCCAGGGCCGTGCCGAGGTGGCGGACCTGCTGCTCGCGTCCGGCGCCGACCCCGACCTGCCCGGGCCCGGCGGGGAGCCCCCGCTGGTGACGGCGGCCCGGCGCGGTTCCCCGTCGTGCGTACGGGCCCTGCTGAGGCATGGCGCCCGGGCCACGGAGGAGGCGCTCGCGGAGGCCCGCCGGTGGCTCGACCTCGACGTGGAGGAGGAGCTTCGGCGGGCGCTGACCGAGTCCGAGCCCGACGGCGGCAAGGGCCACGAGACGGTGGCCCGGCGGGTCGAGGAGGACGGCGGGGTGACCGTGGTCGTGGAGCTGATCGGGGACGACGGCCATGTGTCGGGCGTCGAGCAGCAGACCGGCCACGCGGCGATCGTCACGCTGCTGGAGACGGCGCTCGGCGTGCACACGCCCGCGGAGGAGCTCGCGGCGCGGGCGCTGGGCTGCGGGGACCCGGACCAGGACGACTGGGCCGAGGCGGTGGCCGTGCTGCAGCGGCGCGGGGACGAGGAGACGTTCCGGGCCGCGGCGGCGTGGTGCGGGACCGACGATGCCCTGCGGCAGGCGTTCGCGGCGGACGTGCTGGCGGGGCTGGGCGCGGCGGGCGAGGAGCCGGCGTCGCCGGAGAGCGAAGCCCAGGGGCGTGGGGTGTTCACCGCGCGCGTCGTGCCGCTGCTGCGGGAGCTGGCGCGGGTGGCCGAGGAGCCCGAGCTGATCCGGGCGACCGTGGCGGGGCTCGGGCAGCAGGGTGATCCGGCGGCGCTGCCGGAGATTCTGCGGCACGCCGGACACGACGATCCCGAGATCCGCTTCGGCGTGGCGGTCGCGCTGCACGGACTGGTGCCCGGCGAGCACACCGAGGCGATCCGGGTGCTGGTCGGGCTCACCCGGGACGGCGACGACGGGGTCCGGGACTGGGCGACGACGGCGCTGGCGGACGTGGAGGCGGACGGCCCGGAGATCCGCGAGGCCCTGGCGGCCCGGCTCACGGACCAGGTGCCGGACATCGAGGCGGAGGCGGCGCGGGGACTGGCGATGCGTCAGGATGCGCGGGCGGTGGAGGCGCTGGCGCGGATCCTGGCGGACGAGGACCCGGAGGGGTACGCGTACTCCACCGCCGAGCAGGCGGTGGAGTACGTCGAGGACCCCCAGGCCCGCCGCCGCCTGGAGTCCACGGTCCCCCGAACGCACTAGCCCCGGCCCGGCGGACACGCCGGACCTGGCGGACCTGGCCGGGCCTGGGCCTGTCGGACCCGGCGGACCTGCCGACCTGCCCGGACCAGCGAAACCGGCGGGCCTGGCAGGCCCGGCGGCCAGGCGACTTGGTGCCCCGGCGGGCCCGGGCCCGGTCCGGCGGACACGTCGGGCGCCCGAACGGGCCGGCGGACCCGACCGGACTTCGCCGATCCGGCCGGGCCTCGCCTGCCCCGGCCGCGCATGGTGAGCCGGCCATGTTCGGTGGGGGGCGCCTGTGGCGGGCCTCTTCCCCACCCTGCCCCTTCCCGAACTGGGGGCTCCGCCCCCAGCTCCCTGGGCTCCGCCCCGGACCGCGGTGTCGGGGCTACGTCCCCACGCCCCCTTTCCCAACCGGCGTGGGGCGGGACCCAGCGGGGCCGGCCCTCGGCGCTCCGCCCCGAACCCCTCCTCCTACGCCCTGACGGGCGTGGGACGTTGGGCCCCTCGCGCCTCGCCCGGCAGCACCGGCAGCCGCCACATTCCAAGCCCGTCCGGCGCTTGAGGACGGACACCCGGGCGGCCCACCGTCGGTACGGGGGCACCAACGCCCCCTGCCCCCGAGGCGCCCGGCAATCGCATCGCGGGCGACGTTCCGTGTTCACCGTCGGGACACCGGCAGCCCCCGTAATGACGGAGTTGTATGGACAGCAGTTGTCCATACAGCTTCGGCCCCGCCTCGTAGTCCCCATGGAGTACGCGTGACCATCCCTGCCCGCGCCGCCGCCGTCGTCGGCGCTCTCGGTATCGCTCTCACGCTCAGCGCCTGTGGCGCCGCGCCCACCGGCTCGTCCACCACCGCCGACGGGAAGAACATCGCGACCGCCGCGACCGCGGCCGACGTGGGCGGCATGGACGCCCTGGTCGCCGCCGCGAAGAAGGAGGGCGTGCTCAACGCGATCGCCATTCCCCGTGATTGGGCGAACTACGGCGCGCTCATCGACGGCTTCTCCGCCAAGTACGGCATCAAGGTGAACGTCGAGAACCCGGACGGTTCCAGCCAGGACGAGATCAACGCGGTGAAGACCCGCAAGGGGCAGGACCGCGCCCCCGACGTGCTCGACCTCGGTGCGTCCTTCGCGCAGGCCGCCGCGGCGCAGGGGCTGACCGCCCCGTACAAGGTCGGCGCGTTCGACAGGATTCCCGAGACGCAGCGTGACGCACAGGGCCGCTGGTTCAACGACTACGGCGGCTATGTCTCCATCGGCTGTGACGCGAAGCGCGTCAAGGCCTGCCCGCAGACCTTCGCCGATCTGCTCAAGCCCGAGTACAAGGGCCAGGTCGCCCTCAACGGCAACCCCACCAAGTCCGGTTCCGCCTTCGGCGGCGTGTACGCGGCGGCGCTCGCGAACGGCGGCTCGTTCGACGACATCCAGCCCGGCATCGACTTCTTCGGCAAGCTGAAGAAGAACGGCAACTACAACCCCGTCGAGTCCACCCCGGCCACGGTCGAGAAGGGCGAGACCCCGATCAGCATCGACTGGGACTACCTCAACTCGGGCTACGCCGAGCAGTTCAAGGCCAAGGGCATCGACTGGAAGGTCGCCGTCCCGTCCGACGGCGTCTACGCCCAGTACTACGCCCAGGCGATCAACAAGGACGCCCCGCACCCTGCCGCCGCCCGCCTCTGGCAGGAGTACCTGTACAGCGCCGAGGGCCAGAACCTCTGGCTCAAGGGACATGCCAGGCCCGTGCTGATGCCGGCCATGGAGGCCGACGGCAGCATCGACAAGGCCGCCGCCGCCGCGCTGCCCGCTGTCGAGGGCACCCCGAAGTTCCCGACCGAGCAGCAGACCGCCAAGGCCAAGGAGACCCTCGCGCAGGGCTGGGCCGCGGCCGTCTCCGGGTGATCCGCCGATGACCCTGCTCGACTCCCCCGCCCGCGCCTCGGCCGGTAGCGCGCCGGCCGCCGGCGCGGGCGCGGGCCCCGGGCGCCGTCGCTCCTGGGCCTGGCTGTCCGCGCTGCCGCTGTTCCTCGTCGTCGCCGTCGCCTTCGGGCTGCCCGCCCTGGCCATGGCCGACGGCGCGTTCACCGTCGACGACTCGTACGGCCTGGGCAATCTGAGCCGCTCGGTCGACGGTGCCTACCGCACCGCCCTGCTCGGCAGCGTGAAACTGTCCGCGCTCACGGCGGCCGCGGGCACGCTCTTCGGACTGCTGCTCGCCCAGGCAGTGGTGACGTCGAGAAGCCGTGCGTTGCGCGAAGGCGTGCTCACGGCGTCCGGTGTGCTCGCCAACTTCGGCGGCGTACCACTCGCGTTCGCGTTCGTCGCCACCCTCGGCAACGCGGGCGTCCTCACCACCCGGCTCGGTCTCGGCGAGCACGGCTGGTCGCTCTACAGCTTCTGGGGGACTGGCCCTGACGTACCTGTACTTCCTGGTCCCGCTGATGGTGCTGACCGTCACGCCCGCGCTCGACGGACTGCGCGTCCAGTGGCGGGAGGCGGCCCAGGACTGCGGCGCCTCCACCTGGCAGTACTGGCGGCACGTCGGCGTCCCGGTGCTGCTGCCCACGCTGCTCGGCGGGTTCGTGCTGCTCTTCGGGAGCGCCTTCTCGGCGTACGCGACCGCCGCGGCGATGGCCGGCAGTTCGGTGCCGCTCGTCACCCTCCAGATCGCCGACGCGCTCTCCGGCAACGTCCTGGTCGGCCAGGAGAACGTGGCCCTCGCGCTCAGCCTCGACATGGTGCTGGTCGCCGCGCTGGTGATGGCCGTTCATCTGCCGCTGCAGCGAAGGAGCACCCGATGGCTCGCCTGACCCGCCCGGCCGTGCTGCTGGTCGCCGGGTTGTACTTCCTGGTGCCGCTCGTCGCCTCCGCCGTGTTCACACTGGACGTCCCCGGGCAGGGTCTCACTCTGTCCTCTTACACCCGGATCGTCGTCGCGCCCGGCTTCACCGGCAGTCTGCTGCTCTCCCTCGGCCTGGCCGCGGCAACCGTGGCGCTCGTGCTGCTGATCACGGTGCCCGCGGCGGTCGCGGCCCGGCTCGCGGCTCCGTGGCTGCGCCCGGTGCTCGACGTCGTGTGCACGCTGCCGCTGGTGGTTCCGCCCGTGGCGCTGACCGCCGGGCTCGGGACCGTGCTGCGCTGGGGCCCGGAGAAACTGTCCACGACGCCGCTGTACCGGACGTTCGTGGCCGTGCAGAACCCGGACTTCCCGTTCGTCCTCGTCCTCGCGTACGCCGTGATGGCGCTGCCGTTCGTGTACCGGGCGCTGGACGCGGGGCTGCGCTCCGTCGACGTACGCACCCTGGTGGAGGCCGCGCGCGACTGCGGGGCGTCGTGGCCGCGGGCGCTCGTCTCGGCGGTGCTGCCCAATCTGCGGGGCGCGCTGATGAACGCCTCGTTCCTCACGCTCGCCCTGGTGCTGGGCGAGTTCACCGTGGCCTCGCTGCTCGGCTTCCAGCCGTTCGCGGTCTGGATCGTGCAGGCCTCGGGCGCGGACGCCCGGCTGTCGGTGGCCGTGTCCCTTCTGAGCCTGCTGCTCACCTGGGTCCTGCTGCTGGCGCTGACCACGCTCGGCAGTCGCCGGGGCCCGTCCCGTACCTCTCAAGGAAAGACCTCCCGATGACCCTCCTCGATGCGCCCGCCCGCACCGGCGCCGCGCTGCAACTGCGCGGGCTGCGCCGTACGTTCGGTCCCACCGTCGCGCTCGACGGCCTCGACCTGGACGTCGCCCCGGGCGAGCTGCTCGCCCTGCTCGGTCCCTCCGGCTGCGGCAAGACCACCGCGCTGCGGGTGCTGGCCGGCTTCGAGCACCCCGACGAGGGGCAGGCGCTGCTGGACGGCGACGACCTCGTGCCGGTGCCCGCCAACCGGCGTGACACCGCGATGGTGTTCCAGTCGTACAGCCTCTTCCCGCACCTCACCGCCGCCGACAACGTCGCCTTCGGCCTGCGCATGCGCAGGGTCGGGGGCGCCGAGCGGCGGGCGCGCGCCGCCGAGCTGCTGGAGCTCGTCGGACTCCCCGGCCACGGCGGCCGCTTCCCGCACCAGTTGTCCGGCGGCCAGCAGCAGCGGGTCGCGCTGGCCCGGGCGCTGGCGCTGCGGCCCCGGCTGCTGCTGCTCGACGAGCCGCTGTCGGCGCTCGACGCACAGGTGCGGGTGACCCTGCGGGAGGAGATCCGCCGGCTCCAGCTGGAGCTGGGCATCACCACCGTGTTCGTCACGCACGACCAGGAGGAGGCCCTGTCGATGGCCGACCGGGTCGCGGTGATGAACAGGGGCAGGCTCGAACAGTGCGCCGCGCCCACCGAGTTGTACGCCCGCCCCGCGACGGACTTCGTCGCCGGGTTCATCGGCACCATGAACCGGGTGCCGGGGCATGCCGTCGACGGCGGGCTCGTGGAGGTGCTGGGGGTACGGCTGCCCGTCGAGGGCGACGCGCCCGCGCCCGGCGGCCCGGTGCACGCGCTGATCCGGCCCGAGGCCCTGGACGTCGTCGTGGACGCGTCCGGCACGGCCAGGGTCACGGGCACCGCCTTCCACGGCCCCACCACACGCGTCCAGGTCGCGCTCCCCGACGGCACGTCCGTCAAGGCGGACGTGGCGACGCACACGGCCGCCGGCCTCACGCCGGGCGCGGCCGTGTCCGTACGCCCGCAGGAGCGGCCGGTCCTGGTCACCCGTGGCGGCGCCGAGTGACCGCACTGCGTGGAGTGCTGTTCGACATGGACGGCACCCTGGTCGACACCGAACGGGTCTGGCTGGACGTCGTGGAGGCGGCGGCCGTACAGCGGGGGCGTGTGCTGGACCCCGGGCGGCGCACGGCTGTGACCGGCCGCTCGGTCGGGGACACCGCGGCGATGCTGCACGGCTGGCTGGAGGCACCGGAGGGGGAACTCGCCGCGGAGCTCGGCGCGGACTTCGCGTCGCGCATCGCGGCGGCCGCCGTGCCTCGCCCGGGCGCGCTGCGGCTGCTCGCCGCACTGCGCGCCCGGAAGGTGCCGACGGCGCTGGTCTCGGCGTCGCCGCGGGCGGTCGTCGAACAGGTCGCGGGGACGCTGGACGGGCACCGTTTCGACGCGCTGTTCGGCGCCGAGGACACCGTTCGGACGAAGCCGGAGCCCGATCCGTACCTGGCGGCGGCCGCGGCGCTCGGGGCCGATCCGGCACAGTGCGTCGCGGTCGAGGACAGCCCGGCCGGGGTGGCGTCCGCGGTCGCCGCGGGGTGCCGGGTGCTGGCGGTGCCGTCGACCGAACCCCTCGCCGAGGCCGACGGGGTTACGCTGGCGGGTTCTCTGGACGAGGTGGATCCCGAGCTGTTGAGCTCGCTGGTCCGATGACACGGGAGCATGACAGGGTGTGCGCGTGAGCGAAGGACCGGGCAGGACGCCGCTGTATCTGAAGGTCGCCGCCGATCTGCGGACCGCCATCACGGCAGGCGAGTACGGCTCCGGGGCCAAGCTGCCCGCCGAGGACGAACTCGCCCGCCGTTACGGCGTGTCCCGAGGCACGGTCCGCCAGGCGCTCGCGGCGCTGCGCGCCGACGGGCTGATCACGTCGCGGCGCGGGACGCGGCGGGTGGTGCTGGGCGGGCCGCGGCTGCACAGCTTCGGTGAGCTGCGGTCGTTCACCCGCTGGGCGCGGTCGCTGGGCGAGGAGCCGGGGGGCCGTGTGGTGGCCCTCGACCGGGTGGTCGCGAGCGAGGAGGAGGCGGAACAGCTGCGGCTGCCGGAGGGCTCGGTCGTGTACCGGGTGCGGCGGCTTCGCACGCTCTCGGACGCGCCGGTGATGGTGGAGCGGACGACCTATCCGGAGCGGATCGGGGAGCTGGTGGCGGCGATGCCCCTGGACACCGTCTCACACTCGGCCGCACTCGAACTGCACGGCGTGCTGTTCGCGGACGCCCGGCACATGATCGACCTCGTGCCGGCGAACGAGGACGACGCACAGCTGCTGGGGTGCCGGGTCGGGGAGTCACTGCTGCGGGAGCGGCGCCACTCGACGGATCCGACGGGGGCACCGGTCGAATGGTCCCAGGACCGCTATCTGCCGGGGACGGTGGCGTTCACGATGCAGAGCTCGACGGCGACGACGGCGCTGGGGCGCAGGCTGGGCCGCTGACCCCCTCCGCGGCACGGGTCCGTCAGGGGCGGGCCCGCCCCGCCGCCGGTTCGGGGACCACACGTTGGGGTGCCCGGGGCGGAGCCGGGGCTCCCTGCCTCGCCCGAAGACGCGACGACCTCCTCGTCGCGGCCCGGCAACTCCCAGAAGGGACTCCGTGCCGCTTTTCACTGAGAGCGAGCTCTGCGAACCGATCCGGGGATCGGCGATCTTCGTCCGGTCCTTATTGATCTCGCTCGGGCAAAGGACCGTCTGTGAGAACCGCATGGGGGGCGGGGCCCTGACTGACCACGCGCCAAGATCGAAGGCTCAGGAATCCCCTCGGAGCCGGTTGCGCTGGAGCTGGCGAGCGAGGGTGCGCCGCATGGAGGCCGATGCGGTGGTGGTGACCTTCGAAGGGACATCGAGACCACGGCTGATCTTGTCGTACGCGTCCTGGTAGCTGTGAGGCATCTCTGCCCGGTGCAGTCTCAGGTCCTCTTCGACGAGGCGTCGCAGCTCATCGACGTTCTGGGGCGTGAAGCGCTTCTTCCCCCGGGCGATGGCGTTGACGTAGCGGGTGCAGCGGGCGGTGTCGTCGAAGGTCTCGGAGATTTCCTCGGCGAGGCCCCACAGACGTCCTTCGAGCCATGGGATGTCGTGCTGGTCGAGGGACAGTCCCATCGGGGCCGGTGACTCGCCGGTCTTGTACTTCGCCACCTGCTTGGACACGGCGGGCTGACTCATGCCGGTGAGCTGGGCGATTCTGTCCTGGGTCCAGCCGAAGCCGGCGAACAGCTTGATCATTTCGGCGCGAAGCTTCCGCATCTCCTCGCCTGCGCGGATGACGTCGTTGATGTCG
Source organism: Streptomyces sp. NPDC059909 (assembly GCF_042730885.1). Taxonomy (NCBI): domain Bacteria; kingdom Bacillati; phylum Actinomycetota; class Actinomycetes; order Kitasatosporales; family Streptomycetaceae; genus Streptomyces; species Streptomyces sp. NPDC059909. The sequence goes on from NZ_JBHWKX010000002.1 coordinate 245,657, forward strand.
GCGAGCATCCGCTCGGCCTGCTCCTCCGTCAGTGTCTCGGGGTTCTGATGCGTGTCCTCTTCGCCTGCCATAGCTCGGTTGTATACCCGAACCCTGCCCTCATAACCAGGTTGTATAACCTGGTTATCTCTGACAGGGTCCAGGTCATGCCCACCTTCTCCGCACCTGACGGCACCCAGCTCGCCTACCGCATACACGGGGCCGGCGACCCGCTCGTCTGCATCCCGGGAGGCCCCACGGACGCCCTCTACCTCGGTGACCTCGGCGGCCTGTCCGCACACCGCCGGCTGGTCCTTCTGGACCTCCGCGGCACCGGCCGATCCGCGATACCGGAAGACACGGCCTCTTACCGCTGCGATTACCTGGTCGACGATGTCGAGGCCCTGCGCGACCACCTCGGACTCGCCCGGATGGACCTGCTCAGCCACTCCGGCGGCACGAACATTGCGGTGCAGTACGCGGCCCGGTACCCGAAGAACATCGGCAAGCTGGCCCTGATCACCCCCGGCTCCGCAGCCGTCGGCATCACGGTCGACGGAGCGACGCGGCGCGAGCTTGCGCAGCTCAGGAAGGGCGAACCGTGGTTCCCGGCGGCGTTCGCCGCCTTGGAGGCGATTACCGAGGGCACGGGCAGCGACTGGGAGGCCATCGCACCCTTCTTCTGGGGCCGGTGGGATGCCGCGGCGCAGAATCACCCCGCGGCCGGCCCGCCGAGCAACAAGGAAGCCGTCGCTCACTTCGCGGCCGAGGGCGCCTTCGACCCGGAGTCCACTCGTGCGGCGCTCGCCGCCCATGAGGGCCCCGTACTGCTGCTCGCCGGGGAGTTCGACGTGAACAGTCCCCCTGCGTCGGTGGCCGAGCTTGCCGGCCTGTTCCCTGATGCCTCACTCGTCGTGCAGTCGGGGGCAGGCCACTACCCCTGGCTCGACGACGCCGACCGGTTCGTGGCGACCACAACGGCATTCCTGCGGTAAGGGCCTGCTCATCTGCTGCCCACCGGCCTGGAGCCTGGAATGAGCCAGGCCGCAGTCCTCGCGTTCCTCGTCACCGATGCTCAGGACGGGACCATCCCTCGGCCTGGACAGCCACGGGGGTGGTCCGGTCGCGAAGTCCCTGCTCGGGACCTCGGTGCCGACGGTGCCGGGGTCGGCATGTGGGTGGCGCGCTGGACCGCGCGGGTCGGCCGGAGGGACGTGGCCGGTGTCCTGCCCGGGTCAGCCCGTCGGCGCCGCCTCCGGTCGCAGCAGACCCTTCAGCAGCGGCCGGAAGTGCGTGAAGCCCGGCGTCTCCCTCTCGGGGTCCTTCGCCTGCTCGTCCCAGCGCCGGACGGCGACGGCGTCGCGCGCCCCCGGGTGCGCCTCGAAGGCACGTACCTGCTCCTCGGTCATGGGACCGCCCTGGACCTGGAGGGTGTGCACGGAGGCCTCGGAGAGGAGAGCGAAGTAGCCGGGCTCGACGGCGCAGAGATAGCGCTTCGCGGCGACGTGCAGCCGTACGGGCTCGGTCACTTCGGGCCCGAACCACTGGTCGAGCCAGTCGGCGCCGGTGTGGCTGTGCCGGTTGTCGGTGCCGTGCTCCATCAGGTCGCGGCCGGTGACGGTGCCCTGGAAGTGGCCGACGTCGTGCAGCAGCGCGGCGGCGATCAGGTGCGGCGCGGCTCCGGCGGCCTCGGCGAGGGCCCCGGCCTGGAGCATGTGCTCGGCCTGGGTGACGGCCTCGCCGAAGTACTCGGCGCTGCCTTCGCCCTCGAAGAGCCCGGCGAGGGTGTCGAGGGGGTTCGCGGCGGTGTTCATGCGGGGATTTCCTTCCTGCGGAGTACGGCCAGGGTGGACGCGAGGCCGTCGAGGTCGGCGTAGGCGCCCTGGAGGTGGCGGTCGCCGGACTCGGCGAAGGCCGTACGGGCGTGCAGCAGGCGGGTGTTGTCGAAGATCAGGCAGTCGCCGGGGGTGAGCCGGAACTCCAGCTGGAGCTCGCTGCGCAGCAGCAGCTCACCGAAGCGCCGGTAGGCGGCGTAGAAGGCGTCGAGCACGTCGGCCGGCTGGTGCAGGGTACCGATGGACCGGTTGTTGAAACGGATCTCGCGGATCCGGCCGGCCGGATCGGTGCCGATCAGCGGCCGGTGGGCGCAAAGTTCGGTGCGGTCGTCGGCGAAGGCGAACGGGACGGGGACGCGCGTGAGGACGTCGTACGCCTCCGGGTCCTCGGCCCGCAGCAGGGCCGCGGCGTGGAAGCCGTCGACGAGTCCGGAGTCGCCGCCCCGGGCCGCATTGGTGAGGCAGTGCAGCAGCTGGACGGTCGGCACCGGGTCGCGGTACGGGTTGTCCGTGTGCGGGGTGATGCGGGCGCCGGTGAAGGCGAGGTTGTTGGGGTCGGCCTCGACGCGTACCTCGAAGAGCTCGCCGTAGTTCGTCTCGCGTACGTACCCGAAGGTCCGCGCCACGTCGAGGACCTGACGGTCGCGGACGGGGACGCCGCGCAGCAGGACGAAGCCCACGCGCAGCACGCTCCGGAGGGCGGCGGCCCTGACCGCCGGGTCGGCGGTGTAGGCGGCCCAGTCGGCCTCGGGGAACCGTCCCTCGAGGTCGGCGGCCCTCCACAGTTCCTTGTCGTCCTCGGCGCGGCCGTCACCCGGGCCGATGCCGGTGCCGGTGCCGGTGCCGGTGCCGGTGCCGGGGCCGGTGCCGGTGCCGGTGCCGGGGCCGGTGCCGGTGCCGGTGCCGGTGCCGGTGCCGGGGCCGGTGCCGGTGCCGGGGCCGGGGCCGGGGCCGGGGAGATGGGCGCCGAGCCAGGTCTCGGCGTAGACGGAACGGTGCCCGTCGGGGGCCCAGACGACCTCGCGGGCGGGGGCTCCGTCGGCGGTCGTGGCGTCGTGGACGCCGACGACGGCCAGACCGGCGGGCAGCTCGGTGATCTGGAACAGCTTCTGGCCGTTGCGGGGGTCCCTGCAGTGCGGGCAGGGGCAGTTGTCGCGCAGCCAGAGCGGCGGTGCGGACACGAGGGAGGACATCAGTCGGGCTCCGAGTTGTACAGACAACTACCGATCGACGGGAGCCTGACAAGGGCGGGTGACCTCGCCGTTACGGCGGAGTGGACGACAGGAAGCGCGCAGGGTCCGCGCCCGCCGGAGAGGACCCGCGCTGCCGCCCGGGGAAGAGCCGTGCCGCCGGCCGCGAGGGGGAAGGGCCGGCGGCACGGGTGGGGGGTGGGGTGCGGCGAGCGGCGGTCAGCAGCCGTAGTCGATGAGGTCGAACGACTGGTAGTGGTCGGCGGTGTAGTAGTCCTCCTGCCACGACTGTCCGGTGACGATGCGACGGGCGCCACGTGTGGAGGAGCCGGGCGTCTTGACGGTGTACTCGTGGTAGTAGCCGGTCGAGTGGGAGGGCAGGACGCCTTCCCGGTTCTGGAAGACGGTCCCGTCCTGGGGATACGGGAACGGGCCCCCGCTCTCGATGAGTTCGAGGGTGTCGTACGCCTGGGACGGCAGGTCGGAGTAGCAGATGTCTCCGACCGCGGTGGCGGCGGCGGTCGCCGGAGCCGCTACGGGTCCGCCGACGAGAAGGGCGGAGGCGAGGGCGGCCGCGCCGCCGAGCATGGTGATCCGTGGGGGGATTCGCATGGCACCATGATGACGCGCGTAGATATTGACGTGTCAATGTCAAGACCGAGGTGTTTTCGTGTAATTCACCTCCACAACCGGGCCGTCACGCCCCGGATGCGCGAACGCCCTGGGGCGGTAACCGAGTCGGCGTGACGCGTACGCGTACGCGGTCAGGGAGCCACGGCCGCGGGCCGTGGGTCCCTGACCGCCCGAAACGACGCGGCCCGCCGGAGCTCGCGCTCCGGCCCGGCCCCCCCCCCCTCCCTTCCCGGTCTTCGAACGTCTGCATCCCCCCCCTCGAGACTCGTTCC